>DDYW01000176.1 GCA_002348185.1 Candidatus Hydrogenedentes bacterium UBA2224 | reverse complement strand
GGGTCATGGCCTTGACCGTGCCCTGGGTGCCGACGGGCATGAACACGGGCGTTTCGACGAGCCCGTGAGGGGTGTGAAGGCGCCCCGCCCGCGCGCCGCAGCGCGGATCGCGCGCCTCGACCTCGAATGTGACCGCACACTTCATGATGCTGCTGATGGATTCCTGTCTATTCGCCGGTTGTGACGAAATCTTTCTCGAACAGGCGGACCTTCACGGGGGGCGCGGGTTTTCCACCGGGGAGGAAGGTGTAGCGGGTCGTGACCCACAGTTCGCCCGGGGCGCGTTCGAGAACGTAGGGATACGCCAGTTGGCCGTTGGGTTCGCGCATCAGCACGACGGGGTCGGTCCAGGTTTGGCCGTCATCGTTCGAGAACGCGAGCGAGAGTTCCTCGCGGTGGCCGGGGGCGGGCACTTCATGGGCCTGGCCGTGCCAGAACGAGGTGGGTTTTTCGGCGCCCTCGGGTTTGGAGCGGTTCCATACGAAGACCAGGCGCCCGCTGGCGAGCCGTTCGACCCAGCCGGGCGCGCTGCTGGCGTCGATGCCGCTCGGCCGGATGGTCCGCCAGTATCTGCCGTTGTCATCCGAATACGCGTACCAGAACTGGCCCAGGCCCGTGCGGATGAACATGAGAAGCCGCCCGTCACTCAGGGGGGCGACACACGGTTCGACGGCGCCGTCATGATGGCCACGGCCGCCGAGATCGATGATATTGCCGTGCTGCCAGGTCGTGCCTTCATCGTCCGAGACAAACGACATGACCACCCAGCGGCAGAGTTTCGGGTCGAGGTGTTCGACCGTGGCGACGAGCCGTCCGGAATCGAGCTGGATGAGACCCATGAAATCGGCGTTGTAGCCCGGCAGAAGCTGCTGGCGGTCGCTCCAGGTTTTCCCGCCGTCGGTGCTTCGGAGGGCCCAGAGTTCCAGGCGGCATTCGGGGTTGGGCTCGCCCTTTTCATCGTTCCAACTGAAGACGTAGTTGGCCATGTCGAGGTAGACCACGACAATCGTCCCGTTGCGGGTTTGAAGGAACTGGCCCGGATGGCCGCCGTAGTTGATGTCGAGTCCCGACGCGATTTCGCCGCTGACCGCCTCCCAGGTTTTCCCGCCGTCGGCGCTCTTGCGCAGCACGTTCCGGTCGATGACCAGGAGCGTGCCGTCGCTGAGCTGTTCGAAGGGGCCGTTGTAGGGAATGTCCAGTTTCTGGCACATCGGATGCAGCCAGAGGGCCGATTCCTGCGCGGTGGCCACGCCCGCCAGACCCAGTCCCAGCGCCGCCACCCACCGCACTACATTTCGCATCGAAGATCCTCCCCGTGAACGTTCCGGACCCGGTTCAACGCCGCGCCGCCGGGGCAGCGCCGTCCGGTTCCTGGTCCTGCCCGCGCGGGCCGGGCGTCTCTGGATTCCGCGGCGGACGGCACTCGGCCTCGGTCCGTCCCAGACGCCACAATTTCGCGTATTTCATGAATACCGAGAATGCGCCGAGCATACTCAGCACCGCGCCGTGGTATCCGTCGAGAAAGCCCCGGCGGATGACATACATCTTGAGGAAACGCGAGGCCGGTCGCAAGGTCAGGTCAAACCACGAGGCGCGCTGGCCCTTCTCGAGGAGGTCCTCCGCGCCCCACGTCGTGAATCGCTGGAAGGTGCGGAAATACTCGTCAAAATCGCGGTAGGTGTCGTGGTACATCACCTCGTCGATGCGGCCCATGGAGCCGTCGACCACCACCTTCGAATGCACGCGCCGGTCGAGGTAGCGCCCCTTCGCCGTGCGGAACAGCCGCACGTTGTAGTCGCGTTCCCAGCCGCAATGCCGCATCAACCGCCCCATGAAGTACGACATGCGCTTCACGAGGTACCCGTCGCAACTCGCGGGATCCCGGATGACCCGTTGAATATGCGCGGCCAGCCCGGGCGACACCCATTCGTCGGCGTCCAGCACCAGCGTCCATTCGGTTTCGATTTGCGGAAGCGCCCAGTTGCGTTGCGCGGCCGCGTTGACGTATTCATGAACCATCACATGGCCGGAATATTGCCGCGCCACCGCGTCGGACCCGTCGTTGGTCTTCGGGTCCACCACGCAGAAAATGGCGTCTGCCCATTGGACGCTTTCGAGACACCGCGCCAGGCGATCTCCCGCATTGGGGATAAGCGTCAGGACGGTTATATCATGCACGCGCCAACTCCTCGACCGAGAATTGATCCGGGGGAAGGCCCCGGCTCTTGCGCCGATGCCATTCTACTGAGTCCCCGGACAATAAGAAAGGCGGGCGGGGCCTCGATCAGGCACGCCGCCCGCTTACGGTCGGTCAGGGAGGCACTCAGGTCCAGTTGAAGCAGTCGGCAACCTGCGCCAGGGCTTCGTCGCCGGTGCCGGTGGTGTAGCCGCACTCCAGGGCCACATAGCCCTGGTAGTTCGTGCTGGCGATGGACTTGAAGATGTTGGGGTAATTCAACTCGCCGGTGCCGGGCTGTTTGCGGCCGGGGTTGTCGCCCACGTGGATGTGGCCGATGCGCTCGATGTTCTCCCCGAGATTCCGGATGACGTTGCCTTCCATGATCTGCTGGTGGTAGATGTCGAAGAGCATCTTCACATTGGGGCTGTTCACGGCCTCGAGGATGAGCATGGCCTGATCGGTTCTCGACAGGAAATACCCGTGGTGATCGACGAGGGTGTTCAGCGATTCCATCACGATCGTCACGCCGTTCTCCTCGGCAATGGGCGCGAGGCGGCGCAGGCACTGGACCACGTAGGTCATGTGGCGGTCGTAGGAAATGTCGTCACGGGCATTGCCGGTCAAGCCGACGAAGGTGGTGACGCCGATGCTCTTGCCAAACGCGACCCGCTCGCGGAAGTTCTCCACGAGCTTGTCGTGTTCCTTGGGTTGAACCATCTGGCCCGGGGCGATGGCGCCGACGCCGCCGATGCAGGTCCATTTGACGCCGGTTTTCTCGGAGGCGTCGCGCAGTTCCTCGGCGCTCTTATCGGGGCCAAGCCATTCGACGGCGGGGAGCCCCCACGCCGCGGCCTGCGCGAGGCGCTCGGCCGGGCTGCCGTCAAACCAGCTGTACGGCGCGGCGATCTTCAGGGGCAGGGTCGCAAACGGCTTGGACTCTTTGGTCGCGGCGATGGCCGTGCTGCTCAGGGCGGCCATGGCGCCCGCGCCCGCCGCGCACGAAGCCAGAAACGATCTGCGTTTCATGTCCATGGTTCTGGGTTCCTTCTCGGTTTTCACTGGTGCGCCCTATTTGCTCTGCAGTTCGGGGAGATTGCCCGCGCCGACCTTTCCGGGCACCGGGACCGGCTCGTTCGGATACGCCTTGGCCCAATCCAGCTCCGGAACGATCGAGTAGTCCTTCAGCTTGCCTTCCATCACATCGTCCCAGGTCACCCGGCGGCCGTTGTACGCGGAGATGCGGCCCATGATGGCCAACATGGTGCTGTGGGCCACCTGGACGCCTTCATTGTAATGCGGGCCTTCGCCGGTGATGCTCTTCACGAGGTCGATGTGCTCCTGGACATACGGGTCGATGCCGTCGGAGCCCATGTCGCGGCAGTTGCTCTTGCCCGTGGTGCCGTAGACCGCTTCGGACACGTCGCCGTCAAGGCCGTCCCAGTGCCGGCTGAAACTGGTCATGTGCACGTCGTTGGGGTACTCGAAATCGCAGGAGAAATGGTCCCACAGGTCGCCGAATTTGGGTTCATCGGGCTTGAACTGCCGACCGCCCGACGCGAATACCGAGATCGGGTGGTCGATGCCGAAGCCTTCCATGACCCAGTTGCAGACGTCGAGGTTGTGCACGTGTTGTTCGACGATGTTGTCGCCGCACACCCAGCAGTGGGCGTACCAGTTGCGGATGCAGTATTCGAGGTCGCTGGTCCATTCGGGCTTGCGGTCATGGGCAAACGGCAGGCCGCCGCACCAGTAGGCGCGCATGGACACGATGTCGCCGATAGCCCCTTCGTGAATCTTCGCGATGGTCTCGACATAAGGCTTCTGGTGCCGGCGCTGGGTGCCTGCCACGAAGGAGAGACCCAGCTCGTCGGCGCGTTTCGCGGCGCGGATGACCTGGTGGATGCCGGCGGGGTCCACCGCGACGGGTTTCTCGGTAAAAATGTGTTTCTTCGCCTCGACCGCCGCTTCCAGGTGTCCCGGGCGGCTGTAGGGGAGCGTGCCTTCGAGCAGGATGTCGATATCGGTCTTCAGGATGCCCTGGTAGGCATCGAGGCCGGTGAAACAGTGGTCGTCTTTGATGTCGCGTTTTTTGGCGAACGCGTCGTTGCTCTCGATCTGTGTGCGGGTGCGTTCGATCTTGTCGGGGAACACGTCGGCCAGCGCGATGACCTTGACGTTTTCGTTGCCCTGCAGCATCTGGGTGAGGGCGCCGGTGCCGCGACCTCCGCAGCCCAGCAGACCCACCTTCAGCACTTCCGAAGAGCCCTGAGCCGAGGCGCCGCGCAAAACGGCAAATGTTGAAATGGCCGCGGCCGAAGCCTTCGCAAACTCCCTGCGTGAAACCGTGATTCTCGAGTCCTTCTTCATGAGTCGTTTCCTCCGCTCTGAGCTGATGTCGGCGAGCCGGCCCTCAAAGCATGATTGTGGTTGAGGCCCTGTACATCGGGAATGGTACCAGGAAGTCGAGCATACCAATCGCCGGGTTCGCGGCGCAACCC
>DDYW01000169.1:13223-14272 GCA_002348185.1 Candidatus Hydrogenedentes bacterium UBA2224 | reverse complement strand
CCTCCATCAACGACGAGATCGACAAGATGCGCCACTCCGCGACACGCGCGCTGCTCACCCGGCGCGACGTGGTGATCGTGGCCAGCGTGTCGTGTATCTACGGGATCGGCTCCCCGGAAACCTACGGGGCCCTGCGTGTCGAGCTCGTGCCGGGAGAGTCTATCTCGCGCGATGACCTCCTGGCCGGGCTGGTGGCCATGCAGTACACACGCAATGACGTCGACTTCCATCGCGGCACGTTCCGGGTGCGGGGCGACGTCATCGACATCTTTCCGGCGTACGAGGACGCGACCGCCGTGCGCGTCGAGCTGTTCGGCGACGAGATCGAGGGGCTCTACGAAATCGATCCACTGCGGGGCGTCGTCAACCGGCGGCTGCGCCGCATGGCGGTTTTCCCGGGCTCGCATTACGCCACAACCGCGGACACCATGAAACGCGCGCTCGAAGGCATCGAACACGAACTCGACGAGTGCCTGAAAGAGCTGCACGCCGCGGGGAAGCTCCTCGAAGCCCAGCGCCTCGNNGGCATCGAGAACTACTCGCGCCATCTGGACGGCCGTATGCCCGGCGAGCCCCCGTACACCCTGCTCAGTTATTTCCCCCCGGATAGCGTGGTGGTCATCGATGAGAGCCACATCACCGTGTCCCAGATCGACGGCATGTACAAGGGCGACCGGTCGAGGAAAGACAAGCTGGTCGAGTACGGGTTCCGCCTGCCCTGCGCGCGCGACAACCGTCCCCTCAAATTCCACGAATTCTGGGAACGGGTCCATCAATGCATCTTCGTCAGCGCCACACCGGGAGACTATGAACTTCAACAGAGCGGAGGTCTGATCATCGAACAGGTGGTGCGGCCAACCGGCCTGGTAGACCCCGCCGTCGAAGTCCGGCCCGCCGCCAACCAGGTCGACGACTTGCTCGAGGAGATACGCAACGTCGTCGCGGGCAACGAACGCGTCCTGGTCACCACGCTCACCAAACGCATGGCGGAGGACCTGACCGCGTACCTGGCCGAACTCCAGGTGCGCGTGCGCTACATGCACTCCGAC
>DDYW01000169.1:0-13182 GCA_002348185.1 Candidatus Hydrogenedentes bacterium UBA2224 | reverse complement strand
AGACCTGCGGCCGGGCCGCCCGCAATGTCAACGGCCGCGTCATCATGTACGCCGATACCATGACCGGTTCCATGCAGCGCGCCATCGGCGAGATGAACCGCCGCCGCGAGCTCCAGGCCGCGTACAACAAGAAGCACAAGATCACGCCGCGGTCGATCACCAAATCCATCTCGAAGGTCATGTCCAGCATCTACGAACGCGATTACGTCACCGTGCCCATAGCCGCCGAGGAGCCCGAACTCTACACGCCCTCGTTCGATATCCACAAGACCATCCGGGAGCTTCGGAAAAAGATGAAACAGGCGGCGGACAACATGGAGTTCGAGAAGGCCGCCGAATTCCGCGACCGGCTCCTCGCCCTCGAAAAACGCCAGATCGAAGACGGCCTCTAGCCCGGGACACCGTAAACCGCTGCCCTGTGTGGACATCGCTCGGCACGATCTGGTAGCATAGAGTTGATGTTTTGTGCATGCCGTCCGCCGTGTGCGGGTGGAGAGCCTGATGCCGCAATCCCGGGCACAGGGCGCCGTAAGGCGGGGCGGGAGAAGGATTTGACGCAACGCGAGAAAGGAGCGAGCGGGAAAGGAATCTATGCAAAAAGAAGAGTGTATTGAGGTTGAAGGAGAGGTCACCGAATGTCTGCCCAACGCGATGTTTCGCGTCAAACTGGATAATGGGCACGTTGTTCTCGCACACATTTCCGGCAAGATGCGCAAGTNNTGTCGCCCTACGACCTCACCAAAGGACGCGTCACCTACCGGTTCAAGTAAACCGGTCCGCCGCGCTCCGGAACGCGGCCCGCGACCGGAGCTCCAGCCTGAACTCCCCCGCGCTTGTCGTGCGCCCCGCGCACAGGACCTGTCTCGCCACACGGATACACGACGGGGATGTTCTGCTCAGGACGCCGCGCTCACCCGGTCCTGCGCGCCGTCCAGTTCACCGCCTGCACCACGAGCTTCTTGTACTGGGGGTCCGCGAATATCGAGGGGCCGTGCCCCAGTTGAATGGTGCAGACCCGCGACTTCCGGTACGTACGCGCCCAGCCGATCGCCTGGTCGCTGGTGGGATGGTCCGTGGTGAGCAGGACGTGGTTGTCCGGCTCAAACGCGCACCCCAGATAGGTCTCATCCACCGCGGTAAATCCCGTAACCCCCTTCGTAACCGGGTGGGAGGGGTCCGCGATACGCACCTCGACCTCGATGTCGTGTTTGTAGGAGGAAGCGGGACGTGTTGTGCCGTCCTGTTCGACAGGCGCAAACAGATAGCGCGAACCGATGATCTTCTGAAATTCGGGCCAGTCATTGAACCCGGAAATGATGTGATGCAGCGCCACCACGCCTACCCCCCGGTCGAGCAGGCTCAGAAAGTTCTGCTGGCGCTTCTCCGAAATGTTCTGAGTCATCGAATAGAACACGATCACGTCGTAATCCCAGCCGGAAATGTCTTCAAACAACTCGCTGTGGTCCCGCTGTTCCTGAAAGACGAACTCAATCCCCTCGATACCCCGGAACAGCGCCTCGAACGCCTCCTTGTCGTACGCGTGGCCGCCCGTGACGACCACCGCCCGCAACGGTTTTGGACTGGAGGACGCTTCCTCCCCTGCCGCGGCCGGGAAGGCCATCACCGCCACCACCGCCCCGAGCACTGCCAGAATGATCGCTGATCGCATGAGCCTCGCTCCTTTCACGAATGTCTCTCTCGAGAATCCTTCTTTCCAACGGGGACAATGAACACCCGGGACTGACCGATGGGGCTTCGTTGTCCGCCGGCGCCTGGTACGCTGTCCCCACGGGTTTTACCTCTCCGTCGCGGCCAGGTATTCGGCCAGGATGCCCACGTTCCAAATAAACGTCTGACAATCAATCACCCGCTCGGCGGACCCCGGCTCGTGATACCGCAGATCGCCCGCTTCGGTCCACGCGCCGCGTTCGTCCAGCGCCGCAATGACGTCGGCCGCGTTCCCGGCAAGTTCGGGCGTCAGGCGGGGCGCCGCCGGTTCGGGGGCGGTTGACGATTTCTGCAATTCCTCGGGTGAGATGCTCTTGAGCCGTTCGTAGTCCTTACGAATGGACGGCAGCGATGACGCCGTAATGAACCCATAATGCGTGGGCATGTCGTCGCTGCTGTAGGTAAGCTGATAGTCCCTGGTGAAATAGAGCGGCGTATTGGTCCGCAGTTCGTAAAACCGGGCCAGGCGGCCATCCGGAAGCGCGGACTTCTCGTAATACTCCAGGGCCCGGGGCAGCGGCTCGAGGAAGCGCGCCTCGCCGGTTTTCCGGTAGAGGTACAGGAGCGTGCGCATCACCCCCTGCGATTCCCCCCCGGTGATCGCCGGCGGCTCGAATTTCCGCGCCCATGCCGGGTGCATCGCGGCATTGTATTGCTGCGCCCAGCCCGGCTGGGGCTCGGGCATCTGCGCCAGAAGGATGAAATCGCCCGCGCGCAGGGCGGCGTCGCGGCAATCCTCCCGGCCATAGATGTCCACGGCCAGAAACATCGTCTCGATGGTATCGCTGATCGTGTTATCGTTAAACGTGTAGTAGCCCTCATAGTACATCCCCTCGTACGTTCGCGGCCACGCGTCCGGGTACGACGCGGGTTTGACGGGGTACTTCTCGGGGTCCGGGGGGCCGGTGAAGCGCTGCGGCCACGCCCCGTTCGGGTATTGCGCCGCCAGCAGCCGGTCGAGACCATACCCGGCCGCGTCGTGGATCGCTGCATCCGTGAAGTCGAGGGCCTTGTCGGTCAGCATCAGGCAGCGCAGCGCGGCCTGGGTCGTATCGTCGTCAAGCGTACTGACGTTCTGGCCCCGGGCTTCGGACGAATCCACGCGATAGGCATACCGGGTCCGCTTTTCCGGGTCGAATTCGATCGCGTAATGCCATCCGCCGGAAACCAGTTGGCCTTTCACCAGGGCATGGGCGGTCTTCCGCGCCGCCTCAAGCAGATACGCTTCTCCCGTGGATTCATAGGCCCGGAGCAGGGCCATGCCCACGCTCGGGGTGCCCGGGGGCTGCGCCCACGCCTGAGATGCGGTGGCTTTGCCTTCGCCCTCGCGCAACGCCAGGTCGGCCGCGTACCGCCACAGATACCCGCCCTCGACGGATACGGCGCCGTCGAAAAATTCGACGGCACGCCGCAACGCACCCGCCGCGTGCTCGCGGTCCGGGGCGGCGCTCTCGCCGGCCCGGGCAGGGCTCGCGGCCGCAAGGAGCATCCACGCTATCGCCACACAACGCTTCATGGGAACCCCCTTCCGCGTAACGCACGCCCACGGTCAGGTTGCACTTTTAGACACATCCATGCATTCTTATCGCAATTCCGCGCCGATGGCGTCAAGTTCCCGAATGACGCGCGATTGCAGATGGGCGGCGTTTTGGTGTACTCCAGAGGCCGCCGTAACAGGCTACGAGGATTCGAGGAAGAGTCCGTCGCCGCGAACGGGCGGAACCTGCTCCGGCCGCGGGCGCCGGCTCAAGCGAAGAGAGGGGAAGTGCGCGTGCGCTACGCCATCATCTCGGACATCCATGGCAATCTCGAAGCCCTCACGGCCGCCCTCGAAACCATCGACCAACGCCGCGTGCCCCGCATCGTCTGCCTGGGCGACGTGGTCGGATACGGCGCATCGCCCGACGAATGCGTCTCGCTGATCCGCGGGCGCAACATTCCCACCATTCTTGGAAATCATGACGCCGTGGCCTGCGGCCTGGAAGAACCGTGGGGATTCAACCAGGTGGCGCTCTCCGCGGTCAAGTGGACCGCCGAACAGCTCGGCCCCGAGAACTCCGCCTGGTTAAAGGCCCTTCCGATGAGTCTCGAATACGAGTCCTTTCTCGCCGTCCATGCCACGCCGGAAGAAAGCGACTGGGACTACATGTTTTCCTGGGAAGAGACCCTGCCCTACATTGCCCGGCTCCGCGAAAAAAACCACCGGCTGTGCTTCTTCGGGCACACGCACTGCCCGGGCATCTTCTCCGAAGACGGCGTGTACGCGCTCGATGACGATTCCAGATTCATGCTCGATCCCGGCAAGGTCTATCTGATCAATCCCGGCTCGGTGGGACAGCCCCGCGACGACGACGCCCGGGCCTCCCTGGGCATTTTCGACACCGAAACCAGCGAATTCGAGCTGGTACGCGTTCCGTATGCGGTGGACGCGGCCGCGAAACGCATTCTCGATGCCGGCCTTCCCGGATTCCTCGCGGAGCGCCTGCATCTGGGGCACTGAACTCCCGTTCGGACCAGGAGATACTCGGGGGAGGCCATCGGCGGCGGCGTGGTGGACCCCATGGACTATGGACGTTTCGGCCCGCGGGGTCATTCTTGTCTTGCAGCGCAGGCGTCTCGCCTGCATTCTCATCTTGTAGCAGCGATTCGGGTGCGCCCGGGCGTTTGACTCTCCCGGTGCACGCACCCTACAATAGCGCCCTATAGGGATTGCGGCCGGTCGTTCGCTCGCGGAAGACCAGCGCGTGGAGTGTATCTCAAGCCGGGGCCCGGGCCACGCGCCCGGCCCGGGCCTTCAGAAGAATTGCGCAACGGGTTCTCCCCCATGGAGACCGAATCGGAGGAATTACCATGGCGTCTCTGGCAGAGTTGGACATCAGCAAGCCGTTCGTCGCGACGGTCATCAGTAACGACCGCATCACCCCCGAGGCTTCGGACGAGGACATCCGAAACATCGTCATTGAGCTGGACACGGAAGACTTCTCCTATCATGTGGGTGACAGCATCGGATTGCTGGTCCCGGGACCGCACGAGTTCGGCAACGAGTATCACCTCCGCCTCTACACCATCGCCGGCGGCGAAAAGGTGTCCGGGAACAGGACCCGCCTGACGCTGTGCGTAAAGCGCTGCTTCTACATCGACGATTACAGCGGCGAGAAGTACGAAGGCAAGGCCTCAAACTATTTCTGCGACCGCGCGCCCGGCGACAAGCTCACGATGGCCGGCCCCTACAAGGGCGCCTTCACCATCCCCGATGACGAGAACACCAATCTGCTGATGGTCGGCCTGGGCACCGGCATCGCCCCGTTCCGCGCCTTCGTGCGTCACATCTACGACGTGCGCGGCGGCTGGAAGGGCAAAGTCCGCCTGTTCTTCGGGGCCAAAACCGGTCTCGAGATGCTCTACATGAACGACAAGCGCGACGATTTCGCCAATTACTACGATGAGAATACCTTCAAGGCCTTCGAAGCGGTGAGCCCCCGGCCCGCCGTCGACGCGCCCGTCGCCCTCGACCAGGCCATCGAGCAGAATAGCCAGGAAGTGTGGGACATGGTCCGCGACCCCGACACCTACGTCTTCGTCGCCGGACACGAGAAGGTGGGCGAACTTCTGGATCAGGCCATGGCCAAGATTGCCGGGTCCGAGGAAAAATGGCAGCGGCGCAAAGCCGAGTTGAAGGCCGGAGAACGCTGGATGGAACTGATGTATTAAACCACGGCCCGCGGAGTGACTCCCCACGGCGCCTTGCCCCCGCGGCAAGGCGCCGTTATGTTTTGGAGAAGGCCTCCCGAACCGTGCCCGCACTCACGGTGGGAAGAACGTCACCCCGTCAGCAGGCCGGGCGCCGTTGCGCCCACCACCCGCCGAACGAAAACCAGCAGAACCGTCAGCTTGTCCGGGATGAACTGGCGCAGGGAGGGCGCGGCATCGCGCGGAAACCGGTGGACGCCCGCGAATTCTTCCAGGTCAAAAGGCGTGCCGTCCGGAAGCCGGTCCATTGTGGCAAGGGCGTCGACGGACACCTGCTGCTCCCCGGAAAGGGTATACAGCGCTTCGTTCAGGTAGAGCGGGTCGAGCAGGCCCGCGTACTGCATCACAAACAGGGCGTTCCAGACGACGCACAGCGCGACGGCTGCCGCGGTCCAGCGGGGCCGTGACGACGCCAGGCGCCGCGAAAACAGCACGGCAAGCCCCGCCCCGAACACGGGGGCGCAATGCACCAGACGGCGCATCCCGAACGACGCGCCCGCGTCCCCCGCGCAGGCGGCCAGATACACCTGAATCAGCACGGCGAGGGCCAGGGCCACGCAAACCGTCTTGTCTTCCTTTGGCCAGAAGAAAAGGCCGAGCAGGCCCGCGGCCATCAGCGGAGTCCATGTCAACAGCCCCTCCCGGGCGGACAAGAGCACGCGAAACACGGCGGGATGGAACCACGACATGCCTCCCGCGCCGCCCGGAATCAGCACGGGGGTCCCGTACAGGGCCTGCCAGCCCAGCATCTGGGGACTGAACGCCAGCACGGCCGCGACGACGCAGGCCAGCAAGCGCGTGAGGTTGTCGCGGCGGGTCCTCCAGAGCAGGTCCACGGCCGGAACGGCCACAAACGCGGCACTCTGCCATTGCACCAGCGCCGCCAGGCCGAGTGTGCCGCCGATCAGCGCCCAGGCCCACATCGCCTCGCGCTTGCGCAGGTGCAGCCAGGCGCAGAAAAACAGGGCCGCCGCGAAGAACGCGCACGCGTGCGGCATGGCTTCCCGGGCATAGGTGTAGTAGAGAGCGGGCGAGGCGGCCCACGCGCCGGCGGCCGCGAGCGCGCTGGCCCGTTTGCCCCACCGCGCGCGAAGCGCCGCATAGGCAAGCAGGGCGCCGGCCGTCCCGTACACGATATTGGCCAGAAACACCGCCGTGTGGTAGGGCTGCGAGAATCCGTCTGCCGGCAGACCGCCCAGCCGGGCTGTGACATGGCCCAGCGCGAGGAACGGCGCCCACAGCAATCCCGGCCCCATCGAAACCGTGTTGGGAACCCGTCCTGTCGCGGTGCGGGGACCATCCAGGTCGAGCGGGCTCTCCTTCGCCGCAACGTCCCCGGAAGCCAGCGCCCGGTACTCGTTTTCAAAATCGACGTCGCGGTCAAAGGCCAGCGACCGGATCCACGCATAGTGGGCCATCGGTTCGGCTCCCGCGATGCGTTCCTCGGGCGGCGAGAACGTGCCCGCCACCGCAAAACACAGCCAGAACAGCAACGCCAGCCCCAGAAGAAGCGTCACTCCGGCGTGGGGCCGTTCCAACCACGGCCGGGGGCGCTCCGGCGTCTCCGCCGGGGCCGCGTGTGTCTCGCGCTCAGCATTCGTGCTCGATGATGGCGTCGTGGCGTCCTCCCGGACGTAGGGGTTCGGTTCAGACCAGCCCCCGGCTCGATTCGTAGGCGCGGATCTTGGCTTCGTGGCGCAAGGTCAGGGCGATCTGGTCCCACCCGTTGAGCAGGCGCTCCTTGAGAAACGGGTCAAGCTCGAACGCGATGGTCTCGCCATTGGGCCGCGTAATCGTCTGCGCGGGCAGATCCACCGTCAGCGAGTAGCCTTCCTGCGCCCGCACTTCCTGGAACAGCAGTTCGATTACCGCCTCCGGCAGCCGGATCGGCAGGATGCCGTTGTTGAAACAGTTGTTGTAGAAAATGTCCGCGAACGACGGGGCCAGAAGGCACCGGAACCCATAGTTGTCGAGCGCCCAGGGCGCATGTTCACGCGAGGAGCCGCACCCGAAGTTGTCTTTGGTCAACAGGATGCTCGCCCCCTGGTACCGGGGCGCGTTCATCTCGAAATCCGGGTTCGGCGTCGTGCCGTCGTCCAGGTAACGCCAGTCATAAAACAGAGCATCCTCGTATCCGGTGCGGGCGATCCGCTTCAGAAACTGCTTCGGAATGATCTGGTCCGTATCGACATTGAGCGCTTCGAGCGGCGCGACACGTCCGGTCAATGTGGTGAATGGTTTCATGCAAACACTCCTTCCATGGTTGTCATTCCGTTTGGCGCGCGGGCTCAGTCGTAGCGGTGCACGCGAACGCGCTGGTAGTAGGAATGGCCCGAGCTCGCGCCGCCGCCGTGGCTGCCCAGATCCAGGAGCACGCCCACGATGAGCGCCGCGAGACCCCACCCCTGCAAGCCTCCCAGGGAATTGACGGCGAACGCATAGGCGCAGGTCGTGTACGGCATGAACAAAAAGCCCAATACCGGCCACAGCACGCTGTCAAAGGCCCGCCCGCCGTAGCCGCTCAGCCACATCACGGCCAGCGCCGCGCGCGGAAAGATCAGCGCGATCACACCCAGACAACACCCCATGCCTCGCTCCTCCAACGCCACGCGCCTGCCCAATCACCCTCTACTTCTTGTATTCCCACCCGCGAATGTCGACAAAATGACCCGCAATCGCCGCCGCGACCGCCATCGCCGGGCTGACCAGATGGGTACGGCCGCCCTTGCCCTGGCGTCCCTCAAAGTTGCGGTTGGAGGTGGCCGCGCACCGGTCGCCCGGGTTCAGCACGTCGGCGTTCATGGCCAGGCACATCGAACACCCCGGCTCGCGCCATTCGAACCCCGCGTCCCGGAAAATCCGGTCGAGGCCCTCCTGCTCGGCTTGGGCCTTGACCTGTCGCGACCCGGGCACCACGAGCGCCTGCTCGATGCGGGAATTCACTTTGTAGCCCTTGGCGACCTTCGCCCCTTCGCGCAGGTCCTCGATGCGGCCGTTCGTGCACGAGCCCAGGAACATCTTGTTGATCTGGATGTCGCGGATCGGCAGCCCTTCGGGCAGGTCCATGTATTCGAGCGCCTTCTTCGCGGCCAGCCGCGTGTTCGCGTCCACGATCTCGTCCAGCCGGGGCACCGCCCCGTTGACCCCCGTGACCATCCCCGGCGACGTGCCCCACGTCACCTGCGGTTCGATGGCCGCCCCGTCGAGTTCTACCACCGTGTCGTAGGAACAGCCCGGCTCGGACGCCCAGCGCGCCCATTCGCGCACCAGGGCCTCGTGGCGCTTGCCTTTCGGCAGATACGCCCGGCCCTTCAGGTACTCAAACGTGGTGGCGTCCGGCGACACCAGCCCCGCGCGTGCCCCGGCCTCGATGCTCATGTTGCACATGGTCAGCCGGCCTTCCATGCTCATGTTCCGGACCACTTCGCCCGTGTATTCAATCACATAGCCCGTGCCGCCCGCCGTGCCGATCTTCCCGATGATCGCCAGAATCACGTCCTTGGGCGTCACGCCCGGACCCAGTTTGCCGTTGACCCGGATTTCCATCGTCCTGGACTTCCGCTGCAGCAGGGTCTGCGTGGCCAGCACGTGTTCCACCTCGCTGGTCCCGATGCCGAACGCCAGCGCGCCAAACGCCCCGTGCGTCGCCGTATGCGAGTCCCCGCACACAATCGTAAACCCCGGCTGCGTCAGCCCCAGTTCCGGACCAATCACGTGCACAATGCCATTGAATTCACTGCCCATATCGAAACACGTGACCCCGAATTCCCGGCAGTTACGGAGCAGCGTCTCGACCTGGGTCCTCGACAACACGTCCGCGATGGGTTTGCCGCGTCCCGTGGTCGGGATGTTGTGGTCCATGGTCGCAAAGGTGAGTTCCGGGTGCCGCACCGCGCGGCCCGCAAGCCGCAACCCCTCGAAGGCCTGCGGCGACGTCACCTCATGCACAAAATGCCGGTCAATGAACAACACCGTGTCCTGCCCCGGCTCGTCATGCACCACATGCGCGTCCCAGATTTTCTCGTAAATGTTTTTTGCCATGCGTTTTACCTCAATGCCGTCAGGTCTCGTTCCGGCTTCGGCAGACCGCTCCGCGGGACACGCTCACGCGCTCGCCCCGATACGGCCCTTACAGACTCAACACTATGCACACGGCATAGCTTACCGGAATTCCCACCCCCAACGCCACCTGCGCGGCGAGGAAAACCCGGAAGAACGGGGACATGTTCCAAGCGNNGCGACAACGTGTCCCCGTTCGAACCCGGCCCCTGCATCCGGATCCCCCGGAAGACGAGAATGCAGGCGAGACGCCTGCGCTACAAGACAAGAATGATTCCGCGAGAGACGCTCCGGAGGAGAAGACAAAGAACGGGGATATGTTCCAAGCGCCGTCCGCGGCGCGACAACGTGTCCCCGTTCGAACCTATCATGCCTCACGCAAAGCCGCCAAGCCGCCAGGGAGGACATTTTTGATGAAACCGGGGGGCGTTCAAACTCCGTGAACTCTGAGCCCTCTGTGGCCGTCTCTCTTCGTATTCCCCGCCCGGAGATCAGGCGCTCAGGTAATCAACTGGAACACCGTCTGTTTTTCGCGGAATTCGTCTTCGCCGGGGGTGTCGCGCAGGATGCAGCGGTACAGCACCTCAATGGGCCCCTCGGCTTCGTTCCGGAACCACTTTTCCAGGTGTTCGAACCCCTCGGCCATGGCCTCGCGCAAGGGCAGCCACAGATGCGCGCACGCCTCATTCAGCACCGTGGCCTTGTGGGAATAGGTCCACGGCAGGACCTCGATGTTCTTGCCCAGGATGCGGCCGGCGCGCCGCACGCCCTCGCGGATGCTCGCCGAGTCCTCCGCGCCGCTGCTGTCGATGAGGGCGGTCACGGTCGGGTCGGAGACCAGCCGGAACACGGCGTTGATCACGTCCGCCGATTCCAGGGTGATCGGGCGCACAAGGCTATCGTCAAACTCGATGCCCTGGGCCGCGCAGGCCCGCGCATACCCCCGGCGGCGGGCGTTGCCGGGCTGCGTGTTCTTGAACGGTTTGAGCATGCCGATGCGTTTGTGCCCGCGCCGGATCAGGTAGTCGGTGCTCAGATACGCCCCTTCCTCAATGTCGATCGTCGCGCTGCTGCACTCCGGGAAGCTGTCCATCCGGCAGGACGTCATGTAAGGCACCCCGGCGTTGTGCACCCGGCGGACCACGGAATCGTCCTCGTCGAGCACCCCGGCGATGACCAGGCCCGAATAGCGCTGTTCCCACAGGCCGCGGGCATAGTCATGGTGGTTCGTCAACGCGTACGGATTGAGGTCGAATACGACGAAATCCCCTTTCGACCCGAACACCCGGTCCAGCTCGAAAAAGAGCCAGTTCAACATCGTCGGGCTCAGGGGAACGCGCGTGCGGGGCGCCGGCAGCGTCACCCCGATGCAGTCGCGGGTGGTCGTGCGCAGGCTCCGCGCCCCCGTATGCGGAAAATACGCCACTTCCTCGATGATCGACGCAACACGGCGCCGCGTGGCTTCCGCGACCCCCCGCTCCTGATTGACCACCCGGCTGACGGTCTTCGCCGAGACGCCCGCCTCGCGCGCAATGTCGTGGATAGTCCAGGGGCCGTTCTCTCGAGTTGTCTTGTCCATGGGATCCGTTTACCTACACCGTACTGCGAATACGAAACATTACGTCACGTTATGACATCGATTACCTCGGACCGGCCCGAGATACCCTACCCCACTACTATACACGAAGGGAGGCCGCCTGTCCAGCAGGATCTGTGTTTTTGTTATATTATCCGGGGGGAAATGCTCGGGAAAAACCCTATTGACAGCCCGCACTATCTGTGATACGCTTGTTATGACATCGTTGTCATAGCGGGGCTGACGGTGTCATTCAGTTGAAGCGTTTTGCGCGCGCCCTCCCCTCTCTCAGGATTCGCCGTTTTTCCCCTTTCTTGGCAGTTCCGGGCTGGACGCGGCGCCCCTGGCGCCCCTGGTCGCCAGGACGTAGTGATGTGGATATACCCGCGGTGTGTCGCCGCGGGTTTGTGGGCAGCCTCTCGGAAGGCTTCATAGAGCAACATCAAGGAGATAGAAACAATGAAGAAAGGGTTTACGCTGATCGAGCTGTTGGTCGTCATTGCTATCATCGGCATTTTGGCGGCTATCCTGCTCCCCGCACTCGCCCGCGCACGCGAAGCGGCCCGCCGCGCAAGTTGCGCCAATAACCTGAAGCAGCAGGCGCTGGTATTCAAGATGTTCTCCAACGAGTCCAAGGGCGAACAGTGGCCCCCCATGCAGTTGCAGTATTTCCATCCCCTGTATGCCCCCAACGTGGTGCGCGTCAATGACACGTTCGCGTTGGACTTCGGCCCCCTGGTGACCGCGATCTATCCCGAATACGTCACCGACCCGGCGATCTTCTTCTGCCCCTCGGACTCCAAGGACACCAAGGAAGCCTACATGGGCAAGAACGGCGAGAACTTCTTCGGCAGCGGTGAAAAACTGGACATCGCTGCGGACGGGCATGGCTGCAACTACGGCAGCTCCTGCATCAAGTCGGTCGACATGAGCTACCGCTACAACGGCTACGTGTATGACCGTGCCGGCGATGACTACGCGACGAAGACGACAGCGGGCGTGGCCGCCATTCTGGGCGCCCTGGAGGTCGTCATTGACCCGACCGTCCTGGGGCCGGCCCAGGTCGTCGAGACGTGGGAATACTTCCTGGGACTCGTAGCGACGGCGTTCCCACTTGGGGACATTGATGCCGTCAACAACGCGACGAACGTCGACGCGAGCGTCGCGGCGGGCAACGGCAACGGCGGCGGCAACACCGTCTACCGGTTGCGCGAAGGCATCGAGCGCTTCATGGTCACCGACATCAACAATCCGTCCGGCTCGGCGCAGGCCCAGTCCGAGATCTTCGTGGCGTATGACGCGACCTCGACCGATGTCGCCGACTACAACCACGTCCCCGGCGGCGCCAACGTGCTGTTCATGGACGGCCACGTCGAATTCATCCGTTACCCGGGCGAGCCCCCGGTGAACAAGAACTTTGCCGCGTTCTCGGGCGGAATCACGGCAGGCATGTAATCGTGACGTTGCCCGGGCTGCGGGCCGCTCTGGCGGCGTGCTATCCTGAGCAACCCGTCAACGCATCTTCAGCCTCCCCGCTGGCCTCGAGCCGGCGGGGAGGCCTTTTTTGATGAATCCGGGCCTCTTGTAGCGCAGGCGTCTCGCCTGCATCCGGTTCGAACGGGAACATGTTCCAAGCGCCGCGCATCCAAACGTGAATTTCGGCGGCGCTATTCTCTGCCGTCCCTACGGGACTCGGGATGTGAGGGGTACGGGGCTTCCCACCACTGAAGTGGTGGGCTATTTTCTGCCGTCCCTGCGGGACTCGGGATGTGAGGGATACGGGGCTTCCCACTGAAGTGGTGGGCTATTTTCTGCCGTCCCTGCGGGACTCGGGATGTGAGGGATACGGGGCTTCCCACCTGAAGTGGTGGGCTATTTTCTGCCGTCCCTGCGGGACTCGGGCGACCGGAGTCCATACCGTCCATACCGTCCATACCGTCCATACCGTCCATACCATCCATACCGTCCATACCGTCCATACCGTCCACCGGAAGACAACAATGCAGGCGAGACGCCTGCGCTACAAGAGGCCGCGCGAGGGGCGACCGAGAATAGCCACGCGGCCCATC
>DDYW01000134.1:12966-14570 GCA_002348185.1 Candidatus Hydrogenedentes bacterium UBA2224 | reverse complement strand
CCCAAGGAACATGGCCGCCACCGGCAGCGTGGCGAGTTCCGGCGCGGGGGTGATGGCGGCGCCGGCGAGGCCAGCGACCGTCATCACCATGACCGATGCCGTCTGGAACAGCGCCTGGGCGGCGGAGAGCAGCGCGACCTGCCGGATCATACGGCTTCGCGGCATCGCCTGCGCAATGGCGGGTGCGGTCATCAGAACACCAAGACTTTGTCGGCCGAAACGGTGATGGCCGAGAGTTCATCCATGGTGCTGCGCCGGGTGCCGGGCGCCACATCGGTATCGGTGAGGCCCCGGGCGTCCATGCAGGTGCCGCACAGAAGCACCTCGCCCTTGCCGGCGAGGACCCGCTTCAGCATGCGCTCCGCATTGTAATAGCCGTCCGGCGTCTTCTGGCCCGCCTTCGCGGCGGCGACCGCATCCGCCATGAGGAACACGGTGACCCGGTTTCCCGCATCCTGCTTGAGGATGCCGGCGGCGACGCGCAGGCCGTTATAGACGCGCTCCGTGCCGTAGGGCGGATCGTTGAGAATGAACAGCGCATGCATGTCCGACTCCGCCGGTACCCCACGATGCCCTCGCGGCATGGGCAGGATAATTATACGTTCAAGTTATCGCTTGAATGATGTATCGTTACCATCATGTGCAAGTCAACGGATCCCAAACGCGCTCTGTTCGCCGAGCTGGCCACGGTGGCGCGCGCCCTCGGCCACGAGCACCGCGTGGAGTTGCTGGAGCACCTCGCCCAGGGCGAACGCAGCGTGGAGGCGCTGGCCCGGCTGACCGGGCTCTCCATGGCCAATGCCTCGCAGCACCTGCAGCAGCTGCGTCGCGCGGGCCTGCTGGAGGCCCGCCGCGACGGCAAGTTCGTCCTCTACCGGCTGGCGGACGACGGGATCGTCCAGCTCATGTCGGTGCTGCGGCAGACTGCGGAACGCAACATCGCGACGGTCGGCGCTTTGCTTGCGCGTTATTTCGACGGGCGGGACGGGCTTGAGCCCATCGGCCGCGCCGACCTTGTGGAACGCGCGCAGGCGGGCCTCGTCACGGTGATCGACGTGCGACCTCGCGAGGAGTTCGACCTCGGCCACGTGCCCGGAGCCGTCAGCATTCCACTTGAGGAGCTGGACGCGCGTCTCGAGGAACTCGATCCGGCGGCAGAGATCATCGCCTACTGCCGCGGCGCCTATTGCCTGCTCGCAGTGGAGGCGGTCGTACGCCTGCGCGCCAAAGGCTTCTCGGCCCGCCGCATGGAAGACGGCATGCCGGAATGGCGCGCCGCGGGACTGCCGGTCGTGGCGGGCTGACGCGACGCCATCCCCCGAAGTCCAAACCAAAAAATGGGAGAAACGCCAATGTTCAAAATGCTATCGGGCGTGCTTGCCTCGGGGCTCCTCGCGGTCCTGCTCGCGACACCAGTAGCCGCCTTGGACCTTCCCGGCCCGCTGGTGTCGAGCGAATGGCTCGCAGCCCACCAGGACGAGGTCCTCGTCCTCGACGTGCGCAATGACGACACCAGCTACAAGGAAGGCGGCCACCTCATCGGCGCGGTGCCTCTCGACTTCCGCAAGGCCCGTGGCACCACCACCGAACGCGGCGTGGAAATC
>DDYW01000134.1:0-12809 GCA_002348185.1 Candidatus Hydrogenedentes bacterium UBA2224 | reverse complement strand
GGGGCGAGGACGAGGCGGCGCAGACGGGGAATTTCAAGGCCCGGCCCGCGCGGCGTGAATTCCTCGCCGACACGGCCCAGATGGAGGCGCTCCAGACGCACAAGGATGCGGGCATCCTCGACGCCCGGTTCTTCAGCTTCTATGTGGGCCTGGAGAAGCGCCCGAACATCGCGAAGGCGGGCCACATTCCCGGCGCGACCCTCTTTCCCTTCGATGCGAACTTTGCCGCCAACGGCACCTATCGCCCGAAGGAGGAACTTGCCCGCGCCTATGCCGCCGTCGGCCTTGGCCCGCAGCAGGCGGTGGCGGCCTATTGCAACACGGCCCATGTCTCCGCCATCTCGTGGTTCGTGATGCACGAACTGCTCGGCTACCGGGACGTCATGCTCTATGACGGCTCCATGCTGGCCTGGAGCAAGCACGGCCTGCCGGTCGAGACGCAGCTCAGATAGACAGCCGGAAGAACAGCCCGCATGGGGGCGGAACTGCTTCAGGATTTCGACTCTGAATTGTTTGACATGGCAACGGGGGAGCGGCGGGATCTAGCATGGGCCTGCCGCCCTGGCTCAATCGCGGGTCCTGACGCGCGAGGCTGCGAAGGCAGTCAGTACAGTTCCAGCAAACTTTCCCGCGAGCGGAACTTGTCCGTGCGCTCGTCGCGCAGGGTCCTGCGAACAAGGCTACGGCAGTGCCCGGTGCGGCGCACGATCTCCTTGATCGCGATCCCGCCCTTCGCCAAGCGGAGGATGGTCCCGTTTGCATCTGCCCGACGAAGAAATCCCTCATAGTAACCTCTCGGCGGCCGTGAGCAGATCGGGGTCTATGGTTGCGGCTCCGATCGCGGCTCGCACCTGACGCTTGAACTGCGTACCGTCAGGTCTTGCGGCCGAGGGCGATGCCGCGCAGAGCGCGCTCCGTGGCCTCATAGGTGAGGCGGTCGCATCCATCACCGAGGAAGCGGGTGAAAAACTCCTAGCGGCGCAGCGTGGATTGTCGGTGAGCCGGGGTGATTGCTTACAACTTTAACGGTGCCGTATGCTCGTCGGACGTAGCATGGCTTGGTTGCACGTCGAAATCGCCTCGCGCTCGGCGAATTCGTCCGCAGCGCGACAGATTGCGTTCCTCGCGGCTCCCAGACCGAGCCAGGCAATGAGGTTCTCGTCCTCGGCGACCGCATTCCCGAGCGCGTTGAAGATCGTTGAGCTGATCGCCTGCTGCTGGGCGCGCAGGTGGTCTTCCAGGAGTTTGTGCCGGGTGATGTAGCCCGCGTTCACTCCTGGAATGGAGTGGTTCATCAGCATGCGGGCATCCAATTCGGAAACGCCCGCTGGGTTGGCGATCGTGCGAAATGTCTGACGCAGCTCGTTGCCCCACTTCGACAATGTGCTCCGCTCTTCCTTCTGCTCGGCAAGGTGCCCATCCGCACTATCTGCGGGGAAGATCCACTCCCGCGCCTCGAACGGATACATCAAGCGACCGAAGCGCATTGCCCGCAGCAGGCACCTGATCATTTGCCGCGATAGCGGGATATCGAAGGCGCGGTCAGCGCCTCCCTTGGGCCTGGGGACGTGCAGCACCCGCCGCCGCAGATCAAGGTGCGAGGGCTTGGCCTCCTTCAGCGCGGCAGGCCGGCATGCAGAGAGCAAAGTGAACAAGTGGAATTCTCGCCGGATGGGGTTGTCGATCGCGGCCAATTCGAGAAACCAGCCCTTCAGGTCCGCGAGGCCCATGCCGGTATCGCGGCGCTTCTCGCCATTCCAGTCGATGCTTCCAACTGGATTGTCGGGAGGCAACTCGCGGTTGGTTTTGCGGGCGTGATTATACACGGCCCGAAGCGTCCGCATGCTGCCATTGGCAATGTAAGGGCCGTTCTCCTCGGTGATCGCATCATGCTTCGCTGCCAACTTCGCCGGGTCATTGCCGAGCTCAATCAGCGGCGTTTCCAGCCACCCTGCGAAGATCCGCTCAATGTGATCGCGATAGCTCTCGATGGTGCGTTCGCTTCGGTTCTTGCGAACCATGGAGATCTTGTAGCGCTCCCAGGCCGCTCGAAGCGTAATGCCGACGATCTTGGGAGCCTCTGGAGTCTCGAGCGCGGCAGCTGTCGTTGCCTTGGCAATCCGACACTCGCCTCTGGGATGCTGCCCCCGGCTGATTTGCGCAAGATATTCCTTCGCCACCGCCCGCGCGGCTCGCGTCGACATCTCCGACGTGTCGCCGATTGCGACCCGGATGGTTGCCGCGCGCTTTCCCTCCTCCCTGAGGTCGCCCTGGATGGTGAAGGTCTTCTTGCGGGTACCAACGACGAGAAAGAACCCCTTCAGCTCGGTGTCTCGGACAATGTAGCGTCCATTCTCGGGCGGAGGGAGGCGCTCGATGGCCTTATCGTTGATCTGGAAACGCAGTTCGGCCATGGCGTAACCCTGAAGTTCTGAAACGGTTTTTGAAACGGTTTTGGCGGAGCGAAAGGTTTAGTGGCGCAGCCCCTCCAGAACACGCCAAGATGCGATTCTTGAATAATAATCAATATGTTAAATGATTGCAAGGAAAGTTAGAAGTGCAGGGGGATGCCATGGCGAAGCGTCATTTCTGAACTACGAATCTGGGGGTCGGGAGTTCGAATCTTCCCCGGCGCGCCACTTGCGTACAAAGCCGCGAACCCCCGGATGGGTGGCCTGATCGGCGAGTACGGCCCGTTCCAGCACTGTCTTTGAACCGTGGATGCGGATGACGTGGTCATCGACCTCCACGGCGTCGATCAGGGATCGCAGATAGGCCTTGCGGAACGGCACCGCACCTTCGGTGATGTTGGTGCGCATGAGCTGGCCGAACCGGGCAATCCGGTCCGGGTCCAGCCGCCCGGCTACACCCCGGTTGGTGATCCGCTCCAAGGCGGACTTCGCCCGGTCGCGGTCGGACTTGAGCGCTGCAATGCGCTCCTTCAGCATATCGTCGAGGTCGGTGAGACCATCCTCCACCAGTTCGTAGAGGCGTCGGAGCTTGTCTTCCGTGACTCCGGCTTCACGGCGCAAGTCCTCGATCCGGCCCTGGACCTCGGCATCGGCCTTCAGGCGCCGGTCGGCAACGGACTGGAGCAGAGCCTCCAGTCGTTCGGGGAGAAGAATGCGCTCCGCCACATGCTCGGTCACGAGTTGGTCGAGCTTGTCCATCGGGACCGAGCGGCCCTTGCAGGCTGTCTCGCCCACGCGAGCGGAGGACGAACAATTGTAATAGCGGTAGACCCTGCCGGTCTTCGACGTGCCGGTGCGCAGGGTCATGGCGCAGCCGCAGGACGCACAATAGGCAAGGCCGGTCAGGAGGATCGGTCCGGTGATGGCCCGTGGCGGACTGTTTTGCGGACTCTTGGCCTTCAGCGTCTTCTGCACCTTGTCGAAGATGGTGCGGTCGATCATGGCCGGAACGGAAATGGGGATGACCTCGGTCTGGGGCTTCACCTGCCCGGTCTTGGCGTTGCGCTTGTTGAAGCTCCAGGCGCCCACATAGACGGTGTTGGTCAGGATGCCGTGTACCGTGCCGACACCGAACCTTGCGCCGAGCCGGGTGCGATAGCCCCTGGCGTTGAGGTGCTTGGTGATCTCCTTGATGCCCATGGGGCCGGACGTGCCGTCGCCCTGCAGATAAAGATCGAACATGAGCCGGACGAGTTCGGCTTCGACGGGATCGACGATGATCCGCTTCTTGGTGCGGTGGCCACGCTTCTCCACCTCTTCGAGGGTGAAGCCGAGCGGCAGGCGCGCCCCGTTGTAGAAGCCCTGCCGTGCGTTCTCCTTCATAGCGCGCAGGACATGCTTGGCATTCTCGCGGGACTGGTATTCGTCGAACAAGGCGATGACCTGCCGCATCATCACCTGGGCCGGATCGTCCCCGAGTTCCTGGGTGATGGAAACGAGCCGCACGCCGTGCTTGGCGAGGCGGCGGATGTACATTTCGAGCCCGAAGGCGTCACGGAAGAAGCGGCTGAAGCTGTGGACGACGACGACATCGAACGGGCGATCGTCGTCGCACGCCCGCTCGATCATCCGCTGGAACTCGTGCCGGTTGTCGTCCATGGCAGAGGCGCCAGGCTCGACATATTCGGCGATGACCGGCCAGCCCTGCCGCTGGCAATAGGCGGCGGTCTGAAGGCGCTGGTCGGGGATAGAAAGGTCGACCTCGGCCTGCCGGGTGGTGGAAACCCTGAGATAGAGCGCGGCACGGCTCGCAACAGGCAAGGTCACGTTCATGGCCGGACTTCCCCTCGCTTCGGTGCCGTCACTTCAGAAGCGCGTCGATCGCCTGCCGCAGGAAGGCTTCGATCACATCGACTTCATCGGCGGTGACCGGGACGGTCGAAGGCCAATCGTCGGTGACGTGCCAGACGCCCGAATCATGCGCATGCGAGTCTTGCGGCGCAAGGCGTTTCAGAGATTTTCCGCCCCCTCCGATGCCGGGATTCGATCCTTTCGAGCGTGACGCACCGGTAGCACCAGAAGACGGGATCGCCCCTTCGCAGGACGCGATGGTTCTTGTCTTCCTTCGACGAAGAGGGCGCGAGCGGAGCATGCTCGCAGGATCACGCCATCGGGCAAGTTCAAGAATAGCCTAATTTTACGCCCGGCTACGATCTCGTAGACCAGCGCGAAAATACTTATCCGATACGGAAAGAGAGAAGCGTAGCGGGGAAGCTATAGCGGGCGAGGATTGCTTACGCCGGTTCTATGACCGCCGCTTCGCTCCGGAAGATGCGGCCAGTCCGAGGAAGACCACGATGGCCCGGTTGAGGCGCAGGACATCCTCATCGTCCAGGCGTCCGATGCGCGTCCCGACCTTGGATTTCGGGACGGTCGTGATCTTGTCCACCATCAGGCGGCACGTGGTCCTGAGCCCGTTGCGTTCGTTGGGCGCCACGGGAAGACGAAACAGTGGCGCCTCGGTCTCGTCGGTGGTGAAGGCGCAGATGGTGATCGAATCCGTGGCGTCAAAGGTATCATCCTGCACGATGACGACGGGACGCGGCTTGCCCGCATAGTCCTTGCCGCCGGCCACGGTCCAGATGTCGCCCCGCCTCATTCATCACCCCAATCCGATACCGCGTCGATGAAGGCCTGATCCTCACCGGCATGGGGGCTCGTCGCAACGGCCAGCGATTGGCGATGCGCCTCCGACCGGAAGGACGGCGCGCGCACGTCGGGCACCCAGATCTGGATGGGCCGCAAGCCCTGGGACCGCAGACGCGCGCGATAATCCCGGACCTTCACGCGGGAGGACTTGGGCGTCGATGCCGTGGGCATGTGATTGGACCTCGCCATGGTTACATGTAACCTAGCAGGAAGACCCGCCTGCAACCAGTGCTTTCGATGCGGAGTGGTTCGAACTGAATCATCGACGAGAACGCAAATGGCCGCCCGCTGCCCTGCCGTTTTAGGCACCTTTGCATTGACCTTCGCGCGCGTGCATAGCTAGTTTGCGAGGAACATAGCTCGCCGATACAGGGGTGCGCGAGAGCGTGGCGTTTGTCCTCATATCCATGGGTCCTGCTCTGCTGAAATCGATCGGGGTCTAATGCGGGACCCCCGGCGTGGTGGGTCGCAGAGCTGCGTGAGCTTTCTGGGGCTGGAGGACAAATGGCTGGTCGGACCATAACGCGGATGGATCTGTGTGAGGCCGTCTATCAGAAGGTGGGGCTGTCTCGCATCGAGTCCGCCCAGTTCGTCGAGATGGTCCTCAAGGAGATTGCCGACTGCCTCGCCCGCGGCGAGACGGTGAAATTGTCGTCCTTCGGCTCCTTCGTCGTCCGCGAGAAGGGTGAGCGCATCGGCCGCAATCCCAAGACCGGGCAGGAAGTGCCCATCGAGCCACGCCGAGTGATGGTCTTCAAGCCGTCGAGCATCCTCAAGCACCGCATCAACGGCACACCTTCGGACGGGGCGTCCGACGAGGATTGATACGAATTCCTTCAGGCACGGCGGTGCGGCCGGAAGAAACTGCAGCTTTCATTGCCTTGGGTGGCGGAACAGCTTTCGTTCAAAACCTACTGCGAAGAGGCGCCTTTTCAGAAGGCACACCACGCTCTCGATCCAAGTCTATGCCTCCCCGCACGTCGTTCGATCCTTTGCAATCGCTCTTGGAGCGCCCACGCTCCCAATCCGCCTTATCTGCTTGCCGAGCCCTTGCCGGGCCGGGGGCAGCCGGTCAAGGCCGTGAGCCGCGCAGCGGGGGCGCGCCAGCGCCAGCCTTGAGGGGCTGGCTCAGGTCCGGCCCAATGCTTCGCAGCAGACAGGGCCTGCCCGCAGTGCTGCCGCTCCTTGGGAGAACGTCTCACAACCCCAGCCCGCGTTTGCGTCCGAAGCTCCACTCGATGCCGCCGTCGTCGCGCACGGTACCGGTGACGTGCTGCCCGATACGTTTCTCGATTGTGGGTTGCCACGGCACGAGCTGGAAGCCCATGCCGTCGTCGATCATGGCGAAGCGCCCGGAGGCGAGGTTGGCGGAGCCGGTGAGCTTGCCGCTGACATATTCGCCGGCCTTGACCTCGACGAAGGCCAATCCCCGTTCCGCGGCCATCTCGCGACCGACGCGCGCGATCTCGGCTCGTTCCAGGCGCGCAAGGATGTCCCGCGGAGCCCGAACCGCCCCGTCCTCCAGCCGGACCGCGTGCCCCTGATCCACGAGGCTCTGCCGCCGCCTCTCCATCGCCTCGCTCACCTCCCGGCCGAACCCCGCCTCGGCCAGCGGCGTCCGCTCGCGCGAGGCCAGCTCCCGGTCGAGCCAGGTCGCCCCGTCGCTGCTGACCTGGTGGTCAAGGTTGAGGGTCGAGAGCGTGCGGACGGAGAAGTCCTTCGCCTGGCCCTGCGCATCATAGGCCATGCCGCGTTCGGCGATGTCGGCGGGGACCTTCCAGTGGTCGGCATCGAGGCGCTCCACATGGCCGGCCCGGCGGAGCGCTTCGAGCCGGCGCACGTGGGAGCGGACATAGGCTTCCGGATCGCCCTTGATCCGCTCGATCTCCGGGCGGGCGGCCTCCAGATGCGCGCTCGGTCGATAGATTCCGCCCGAGCGTTCGGCAAGGTCGCGAATGTTGAGGTCCGCAGCCCGCGGCTCGGCTTTGACCGGGACCGGATCGAGCGCAACGATGTGCCCCCGTCCGACCGCGTCCAGCCGGGTGGCGTCCGCCGTTTCCACGTAGTGGGTGCGTCCATCCACGGCGTCGATGACGAGGTGCATTCGGTCGCCCATCTCGTCGCCGGCGGCAAGGCCCTTGGCCAACACCCGCCCGACGATGGGCTCGGTGACGGTCTGGCCGTGGATGGCGTAGCGATCCGTCCCCCGCTCCTCGGCGAGGCCGTGATCGGCCAGCGCGCGCTGCATGGTCGCGACGATCTCGTTGCGCGTGCCGAGATCGCGCAGCGTGCGCTCCGCATCCGCCTTCAGCCGCCAGCGGGCGGGCTCGACTTCCTCGGCAAGGCCGTAGCGCTCCAGCCGCTTCGCCCGGTCCACCAGCAAGTGACGATTGACCCGCACCGTATAGCTGTCGGATGCATCGGGTCGAAGGTCGACGATGCCGCGCTCCTCCTGCTCGGCGAGGAGCATCCGGTCGAGCCGGGTCAGTCGCTCGGCCTCCACCTCCCGCCGGAGCTTCTGGGCCACGTCCAGCTCGGTCTGCGGCCCGAGTTCCAGCGTCACCAGTTCCTGCGCCCGGTGGCGGATGCCTTGGGCGATGTAGTCGCCGGCGATGTTGAGGATGCGGCCATCATCGAGCACGCCCCGCACGATGATGTGGGTGTGGGGATGGCCGGTGTTGTGGTGATCGACGGCGATCCAGTCGAGCCGGGTGTCGAGGTCCTGCTCCATCTGGCGCATGAGGTCGCGGGTGAAGCCCCTGAGGTCGCCCATCTCGGCGCCATCCTCCGGCGCGACGATGAAGCGGAACTGGTGGCGATCGTCGCGTCCCCTCTCGACGAAGGCGCGGCCGTCCGCCTCGTCCTCCAACGCGGAATAGGCCCGGCCCTTCTCGCCCTCCCGCGTGACCCCGTCGCGCTCCAGATAGCGCAGGTGGGCGTCCATGGCGGTACGGGCGGTGCCGCGCATGCCCGATGCCCCGCGCCGGGGGTTGAGCCTGACGATGCGGGCCTTCACCACCACGCGGCGGGACCGGAAGCGTGGACCGCCTTTATCCTGACCCCGCCCCTCCGCCGGGAAGCCGGCCACCACCCTGGCGCCGCGCCCGCGCGCATTGAACCGCCCGCTTCCCTTCCCGGTCGGACCATCGCCATGAGACGCCGTTCCGCCGGCCCTGCGCGCGGCGGCCTGGACCTGGTTCAGGAAGGACTGTGCCCGCGGGTGGGCGCGCGTGCCCTTGGCGCGCGGATGGCCCGCGCGGATGCGGAAATCATTGTCGTCCCGGTCTGCCATGAGGGCAGGATTGGCAGTGAATTCGAGGCATTCAAGCCTTCAAATTAGGCTACTGTAGTATAGCGTAGAAAAACTTGCCGTGGCGTTGAAAATTCGATGGGCACCTCTTAGGAGAAGCACCTCAACATACTCATACAAAATCATATTCTGAGGCAAAGGAGCCGCAGCGCACCCTGCACGATGACCGAATCCCTCGTTTTCTCGAACAGAAAACAATGTGTAGACAATGCTTTGCGAGCAACGCGAGCGCGGATTGAAAATCCGCTTTATCTTGCCCTCTTAATCGGCTGTGTTTCCGCCGACCTTCTGGGCATCGTCGTTTATCCTTCCGGATGCGAGAATATACTCTGTCGTTCGCCATGACACGATTGCTCCTTGCGGCTTCGAGTTGCGATGCGCCTTGCACTCTTCCGCGCTCGTCGACGGGGTATTCCGGCTGCCCTTTGGCAGCGCCCGAACCGTCGAGGCGCATTTTTCCATCGGTCTGACGGGGCATTGTCACAGGCACTCGGGCGCGGTCCGACCGGCTGTCCGCCGGTACGCCCGCAGGCAAGATATCGTGCGTCCCGTCGTTGATGGTCTGCATCGGTCCTCATCCGCCGTGGCGGAGCTCGTGTGATCAGGCGGCGACCGTTATCGAGCGGTCGCGCTGCGGTTGTTTCGTCGTGGGTTGGTCATGCGTGCGCCCCCAGCAGCTTGCCGTCCTTGATCTGGGCGCGTGTGGCGCGGTCCGCTTCGCTCGCCGTCGGATCGCCGACGTAGAAGGTTCCGTCGCTCCACATGGCGTGCATGATCACCGACAGCTTGCGCGCCACCGCGACCACCGCCTTGCGGTGGCAGGAGCGTTTGGCGATCTCCTTGCCCCAGCTCTGGACCTTGTCGCGTCCCTTGAACCGCGTCATCAGCGCCGACGCCGCCTCGTAGAGCGCACGTCGGACATCGGCGTCGCCGGCCTTGGAGATGCGCCCTTTCACGTCGATCGACGTGCCCGACTGCCAGCGCCGGGAGGTCAGCCCGAAGTACGCTGCAACGTCGCGCGAGCGGCGGAAGCGCGACGGGTCGTCGATCGCGGTCATGAACGATAGGGCCGTCACCGGGCCGACGCCGGGGATCGCCATGAAACGGCGACACAGCTCGCTGCCAGCCACCATCTTCACAACCAGATCGTGCAGCCGCACATACTGTTTCCACAGCGCCGCGCGCGCCGTCAGCATGGCGTCCATCAGCTCGGCGGTGAGCGGATCGTCCGCCGCCGCCTCGCGTACGGCCTGGTCGAACTTGCCCCGCGAGGTGCCTCCGAGCTTCACACAGAAGCTCTTGAGCGAGTGGCGGATGGCGTTCTCCAGATCGAGGAACTTGCGCTTCAGATTGCGCCGGTGCGTCAGCAGCAGGCGCATTCGGTAGCAGCCTTCCGTCTTCACATGCGCCTGGCGGAACCAGCCGGTGCGCATGATGTGTGCGAGGCCGAGCGCGTCCTTCTCGTCGGTCTTGTTGCGCTGCGCCGACATTGCCGCGCGCACGTGCTTGGTCTCCAGGCAGATCGCCGGCAGGCCCAGCTTCAGCAACTCGGGGTGCAGCCAGGGCGAAAGCGCGCCGGCCTCGTGCCCGACGCGCCGCAGCCGTCCGACGAACGGCTTCAGCACCGCCGCCAGCGCCTCCGGCTCGGTCGCAACCTTCACCGTCAGATGCACCTCGCCCCGATCGTCGACGACGCACACCGCCGTCTCCTCGATCGCCACGTCCAGCCCGCAAAAATACTCCATCAGCCGCCTCCTGCGTGGTGTGACGGTGGGCAGTGTAGCGGTTGCGGCGTCGCTCGCGGGCGACGGAACCGGGGCTGGCGCGGCCCGCCGATTACGGGCGGCACTAAAAGTAAGCGTCCCCCTAAAAGTAAGCGTCCGGCCCCTGCACAGTATTGGCGTGGTGCAAAATCGGGGCATGTCGGGTTCCTTCGTAGCATGGAGGATCTCCGATGAATTTGAGACATTTCGAGAACACGGCGCGGCAGTCCTTTTGGGTTGTTCACATTGAGGCGTGGCGGCAGAGCGGGCTGGACCGGACGAACTATTGCCGCCAGCACGGACTCTGGAAGTGCACGTTCGATCGCTGGCTGAAGTATCTGACCGGCAAGGAAGCGACCCGTAAGCATGTGGAATATCAGGCGGAACTGCGCCGGTCGAAGCGCCGTGAAGCCGAGGAAAAGCGCCAGAAGAGACGCGCCCGGCTGCGCTTCAGCGTGAGCACGGACGCGCGCAGCCGCGCCCTCCAGGCGATCTGGGCGATGCATGTCGAGGCGATGAACTGGAGCGGCATGGGCGTGCGCGGGTACGCCGCCGCGCTGCAGCTGTCGCCCACATCGCTGCGCAAATGGCGCGACCGGCTGGACGAGGTCGAGGACACGATCGACTGGCGGGCGCATCTTCATCCCTCCGCCCGGCCGGCGGCTGGCACTAGTGCCAGAAAAAAGCCGGCGGACGGCCTCTTGACGGCTCCATCGAAGGGTGAACCGGAGGCGCCGCGGCAGCCGATCCGGCGTGTCTTCAGCGACGAGGAAAAACGCGCCATCGCACTCGAGAGCGACCAGGCGGGCGTCAGCGTGTCGAGCGTGGCGCGCAAGCACGGCATCGTCACGGGACTGCTGTTCCGCTGGCGGGTGCAGTTCGGCGTGGCGCAGAAGAAGCGCGCGAAGCTGGCGCCCGTCGCGCTGGACGAAGGTACGCCGGCGGCACGTGTGCTGCAGGATCTGATGCAGCGGCCCGACGGCATGATAGCCGTCGAATTGGCCGACGGGCGGCGGGTCTTCGCGCCGGTCGGCAGCGATCCCGATGCTGTGCGGGCGCATGTCGAGCGCGGGGAGATCGCACCATGATGATCGTTCCCGCCGGCGTGAAGGTGCATCTGGCGCTGGGCTACACCGACATGCGCAAAGGCCTGGACGGGCTCGCCATGCTGGTGCAGCAGACGCTGAAGCAGGACCCGTTCTCGGGCCACCTGTTCGCCTTCCGGGGAAGGAAGGCCTCGATGCTGAAGATTCTGTTCTGGGACGGCAACGGGCTCTGCCTGTTCACCAAGCGGCTCGACCAGGGCAGCTTCGTGTGGCCGGTGATGGCGGGCTATGACGGCGCGATCACGTTGACGCCGGCGCAGCTGGCCATGCTGATCGAAGGCATCGACTGGCGTGCGCCGGAACGTGTCTGGAAACCGGCACTGGCGGGATGAAAAGGCAGGCAAATGCTGACAGATGAAGGCTTCTAAGCTTGGGCGCGACGCGGTTTTGCAGTAGAATCGCGCATGTGTTTCGGCATGGAAGATTGACCCCGTTGTGAGGGGGATCGGCGTGTAATTTTGGGTCTGACTCACTTTTGATGGAGTTTGGGATTCGGCTGGCGTTGATTTTCGGATTGGAATCAACGCCATGCAGCCCTCTCTCCGACCTTCGACCCTGGTGCCGCTCGGATTCGTGGTGGACGATGTCAGCAGCGACGGCGCCGGCACGCTGATTTCGGTTCGCGCGATTGGCAACGCGAGTTCGTGCCCGGGATGCGGGAGAACCTCGGAGCGGATACACAGTCGCTATCATCGGCATCTGGCGGATCTGCCGATGGCAGGCAAGCCGGTTCGGCTCGTTGTCCGGGCGCGGCGTTTCCACTGCGACACGGTGCTCTGCGGCCGGCGCATCTTTGCGGAGCGCTTCGACGCCAAGGTTTTGGCGCCGTGGGCACGGCGGACTGCCCGGCTCGACCACATCGTCCACCACCTGGGACTGGCGCTCGGCGGACGGCCAGCGGCGAGCTTTGCCCGCAGGCTGATGCTGCCGGTCAGCAACGACACCCTGCTGCGGGTGGTGCGGCGACGCGGCCACCGGCCTTTCGTCCCGCCAACGGTCGTTGGGATCGACGACTGGGCGTGGCGGCGCAACCAACGCTATGGCACGATCATCTGTGACCTTGAGCGTCGCAGGACCATCGCTCTGTTGCCCGACCGGGAGCCCGCGACAGCGCAGGCGTGGCTGACCTGCCAGCCCCAAATCACCACCGTCGCTCGTGATCGCGGCGGCGGATATGCCACGGCTGCGGCCAAGGCGCTGCCGACGGCCACACAGGTGGCTGACCGCTGGCACCTGATGGAGAACGCCAGCCGTGCCTTTCTCGACGCGGTGCGCAAATCCATGCGTCAGGTCCGGGCCGCGATCGGCGCCGCGACCATTAACCCTGATCTGCTTACGGCCGCCGAGCGGCTGCAATATGAGGGATATCTTCGTCGGGAAGACGCAAACGGGACCATCCTCCGCTTGGCGAAGGACGGGATCGCGATCAAGGAGATCGTGCGCCGCACCGGGCATAGCCGTGGCCTTGTCCGCAGGATCCTGCGCGGCGAACGCACGGACGTGTTCCGCT
>DDYW01000116.1 GCA_002348185.1 Candidatus Hydrogenedentes bacterium UBA2224 | reverse complement strand
AGGCGAAAAGGTCAACCGTTTTCCCAAGTCGTTGTGGACCGGATGGACGACGCGGCCCCAGCTTCATCGTCCGCGCGCTGGCCGGCAAAAGACCTGGCCACGGAAACCGCCGAGTTTGAAGACCCCACAAAAGAACGGGGCTCTTGTAGCGCAGGGGAAGACACCCCGCTCCGGGACTACCACCTTCTGCGCACGGGGATGCCCGCCTGGAGCAGCGCGTCCTTGATCTGCGCGATGGTGAATTCGCCGGTATGCACCATGCTCGCGACGATGGCGGCGTCGGCATGGGCCCAGGTGAAAGCCTCGACAATGTGCTGGCAGGTCCCCGCGCCGCCCGAGGCGACTGTGGGAACGCTGGTGTGGGTGGCGATCAAGCGGGTCAGTTCGAGCTCATATCCGGCGCGGGTGCCGTCGGCATCGACGGAATTGACCACGATCTCCCCCGCGCCGAGTTCTTCGGCGCGTTTGGCCCATTCGAGCGCGTCCATGCCGGTGCGTTCCCGGAACCCGCGGACGGTGATCTCGTATCCGCTGGGGCAGGTCCGGATATCCTCGGTGCGCACGGGATCCATGCCTACGACGATGTTCTGGCGTCCGAGGGCGCGGGCCATTTCGGCGATGATGGGCGGATTCGAGACGGCCAGGGAATTGACCGAGACCTTCTCGGCGCCGGCATCGAGCACGGCATACATGTCGCGGATGGAATGGAGCCCGCCGCCCACGGCAAACGGGATGTGGATGACTTTGCCGATCTCGCGGACCATGTCGATGTCGATGGGGCGTTCCTCGGCGGACGCGGTGATGTCGTAAAACACCAGTTCGTCGGCGCCGCCTTCACTGTAGGCGACCGCCAGCTCGAGGGGATCGCCCAGCTCGATGTTGTTTTGAAACTTGACGCCCTTGGTGACCTTGCGGTTGCGGATGTCGAGACACGGAATGATTCGTTTTGTCAGCATGAGCCGTCCCACGTACTGAAGTTTTCCAGAAGCCGAAGTCCAATCCGGCCGGAGCGTTCGGGATGAAACTGCGTGGCCGCGAGATTGTCTTTTGCGAGCACGCTGGCGAACCGGGCGCCCGCGTACTCGGTCTCCGCCAGGATGTAGGAGGGGTCCGAGGGCGCCGGATAGTAGCTGTGTACGAAATAGAACTCGCTTTCGTTCTCGATGCCTTCGAAAAGCGGGTGTGTCCCGCGCAGGTCGATGGTGTTCCAGCCCATGTGGGGGATTTTGCAGAGGGGATCCGACGGCGTGAACTTGCGTACCTTGCCCGGGACTATCGAAAGACAGTCCACGCCTCCGTCCTCCTCGGAATGCTCGAAAATGACCTGCGCGCCGAGACAGATGCCCAGAAATGGCGTGCCGCGTTCCACGACGTCGCGGAGAACATCGGTCAATCCGAGTTCGGCCAGGTTGTTCATCGCGGAGCCGGCCGCTCCCACTCCGGGAAATATGACCCGCTCGGCGGCGGCGATTTCCCCCGGCTCGTGCGTAACTCGTGCAGGCAGACCCAAGTGTTCCAGCGCCAGCCGGACGCTGGTCAGATTGCCCGCCCTGTAATCGACTATGGCTATCACAACGTGCTCCCGCAAAGTGTCCCACCAGCGTAATCTCTCGAATTCGGGCATCCGAACTCGAAACGGAACGCGGTACTATACTTAACACGCCAAATCAACGCAAATTCTCTGAAACAGTTCTCCCCGGCGGCGCGAAGACGACATCCACCGGTGCACGCGGATATGCGCAGATGAAAACCGCCGCAAAGCCCCCCGGGGCAGGAAAGACGCGGAAGAAACGGGGCAGCAGCGCATGAGCCGGCCGGCTCGCCCGGGGACGGTCAGAGTGGGATGCGGGGACCTCGCCTGCATTCCTGGAAAGTAGAATCCCGAGCTGGCACGTGGCGATCCCAAGCCACCCGTACACATTGAACAAAGGGAATGACCGGCGAAGAACGGGGATGTTCTCAAAGCGTTGTCGGTGGCGTGACTCTGGGTCTCCATTCGACTGCGGTTCCCGGGAAACGGGTATGTTTCCGCTGTGTTTCATGCGGACCGGCTGGAACCTGGAGAAGTGCCCAAATCCGCCTGTATCTAATTCACAGTCAGCAATTTACATAAAACAACACCGGTTTTGAGTAATGATAGGCGCCGCGGCGCTCCCTGTAAACCGCTCTAATCAAAGGGATTGCGGCAGAAGCCGCTCAACGAACGTCATCATGCGACTGACGGAGGATTTCTCGTAAAACAATGTAAAATAAGGTTTTGCGGCTCCCCGCCGGGCATCTCCTTCCCCTACGGGCCCTACGGTGCCAGATCACGAGTCGCAAATGCCCTTATCTCATTCTTGATCAAGTGGTTGCGCCCTCTAGACCCATTTCCGGCAGGAGTCGTCGGCCTGCATCTCGTAACGGTTAACGCGGCTCACGGAAAACGGGCGGGCGACTTCCGCCGCGAGGTATTTGACCCAGAACAGGGCCCCCCAGCCCTGGTATTGCGCGACATGGGCCCATTCGTGTTCCCGCAGCCCGATACAACCTTGCCTGTCGTAGCGCGGCACCCGCACGGCCGGGTCGTCGACCGAATACAGCACCACATTGCCGAACACGATCCCGCTGAGACGCATCCGCGCCAGAATGGGGTTGCTCCGGTACTCCGTGATGCGCTCGTAGCGGTCGGGCGGAGGCGCGCCCAGCCACTGCCCCGCCTTGCCGAGCAGATGCCCCAGCCAGGACGCCGTCGCGGTGCCCAGATCCATCAGCATGGTGTTCTCCCGCAGGGGCGACGGCCGCCTGGCCGCGCCACCCAGGGAGATTCTCCAATAACAGCCGCGGTTGCGTCAAGCAGCCCGCGGCTGTCGAGGGCGTCCTGGAGCATCATTCCGCCGGGAGATAGACAAACGTGTAGCGGTTCTGGATTTCGGGGGCGGCGGCTTGAAGGAGGGTGATCCGGGTCAGCACGCCGCTCTTGTGGTTGGCTTTGCAGGCTTCCTCGAGTCGTTCCGCCGCAAATTCGCCCGCGGCGGCGCGGATCTCGAGGACCCCGCTGCCGGAACGCAGGCGGGCGGTCGCGCCGTCGGTCTCGACGTCCAGCCAGGTGATGAAGGCTTCTTCGACGTCCAGGCCCGCGCCTTCAAACGCGTAGCGGGTGTCCATGGCGAGAACGCCGTCTTCCTGCACCGTAAAGGTGCGCACCGCTTCCCGGAGGCCCTCGGCCTGGTACGCGCCGGTGAGCTCGATGCGCGCCTGTTTCGGCGAGGGAACGCTCACAACCCCGCGGAACTCCGCGCCCGTGGACTGCAATGCACCGCCGATCCGCGGGACGCTGTGCCCGTAGGAATTCGCGAAGATGTTCTCGTAGCGCTTGGAACTGAAGTAGTCGCGGCTGTAGAGTCCCGCGCCGGGATCGCACAGGTAGGTGGCCTCGCCGATACGCAGCACGAAGCTGCCCACGTCGTTGTTGTTGTGCGGCTCGCCGTTGTGGCCGCCCTTGGCCGCCAGCACGGCGCGTTGTCCGCCCGCGGCCCACACCAGCTTCACGACGCCCGCGGAAGGCAGGAAGGCGTCTTCGAACACCGGCTCGCCGGCCGCGGGGCCCTGCCACCAGAGGAGGTTGCGCAGGACGGAGGTCAGGCGCCAGTCAGACATCCCGCCGGCCTGGGTCAGCAGAGATTCGACGCCGGTGCGTCGCGCGAGCCGGGCAGCGATAAACGGGGCAATGCTGGAATGCTCGTGGCTGTCGGCGAACGAGGCGAATACGTGCCGGTCGATGGCCACGGTGGCGGGATACGTGGCGATGGCCTTGAGCTTGGGATGCGCCAGCAGATCCACCGCGCCGTTCGTTTTCGCGTGGAGCATCTCGCCGAACGTCACGCAATGAAGCAACCCGTAATTCCAGTAGCCAATGCCTTCAAGGCACGCGCCGTCCTCCTCGAATGCCCTGGCCAGGAACCGGTCCATCTGCCCGAGCACGAGGCTTACGGCCAGCGCCTGGCGCCCGGCACCGGGTTCCAGAAGCAGAAACGTCTGGCCAACGGCCCCGGCGCAGACGCCGGTCCAGTTGTTGCGACCGCTGTCCCACCAGTATTCACGGGCGTGCTCCAGATACGGGTCCATCACGCGGGTACGGACTTCGGCGCGGATACGTCCGGCAAGCGGCGGCGGCAGCCGGTCTTCGACAAGCAGCAGCACGTGAGCGAGGTCGCAGGCGGTTTCCGCCGAGAAGAGGTCGACGTTCCAGGGCACAGGGCGTTCGTGGGCCGGCAACACCCAGGTGGGTTCGGCGAGCACGCTCTCGAGCAGGGCGCACACCTGGCCGGGATCGCGGTCTTCCGGGCTGAGCCAGAGCGCCAGCACGTGCCGCGTCAGCAGTTCCCGCTTGGCGAAGTACGGTTTCTCATACGGAAACCGCTCGCCGGCCTCCCGGAACCGGTCGTAGAGCGCCTGGGTGGTCTCGGGAATCTCGCCGCCCGCGCTCCGCGCCCACTCCAGGATGTCGCGGCCGTGCGGGCTTTCCAGGAGCGAGCCCGGCGCTTGTGCTGCAAGCTCGGGAAGGGCGGGGCGTTCGGCCGAACGCTCGAGATACCCGCGCAAGGTGTCCAGGTCCGCAGGCATCGCCGATGCCTCCCCGGCCGCTCCGGCGGCCCAACAGCCCGCCAGGAGCAGAATCGTAACGGCTGCAATATTTCGCATCATGGAGCAGAGCATAGCGAATCCGGCCCAGGGTGTCCAGCGCGCGCGCCGGGGGCGCTATGGAAAGCATGGGAGGCATGGGAGGCGGTGTTCAGGGCGTGGGGGGACGCTCGCTCCCACTTCTGGGGCTCCGCACCCCTGCTCTCACCCCAACCCGTCGTGAGGCCTCGCCGACCACAATTTGTGGACGATTCCGGGTGCGGACGAGGGAGCGAAAGCCCTGAGGACTCAAAGTGTTGTGGCTTCCCTTTTTCCTTGCATACATATGGTGTTCATGATAGTATCTGGACGATATATTGTGTAGTGTCCCGCGCAGGGGAGGGATTTTCGCAAGATGTTGTGGTATCCCGCGGGTGCTTCACGGAGGAACGCCACGAAGGAGAGGGTATGAAATCGCACAGCATCCTGGTCCGTTTTCCCGGGTATCCATTTACATTTGAGGCGCTTATGCCCGACCACGAATTGGCGTCCACGGCGGGATGCCTGTTGGCGGAGGGACATGAGACGGTGATCCGCGATTTCGGGACGGTTGGGCTGGTGGACCGGCTGTTTCCGGAAGAGGTGCGGGGCGCCACGAATGAGATGGCGGAGCGTTTTCTGGAGGGGGTGCAGCTCAACGCCTTGCGCGCGCTGCACGTGCTGTGGCAGCTCCGCACCATCGACCGCGCGTTTCAAACACGCCAAGTGGCCTGTTGCGAGGAACTTGCGGAGAAGCTTGGCCAGACGCCCGGAATCGATTTCATCGCATTGAAAATCGACCATCCGGACGATCTCCACAGCGCGATCCTGCTGGCGAAACGCATCCGCCAGCACGCGGCGAACATGTATCTCGTGGCTTTCGGCCGCATTGCCGATCTGTACGGACGCCAACTGGTCAATACCACGACCGCATTTGACTGCGTCTGCGCAGGCGACCCGGAGATCGGGATGACCGCGCTGGCGGAGAACATCCATAACCGGGAAGCGTGGCCGACCCTCCCGAACCTCATTCTCCCGGGCACGGACCGCCCCTGCCACACGCAACAGGAATACGTCCGGGATCTCAATGCCCTGCCTGAACCCGTGTACGACGCGGAGGTCTACCGTGCGCTGCGAAACAACCGCAAGCTGAAGCTCTTTCCCATCGAAGAGAGCCGCGGCTGTGACCAGACCTGCAACCACTGTCCGAAACCGGGGCAGGAGGGCGGCTTGCGTCTTCGCTCCGCCCACCGGGTGACTGCCCAGATGCGGCGCATCGCGGCGCTGTACGGCGTGGGGACGTTTCGTCTGGCCGGCGAGGGAGCGCCCACGGGGCACGCGATTGAAGTGGCCCGCGCCATCCACGAGAGCGGCCCGCAGGCTGTCTATTCGCGCGAAGGCAACCTGCTCACGGCCGATCCGCCGCTGCTTCCCATCCTCAAAGGCTCCGGATGCGTCTCGATCGCCTACCGGATCGGAAGCGGCAGTCAACGGCTGTTGCGGGACTATTTCGGCCTGAATACCGGGATCACCCGGATTGAGGGCCTTCTACGCGGATGCCGGGAGGCCGGCCTGGTTACGGTGGCGCGATTCATCTACCCGACGCCGGCGGACGACCATCACACGCGCGCCGAGACCCTGCGCCTGCTCGAGCGGGTGCGGCCCGACGCGGGGCTGATCGAGCTGCCGGAGGTGCTGCCGCGCACGGCGTGGTATCAGCAGCCCTGGCGCTTCGGGTTCGGCATGTCGTTCGGTACGCGGCTGGACAAGTTGCTTCGGACACGCTCGCGGTTCGGCGCCCCTCCGGGCCGGTGGGAATCTCTTCCCTACCGGATGGGCACGATGACGTCGAGTCAGGTGCTACAAGGCCACGAAAGCATGATTCATGAGGTAGAATTACTGGGAGTGGCGGCGTACATGCTCCAGGAGACGCCCCTTGTAGCGCACGTGCTGGGATGGCAGAATACGCTGATGGAGTTCAGGAACGAGGTGATGCGACGGTTCCTGACGGGGGACGTACACGGCATCGCACGCATGGTGAAAGACTTTAATGTGCGCGCCGGCGCGGGAGTGAGTCTCGCGCAGGGCGCGGGCCTGCGAGCCGCCGTGGGCAATTGAGGAGAACATGCGGACGGATATCGTCATTACGGGAATCGGGGTATTGGCGTGCAACGGGCTCGGGCGCCAGGCGTTCTGGGACGCGATTGCCAACGGACGTTCCGGCATCCGCCCGATCGACCGGTTCGACGCGTCTGAAATGTCCTGTCAGATCGGCGGACAGCTCTGGGACTTCAATCCCGATGATTTCATGAAGAAGAACATTGTGCGCACGTGGTGCCGGCACGTGCACCAGGCGATTGCGAGCGCGCGTCTGGCGGCGGAGGACGCGGACCTGGCGGGGGCGGGGTATGCGCCCGACCGGATCGCGACGGGCATCGGCACGAGCGTCGGCGATCCGGTGGAGGGGTATTACGAGGCCATGCAGGCCTACGAAAGCGGCGGTTTCAAGAAAGTGCCCCGCTTGTCGTCGTCCCGGTTCTCAGGCCACTCCGCGACGGTCAATGTGACTATTGATTTCGGGTTCACGGGGCCTGCCATCACCATATCGAGCGGGTGCGCGACGGGGCTCGACTCGCTCGAATGGGGCGCGGAACAACTCCGCCGCCAGCGGGCCGACGCGGCCCTTGTCGGGGCGACCGAATGCCCGATTTTCCCGTTATCGTTTGCTTCAGGATGTTCCCTGGGCATCCTGTCAAAACGAAACGACGAACCCGAGAAAGCCATGCGCCCGTTTGACCGCAACCGGGACGGGATCGTGCTCAGCGAGGCGGCGGTCTGCGTGGTGATGGAACGCGAAGACCATGCGCGAGCCCGCGGCGCGCGCGTGCTGGCGAAGATCCTGGGCTTTGGTTCGGCCGCGGAGGCTTACAGCGCGCTGGCCCTGGATCCGGAAGGCAAGGGCCTGGCGGAAGCCATTCGTCTGGCGCTGAAAGACGCCGGCGCCGTCCCGGCCGACGTGGACCATGTGCAGGCGCACGGCGTGTCCCTGGAAATGTATGACCGCAGCGAGACCAATTCGTACAAGCGCGCGCTGGGCGAACGGGCGTACCGCGTCCCGATTTCCGCCGTAAAATCGATGGCGGGCCAGCCCTATGCCGCGGGCAGCCTGCTTGGCCTGGCGGCCGGCGCGCTGGCGCTGGACAACGGGTGCATCTGCCCCACGCTGAATCTCGAGGATCCGGACCCGGAATGCGACCTGGATTTCGTGCCGCAACGTTCCCGTCTGAACGATGTGGCCACTGTGCTGGTTAGTGCCATGAGCTTCGGAGGTACCCACAGCGCCCTGTTGATGGGGCGCCCGGAGCAATGAGTGTATTCCAAGCCACAGTCCTGCACATAGTCTCAGCCGTTGCCTGTCTGGGACTGGGGGCCCTCGTACTGGCGCGGAACCCCTACAAGCGGGCTCACCGCGCGTTTGCGGCCCTGGCGTTGAATCTCGGATTGTGGACCCTCGGGGTCGTCGTCATTGTTCACGCGCACGAAGCGGGCTGGGCCATGTTCTGGCTGCGCGCGACGTTCGTGGTCTCGAGTTTCATACCCGTCACCTACCACATTTTCGTGTGCGTGTTTCCGGGCCATCGCTTTGAAGGCTCGCGCGCCGTACTCGTGATTCTGCTGCTTCTGGCCGTCGCCTCGTCGATCGGGGCGTTTACGCCCTACTACGTTGATCCAGCGCAGTTGCGAGTGTCGCCGGACGCGCCGCCGGGTGTTACATACGGCCCGGTCTTTCTGATCATGGCGGGTTCGATCGGGATTACGATGCTCTACGGGTTCCCGTTGCTCATTCGGAAGTTGCTGCGCAGCACCGGAATCGAGCGGCGCCAGATCCAGCACGTGCTTCTCGGGACCGCCGCATTCACCACCCTGGCGACCCTGACCAATGTAGTTGGTCCCGCCCTGGGCCAGGACAATACGGAGGCCTACGGTCCCGTGTTTCTGGTTCTGATGATGGGCACGTTTGCCTACGCTATGGTGCGGTATCATCTGCTCGATATCTGGTTCATTCTCTCGCGCACCACGGTCTATGCCATATCGACGGCGGTCGTCGCGCTGATCTTCATTGGCACGATTTCCCTGGTTCACTGGACGTTCAGCAGCGGGTCCGGGAAACTGTATGTGGGCCCTACCCTGCTCGCCGCGCTCGTGATCGCGCTGGTCCTGGAACCCATCAAGGAACACGTCCAGCTGTTTCTCGAACGCGTGGTGCTGAAGCGCCGGTATGACGTGCACGCGTTGCTTCGCCGCGTCAGCCGGTCCGCCAGCCACATCGTGCAACTGGACGAGCTCCTCGAACAGGTGGGCAAGGACATCCAGGAAACCGTTGGGGCGCGGGCGGTGCGGGTCATGCTCGTGAGCGAGACCAAGCCGGGGGTGCTGGTCACCGAGTATTCCACGGAACCGGCGGAAAAGGGGCGGGTGCTTAGAGACTACGGCGAGCTGCTGCACTACATGCGCCATCGCCCGTCGCCAGTGGCCCTGGAAGAGATGATCCACGGCCGGCCGACGCCGGAGCATGCGCGGGTCGCGCATCATCTGGCCGAACTGGAAGCCTACCTGTGCGTTCCGCTGCGCTCGATGGCGGATTTCATCGGCCTGCTGACGCTGGGGCAAAAGCGCTCGCAGGACATTTACAGCAGTGAGGACATGGCGGTCTTCGCCACGGTGGCGGGCCCGCTGTCGACCTCGATTGAGAATGCGCGGCTGTACCGGAAGCTGGAGGAAGCCAACCTGCACCGGGCCCGGATTCTGGCCAGCATGCGGGGCGGCGTGCTCGCGGTGGACATGAACGGGCGCGTGCAGACCGTGAATCAGGCCGCATCGGAATTTGTGGGCGACATTCGCCCCGGCCATGAGCTGAGCGCCTTGCCGGAGCAGATTGCGGACGTGCTGGAACGCACCCTGGCCACCGGATACGACCTGGAAGATTACGAGACGCGCCTGCGGCGGCCGGACGGGATTGAAACCCCCGTGGCGATGTCGGCCTCGTGCCTGACCTCGACGGACGGCAGCCTGAAGGGCGCCATGGTGATGATCTACGACCTGAGCACGGTCAAGCGCCTGGAACAGAACGTGCAGCGGGCGGACCGCCTGTCGTCCCTGGGCACGCTGGCGGCGGGCATGGCGCATGAGATCAAGAATCCGCTGGTGTCGGTCAAGACGTTCACGCAATTGCTGCCCACGCGCTACAAGGACGAGGAATTCCGAACGACCTTTACTGAAGTCGTGCTGAGCGCGGTAGAGCGTATCGATTCGATCGTGAGCCGGCTTCTGGACTTTGCGCGGCCGCGTCCCGCCAGCTTTGCCCCCCGGAACATCTGTAAAATCGTGCAGGACGTGGTGATGTTGACGGAGAACCAGGCGATCAAGGCCGGGATTAGCGTGGAAAGCCGGTTTTCGGAACCCGAGTTTTTCGTGAATTGCGACGACCAGCAGCTTCACCAGGTGTTTTTGAATTTAGTCTTGAATGCAATAGAGGCTATGGGGCAAACTAAGGGCGGTGAGCTGCGGCTTTCCGCAACTCACGGGCGCATGCGCTTGCAGCGGGGATGGCACAGGCCGGTGCAGGATGTTGAAAGTGTCGTCGTAAGCGTGCAAGATACGGGTCCCGGCATTCCTGAAGACCAGCTCGAGGTGATCTTCAACCCCTTCCATACAACGAAGGAGCATGGCAGCGGCCTCGGGCTTTCCGTAGTGCATGGTATCGTTGCGGAACACGGGGGCACGATCAACGTTGAAAGCGCGCCGGGCCAAGGCGCGACGTTCAGTGTGGCGTTTCCCCTTGTTCGGGAGATGGCGTCATTGGGGGGCGAGAAGTAGGCGATGAAGGTGGTGCTTATCATAGCCGACGACCAGGGGCTGCGGGCCTCGTTGCGGGCGGCGTTGCCTGAAACCGATCTGGTGTTATTCGAGACGACGGTGGATACGGCCCTGCGCCGGCTGATCTCCCTGCAACCCGACGTGCTGATCGTGGACGATGCGGTGGCGGTGAGCGATTCCGCGGTGGGCCGCCTCCGGGAGAACACGCCGGGCATCCCCCTGATCGTGTTGTCGACCCGCAATGACCAGGAAACGCGCGCGCACTTCCTGCTGGCCGGAGCGCGGGAGTGCATCCCCAAACCCTTCTCCTGCGAAGCGCTCCGGGCGGCGATGGACAAATGCGTGGCCCGGGGAGAGTATCCGGATCCGAGAACCCTGCCGATGCCGGGTCCGGCCGTCATGGAAGTGTCCCACGCCGCCGCGATCGGCCAGCATCAGACGGCCCTGCGGTGGTTGAGCCGTCTCTCCGGGCACATGCGGGACCCGCAACAACTGGCGTGCAGCCTGTCGGACGCCCTGGCCGACGTGTTTCACGCGGCGCGGTGCGCGGTGCTCCTGGAAACCGAGGGCGAGGGCGTCCGGGTCGTCGCGAGCGCGGGGCTGCCCAACGGACTGTCCGATTCGTTGCGGTTCGGGTTTTCGGACGGTCTGATGCGCTGGCTGGAGCAGCACGTCTGTCTCATCGACCGCTTGACCAACGGGGCCGATGACGAGACGATGAAGGAGCTCCAGGTGCTTGGGGCGCGACTGGCGGCGCCGCTTCTGGTCAGCGGCCGGGTTTGCGGCGCGCTGGTGCTGGGCGAAAAATCGTCCGGCATCAATTACAGCATGGAAGAACGCGATCTGCTGACGGCGCTGGCGCGCAGCGCGTCGACCTCGCTCGAAAACGCGGAGTTGTATCAGAACGTCTACCGCCAGCAGCACCGTCTGGATGCTGTGCTGGGCAATTTGCGCACAGGCGTGGTGGTGGTATCGCCGGACCGCCGCGTTTCGCTGATGAACAAGGCGACGGAGCGCATTCTGCAGGTGCGCGGCACGGATGTGCTTGGCCGCAGCGTGCAGAAGCTGGGTTCGGGGTTCGCCGACGTCATCCTGCGCACCATGAAAGAGGGCAAGCCGCGCCTGCGCCAGGAGGTGCACGACCCCGCGATTAACGCCACCCTGGGACTGAGCGCGACCCCGCTCGACGACGGCGGCGTGGTGGTGGTGTTCTCGCGGCTTCCGGAAGAACAGGCGTCGCGGGAGGACATCGCGTACAGCCCCTTCTGGGAATACCTGGCGTCGCGCGTGGCCCAGGAGATCAAGAACCCGATGGTGGCCATCAACACGTTTGCCCAACTGCTGCCCAAGAAATACGATACCGAAGACTTCCGCCAGGCGTTCAGCGAGACGGTGCAGCAGGAGATCGCGCGCATCAACAACGTGGCCGAAACCCTGTTTGAGTTCGCTCGCCACCCCCGTCTCACGCTCAAGCAGGCCAACATCAACGACACCGTGAAAGGCGTATTGCGGTCGTTCGAGGACGAACTGCGCGCCCGGTCGATCGAGGTCGAGACCGCCTACGATCCCAATTTGCCCGATGTGGAGCTCGACCCCGTTTACTTCGCGCAAGCGTTGCACAACGTCGTACAGAACAGCATTGACGCGATGCCCGGCGGCGGCAAGCTCAACGTCAGCACGCGCTCTGGCAGCGACCGCTGCGAGGTGATGGTCCACGACTCGGGACCCGGCATTCCGGAACAGGATGCGCCACTGATCTTCATGCCGTTCTTCAGCACCAAGGAACAGGGGATGGGATTGGGATTAACGACCGCGAACCGCATCATCAAACAGCACCGGGGCGAACTGAAGCTCCTGTCAAGCGAAGAGGGCGGCAGCACCTTCGCCTTGAGCGTGCCATCGAGTCAGACCAGCCATGCAGACCATCCTGGCGATTGACGATGAACGCAGCGTCCGCACCTCGTACGATGTGATTCTGTCGGGCACGTACCGCGTCATCCATGCCGAGGACGGCGCGTCGGCGTTGCGCCTCCTCGAGACAAGTCACGTGGACCTCGCGATTCTCGACCTGATGATGCCGGGCCTGTCGGGCATGGACGTGCTTGAAGAAATCGCGGCCCGCGAATGGGATCTTCCCGTCATCGTCGTTACCGCGCACAAAAGCGTCGACATGGCGGTAAAGGCCATGAAACGCGGGGCCTACGATTACATCTTGAAACCGTTCGACGTGGACGAGATCCTCCTGACGGTCGAGCGGGCGCTCACCCAGCACCGTCACGAACAAGCGCTGACCGTGCTCCGGGAATCCGACGCGCGGGGATTCGGCGCCATCGTCGGGGAGAGTCCCGCGCTCACCCGGGTCCTGGAACTTGCCCGGAAAGCGATGCGGGTGGATTCGACCGTGCTTATCTCCGGCGAAAGCGGAACCGGCAAGGACTTGCTGGCGCGGTGCATTCATTCGGGCGGGCCGCGCAAGGCCGAGGCGTTCGTCCCGGTGTCGTGCTGCGCGATTCCCGAGCATCTGGTTGAAAGCGAACTTTTCGGGCACGAGCGGGGCGCGTTCACCAGCGCCGTCGAAAAGCGCGTGGGCAAGATTCAGGTGGCCGACAAGGGCACGCTGTTCCTCGACGAAATCGGCGAAATGCCCCTCGACGCCCAGGCGAAACTCCTGCGGGTGTTGCAGGACGGGCAGTTCTATCCCGTGGGCAGCAGCAAGGCCATCGAATCGGACGTGCGGTTCATCTGCGCGACCAACCGGGACCTCCAGGAACGCATCCAGGAGGGCGGGTTTCGGGAAGATCTGTTTTACCGGGTGAACGTCATTCCGATCGAGATGCCGCCGTTGCGGCGGCGCCGGGAAGACATTCCCCTGCTCACGGCGCATTTCCTGGCCAAGCACGCGCCGCGGGTCAATGCGCGGGCGACACGGTTCACGCCCGAGGCCCTGGCGCAGCTCGCCTCGCACGAGTGGCCCGGGAACGTGCGCGAGCTGGAGAACATCGTGGAGCGGGTCCTCGTACATCATGCGGACGCCCCGGTGATTGACATAGCGCACCTGGAAGGGCTGGCCCGGGTTCGTAAAGAACGTTCCGCGGAAGCCCTGTCGGAGTTCGAGGGGCTGCCCATCGAAGAGGCCACGGCCCGTCTCGAGCGGCATCTGATTCTGCGGGCGCTCGAGCGGGCGGAGTACGTGCAATCGCGCGCAGCGGAATCGCTGGGCACCACGCGGAGGATTCTCAAATACAAGATGGACCAGTTGGGGATTCATCCTCCGCCCGAGTGTCCGGAGCCGTGAAACAACGTAAAAACTCGAAAATTGCACCCGGAAGCGGATCGTATTAAAATAGCGCCTTGACCGCAGTGAATCAGTCAGTCTGGGCACGGTTGACGCGTCCGGTTCTCCAAAGGACACCATGGGCAGATGGCCCCAAAACGCATTGTAGAAGTTGGCCCCGCAAACGCCGAGAATTTTGAGTATTCCTGGAAATGCCCTGAACTTCAGGCGCATCTTCTTTCGGACGTCGGCGAAAAGAGAGAGCACAACGAAGACGGGTGCATGCTGTGCATTCCGCAGGATGCGTCCCAGGTGCACGACCGGGGACGTCTGTTCGCGGTGGCAGACGGCATGGGCGGCGTCAGCGGCGGCGCGCTGGCAAGCAAGCTTGCCCTTCAGACCATCGCTGAAACCTATCTTTCCGGTCCCGACGGGCATGCCATTCCCTCGCGCCTGCGCGACGCCATACGGGAAGCCAACCGCCGGGTCTTTGAGGAGGCCGAGAACCGGCCGGAATACTATGGCATGGGCACCACGGTATCGGCGCTGGTGCTGCACGGCAGCAACGCTTATGTGGCGCATGTGGGCGACAGCCGGGTCTACCTGAGCCGGAAAGGCGAGGGGATTTACCAGATCACCCACGATCATTCGCTCGTGGCCGAACAGCTCCGCAACGGCATCATTTCCGAGCAAGAGGCGCGCAACCACACGATGAAGAACCTCATTACGCGCGCCGTAGGCACCAAAGAGGACGTGAAAGTCGACCTCTACACCTTCCCGGTCAAAGACAGGGACACCCTCCTCATCTGCTCGGACGGGCTGTGCGGTGTCGTGGAACAGTCGGCCATCCACGAGTCGATGGACGTCGACAACCTGAAGGGTGCCTCGCGCATGCTGGTGGGCAGAGCGCTTCAGGGAGGCGGGCCGGACAACATCACGGTGGCGCTGGTCCGGCTCACGCGGCCGCCCGAAAAAACGGCAGTTCACCATGGCGCGCGTCGAGCGCCGCTTGGAAAAGCCGGGTTTTTCGCCCGCTTGCGGTCGCTGTTCTCCTGAGAAGGCTGTGCTGAGGCAGTCCTGGCGTCTCAGACAGCCGCGTCATCCTCCCTGGCAACAGAAGGTACGGGGGGGGCCGCGGCGGGAAGCGGTTCGCCGCGCCGCTCGCGTATTGAGCGCATCGACCGGTTCACGCGGCGAAAACGGACCACGCCCATGATGGCGCAGACGATTCCGGCAGGCAGGCAGGAGCAGCCAATCAGCAGAAACCATCCCTGCTCGGAGAAATGGATCATGGTGACGCCCGCGATAAGCAAGGCGACACCGGAACGAAGATACGCCAACAGGGTGCGTTCGTTTGCGAGCAGGGTGCGCTCGATGGCCAGTTCATCCCGCAGGATCAGCGTAGTGTCGGCGAATCGGGCATAGAGCGATGGGCGCGTGGTCACAACGGATCCTCCGGTATATCGCCAGGCGGGGTGCGCGCCGGCACAGCCCGCCTTTACTCCCTGAACAGGACGCAGTATACCATGGGGACCGGGCGGACTGCGTGGATCTTGCTTGGGGAACGCGGGACTGTTACCCTTTTCACGGATGAACGACAAGAGTCAGGGGAGGCGTTGCCGCTATGAAGTTGAACCCGCAGATTTTCCGTGAATACGACATCCGGGGTATCGCCGGCACCGATGTGACCGAAGAGATCTACGAGCGCCTCGGACAGGCCATTGTGGCGTACACGCGCGGCAAGCGCAAGAAAAACTGCTTCGTCGTCGCCCACGATGGCCGCCTGACCTCGCGTTCGTATGCGCACGCGGTCATGGACGGGATCACGGGGGCGGGGGTGAATGTGATCGACATCGGGCAGGTGCCGACGCCGCTGTGCTATTTCGGGCTGTTCACGTTGCCGGTAGACGGCGGGGTGATGATCACCGCGAGCCACAATCCCAAGGAGTACAACGGGATGAAGGTGGCCGTCGGCACATCGACCATACACGGAGAAGAGATCCAGAAGCTGTACCGGGTGGCCCTGGGCGACACGTTTCCGAAAGCCCGGAAACCGGTCACGATCACGCGCATGGACCTGTTGCCCAAATACCTGGCCCGAGTGGTGCGGAGCATTCATGTGAAGCGCCGCCTGAAGGTGGTAGTTGACGCGGGCAACGGCGCCAGCGGCCCCGTGGGCGTTCCGCTCTACGAGCAGTTGGGCTGCGAGGTGATCCCCCTGTACTGCGACGTGGACGGCCGGTTCCCCAACCACCACCCGGATCCCACCGTCCCCAAGAACCTGACCAAGCTCATCGCCACCGTGAAACGCACCGGAGCGGATTGCGGCATCGGGTTTGATGGCGACGGCGACCGCATCGGCGTCGTGAACGAGAAGGGGGAAGTCATCTTTGGCGACAAGCTCCTGATTCTCTTTGCGCGGCACATTCTGAAAGAGAAGCCGGGCGCCACCATCATCTCGGAGGTAAAAGGCTCCCGAACCCTGTACGCGGATATCGAGGCGCACGGAGGCAAGGCGATCATGTGGCGAACGGGCCACTCGCTGATCAAGGCCGCGATGAAGAAATTCAACGCGCAGCTCGCCGGCGAGATGAGCGGCCACATGTTCTTTAAACACCGCTGGTACGGCTTTGACGACGCCGTCTATGCCGGCGCGCGGCTGCTCGAAATCCTGGGCGGCACGAAGAAGCCCCTGAGCGAACTCCTCGGGGACGTGCCCAAGACCTATGTGACCGAGGAAATCCGCATTGAAACCGACGAATCGCGCAAATTCGAGATCGTCAAACAGGCGACCCGGTATTTTAAAGACGATCTGGGGCTCAAGGTCATCACCATTGACGGTGCGCGGATCGAGTTTGAGGACGGCTGGGGACTGCTCCGTGCCTCGAACACCTCGCCGGTGCTGGTCATGCGCTGCGAAGCCGATACTCCAAAACGCCTGAAAGAGATCCAGCGGCTCATCGAGAAGAAGGTCACTGAGCTGAACAAGTAACCCCGGGGCCTTCCGATGTAGCGCAGGCGTCTCGCGTCTTGTAGCGCAGGCGTCTCGCCTGCATCCGGTTCGCCCCCCGAAGCCCAGAATGCAGGCGAGACGCCTGCGCGTTCGCGGCATCCCCGCCAGCGGAATCAGAACGGCGGCGCCTCCCTGAACGAGAGGCGCCGCCGGAGACGTTGCGCGGGAGGTCAAGCCCGCAGGTCAATCGTCAGGGTCCTGTCGCAAAGCCAAGGATAGCGCCAAACGCCTTCGAGATCGGGCTCTCGCTCGGATACCGGAGGAACTCGACATGGCCATCCATGAACAGGACGTTGCACCCGCCCGGGATGTGATTCATGAAGTCCGGGTTCGCCGGGTTGAAATCGTCGAACATCACGAAGAGCTCGCTCTGGGCTTTCGCGCTGCCCGACGGATTGTTGATATCGGTGACGAAGAAGCGCTCGATGCCTTCGCGAAGGCGGTACAGGGTTTTCGAACCGACGGTGGGCTCGCTTTCAAACACCGCGAACGTCGTGTCCGTCTCATCACCCCACTGAGCGACCAGGGTGCCGAGTGCGTTTACAAACTCGCTCTGGAACCCCGTGACCAACGCCAGGCTATACGGGCCAACACCCACATCGGTCGGATCCTCGAAGAGGGCGGCGTTTTCGTCAACGCCGGGATTGAGGAAGTCCCTGATGTTCAACGCCCATCCAAGATAATTGTACGACGTGCCGCGGAACATGCACGGATCCCACGGGAGTTCCAGATCTCCCAGCTCATGCCACGAGTCGAGAGCCGCTTCCGAATCGGAGGGGCATCCCCCGATATTGGGATCGGTCAGGTACTCGGGATAGACGGACGGGCCATCGGGGACCAATTCCGGGAAGTCCACCCGCAGGCAGGCCGTGGTCGGATCCGTTGCGACAGCATGGTTTTTGAACATCTGATTCGGCGGGAACTTCTCGCCTTTGGCCTCGTTGGAATACATCTTGAACACCAGGCCCCACTGCTTGAGATTGTTCTGACAGCTTGCCCGGCGGGCCGCTTCACGTGCCCGGGCAAGTGCCGGCAGCAATATGGCCGCCAGGATGCCGATGATGGCGATAACCACCAGCAGTTCGATAAGTGTGAATCCTCTTTTACGCATGATTTCCTGCCTCCCTCATGTTGTGTTGACTATAACTTCGCCCGGTACCCGGCTTTGCACATCCGGATACGCTCTAAAAGCTCAGACGGCCTGCCCCTGACATGCGGTATGGGTAATGCCGATCCACCCCATATGATAGTGCCAAAGCTGGAAATCCACAACAGATTTTTTGCGGCACCTTGCTGCATGAGTCCCATAACTATCTTTCAGAGAATGGTTTACAGGGGGGAGCCCCTGACACGGAAGCAATGGAGGCGGGATCTTCCCGAAAACGGCCAGAGCAGAGTATGTGAGATGGCTAGAAGTCTACTAGAGCCTTGAACTTATCGTAGCGCCCGGCAATGCGCTCGGGGGTCAGGGTCACCAGTGGGCCGGGGCCGAAATCCTCACAGGCGAACGAAGCGACGACGCTGCCGTGAATGACCGCCCGGCGCAGGGTGGCCAGGTCCAGGGAGTTTTGCTGAGCAATATACCCCATGAATCCTCCTGCAAAGGTGTCCCCCGCGCCGGTAGGATCGACGACGGTTTCCAGCGGAAACGCTGGCGCGGAGAAGACGGTGTCGTCCACAAAAAGGAGACAGCCGTGCTCGCCCTTTTTGACCACGACGATGCGCGGCCCGAGGGCGGCGACGTCTCGCGCGCCGCGAATGACGTTGGCGCGGCCCGTGAGCAGTTTCACCTCGGCGTCATTGATAATGATGGCATCGGTACGTGCGAGGACCTGTCGCAGATCTGCCTGGGCAATGTCAATCCAGAGATTCATGGTGTCCAGCGCGGTAAACTTCGGTTTGACCTGCTCGAGCACTTCGAGTTGCAATGCGGGGTGAATGTTGCCGAGGAAGAGGTAGGGGGATTTACGCGCGGCTTCGGGGAGCCTGGGGTGAAAGTCCTCAAAGACGTTGAGCTGCGTTTCCAGGGTATCACGCTCGTTCACGTCGGCATGGTAGCGTCCGGTCCAGCGGAAGGTCCTGCCGGGGGCGCGTTCGAGGCCTTCCAGATGGATTCCGCGGTTTCGAAAGAGGTCGACGTGCGCCTGGGGAAAATCCTCTCCGACAACGCCCACAAGATGGATCGGCGCATAGTGAACCGCGGCCAGCGAGAAATAGGTAGCCGCCCCGCCAAGGCCTTCCTCGTTTTTTCCGGCCGGTGTTTCCACGGTGTCCAGCGCTACGGAACCCACGACGGTGATGCTCATCCGAGTATTCTCCCCTGACGTATTGGCATGATGAGGCGTAATCGTACACGACGGGGCCATGCAAACGCCAACGCCCGGCGCGGAGACGGCCCCCCGGCCTGGCGTCAGCCAGCGACGCCTTCGAAGAGGAGAAACGCGGCGAGCTTCCCCAGAAAGGCCAGGGGCTGCCCCATGCCGTATCTCATGATAAGAATGGCGATGAGGATGCCATAGGGCCCGATTCGTTCCATGACATGCTGCCCCCGGGGCGGCAGAAACGCGTAAAGCACATGATGTCCGTCCAGCGGAGGCACGGGTATCAGGTTGAACAGCATGAGGATAAGGTTGAGCTGCACGAGCATCCACAGCAGCGTAATCCAGGGCGAATCCACCAGGGTTTGGAGGTCAGGATGAAACACGAGGAACGCCACGCGCGCCCCAAGAATCAACACGACCAGTTGGGCCAGGTGCGACAGGGGACCGGCCAGAGCGACCACCACGGGCCCCCAGCGCTTGTTTCGCAGGTTCTGCGGGTTGAACGGAACGGGACGGGCCCAGCCAAATACGGGCAGGTTCGCGAACATCATGATGAGCGGGAACAGGACCGTCCCGAATGGGTCTATGTGCGGCAGAGGATTAAGCGTGACCCGCCCGAGAAGCCGGGCGGTCGGGTCCCCTGCCCGGTCTGAGGCCCAGGCATGTGCGGCCTCATGCATGGACAGGCAGAACAGGAGACAAACGTAGGCGGCAAATATTTCAGCAATGGGCGGGTTCATAGGTCGTTACAGGGGCCTGATTACCGAAAAGCTATTGTAAAAGACGGCCCCGGAAGGATTCAAATCTGCCGCCACCGTGTTTCCAGCCGGATGGTCTCGGAGCATGAAGCCGGTTGACTTCACGGCCGATCATCGATAAGATGACTGTACGAAAAGATTTGCAAGGAATTGCCCGCATCCGTATAATGACCTGTACGCGAAGTCGCGACGCAGCGAGTCGGCCCATCAAGGGATCGAAGGTCCCGGCCAGGGCTGGCGAGGAGGATTGGATTCCGTGACAATGACCAAGCGCGAGTTGGTAATCCAAGTGGCCAATAAGCTGGGGATAACCCAAAGCACTGTGGCCAAGATTATCGAAGGGGCCTTTGAGGCCATCTCGCAGGCGCTCGCGGAAGGTGAACGCTGGGAATTGCGCGATTTTGGCGTGTTTGAGGTAAAGACACGCGCATCGCGCATTGGACGAAATCCGCGAACAGGCGAGCAGGTCCCCGTACCCGAACGGAAGGTCGTTACATTTCGGCCGGGCAAGAAGATGAAAGAGCTGGTGTGCACGCCGGACCCGACAGGCTATGCCGCCCCGCAGTTGCACAACGAAGCGGACCCGGGGGCGGGCGAGTCCGAAAAACCCGATCAAAATACATCGGGAGACGCCTCGGAAACTTCTTTGTTTTAAGGACGTTACGGTTGAATCGATTACAGGCCGCAAGCTTGAAACACGTCTTGCGGCCTCTTGTGTGTCTGGGAATCCCCCTGAACCGGCCGGTGAATTTGCTCTGCCAAATCATTGACCTGTGAGCGCTTACACTCGTATGATCCGAACATGATAATCGTAGCGGGAGATACGTCCACCAGCATCAACACCGTTGCGGTCTGCAAAGACGATGTGACGCTGGCGGAGACGGTTGTGGATTGTGGACGCACGCACGCGGAGCGCCTGCTGGACACGCTGACGTGGGTGCTGGGCGAGGCCGGTGTGTCGCTGAATCAGGTTGATGCGCTGGCCATCAGCACGGGTCCCGGTTCGTTCACGGGGCTTCGGGTAGGCCTGGCCACATGGAAAGGGCTTGCGCTCGGGCAGAACCTGCCGCTGGTGGGGGTGCCCACGCTGGCGGCCATGTCCCGCTTGCCGGCCATGAACGACGGCGTGTGCTGTCCGATGCTGGATGCGCGCATGGGCGAGATATTCGCGGCGGCCTACCGGTTTGAATCCGGGGCGCGCAGTCCGGTGCTTGCGGACTGCGTCGCGCCGGTGGAGCAGGTGGCGGAAGCGCTGCGCTCGCACGATACCGTGACCGTGTTCGGGGACGGCGTGGGTGTGTACGAAACGCGCCTCCGGGCGAGTCTTCCGAACTGCCGCGTGCTTCCGCGGATGGCGTGGCCGCCCCGGGCGTCGGCGGTAGCGGCGGAAGCCCGCGCGATGCTGCTGGCGGGGTGCAACGCGGAGGCGGCGGCGGTGCGCCCGGTCTATCTTAGAAAATCGCAGGCTGAACAGAACCGGGAACGAGTGGAACACCCATGACCTCATCGAACGCAACGCACGTGGAATTCGTGACGCTTGCGGAGTTGCATCTCGATGAGATTATGGAGATCGAACTTGAGGCCTATCCGGAGCCGTGGTCGCGCGGGATGTTTCGGGAGGAGATCCGCAACAACCGGTCGTATTTCTACGTCATGCTGCTGGACGGCCAGCTCGCCGGCTACGGCGGCTTCTGGCTGGTGCTGGATGAAGCGCATATTACGAGCGTTACGGTGCGCGATTGCCTGCGCGGACGGGGGTTGGGACGTCGCCTCACGCGGCACCTGTTGGAGGTCGCGGAAGGGGTGGGCGCGCACATCGCGACGCTGGAAGTGCGCGAATCCAATGTCCGCGCGCAGAACCTATACAAAGCGTTTGGATTCCGGCAGATAGGCCGCCGGAGAGGATACTACCCCAAGAGCGGAGAGGACGCCATTGTGATGCTGCTGGAACTTGGCTCGGGCCGAAGCCCCGCTCAAGGTGCGAGCGTGAAGGCGGGTGATTAAGATGAGAGCGGTGTAGCGTGGCGGTGAATCTAAACGGAGGCATCCCGCAGCCACAGCGATTCCCGGGCCGGGGCGCCAGGGCCCGGCGGATATCGTGGGGCGTGCCCCTGGGCGGCATCGGCACGGGCTGCATCGAACTGGGAAACGACAGCCGGTTCCGCAATATCACGATCAACAACAATCGCGACAAGGCCACGCGCATTTCGCTGTCGCCTCGGGCGTTTATTGCGTTGCGAACCGTTCGCCAGGGACGCGTGCAGACGCGCTTTCTGCAACCCGAGTGCGACCTCCCCTTTGCGGACGCGGGCATCATTCCCACGTTTACTCCCGTGAATGAACTCACGTGGCGTGCCTTGTACCCCTGTTCGTATTACACGCTGAACGCGAAGGACGCGACTGTGGAGGCGGCTTGGCGGGCCCTGGCCCCCGTGGTTCCCCACGACGTCGCCTCGTCAAATACTCCGGTGATGTTCTTCAGCGTGTCGGTGCGCAATCCGGCCCATACGCCGGTCCAGGTGTCGTTCGTCTTCAATTGGGAAAACCTGTGCGGGTGCGAGCGCAGCGTGGCCCCCACGAACCGGGGCGCATTCACGCCCGTACCGTACCGGAACGGGTCCTCCGACCCGCGTTTTCAGGGCCTGAGCTTCGGCAAAACGGAGGGCTTTGCGAGCAACGCGGACGGCAATTATGCGCTACTCGCGCAACCGCAGCTGGGCCAGGAGATTTCGGTGCTGGGCTGGAATGCGGATGACGCGGCGGAACTGGACACGTTCTGGCAGCAATTCCATTACGACGGGCGCCTGGCCAACCAGGTATCCCGCAATGAGGCGGCGCATTCCGCGGCGGTCTGCTGTACGCGCGAGCTCGAACCCTACCAGGAGTGCCGTTTTCTGCTGGCGTTGAGCTGGTACTGTCCCCGCTTTGTGGTGGACGGGGTGGACCTCGGGAACAAGTACGCGGAGCTCTACCGGAACGCCGTCGAAGTCGGGCAGGGGGCGCTGCGCAACGTGAATTTCTACGTTCGCGCCGTCGAGACGTGGCAGAATTCGTTGCTGACCTCATCGCTTCCGCGCTGGTTTTCGCGGATGCTGATCAACAGTTGCGCGACGTTTTCCACCAACAGCCTGCTGACGCGCCAGGGCGAGTTCGCGCTGTTCGAGTCGCCGGAAGAACCCATGACCGGATGCCTCGACAAGCGCTTGTACAGTTCACTGGCCACGCTCCTTCTATTTCCGGAGTTGGAAGAGGCGGAGTTCTACGTTCTGGCGGGGGCCATGCCGAAGACCGAGCCCGGCCGCTGTGTCCGGTATCTCGGCCGGATGACGCTTCATGCGCCCGGAGACGGAGCGCGCACGGAGGAACTGGTCGACCTGGGTCCGAAGTTCGTTCTGCTGGCCTGCCGGAACCTGCGGTTCACGGGCAACCGCAAGATGGCCGAGACCCTGTTCCCGCGGCTGCGCGCGGTGATGAACCACATCGCGAAAATGAGCATCGAGGACGATGGACTTCCGCGGCAGTCGGGGTTCTCGACGATGTACGACGACTGGGCCACGGACGGGGTGAACAGCTACACGTCGAGCCTGTGGATTGCGGCCATGCGAGCCTACTCGGCGCTGGCGACGCAGCTCGGAGATGCGGCAGAAGCCGAGAGATACACGGTCCTCGCCGAACGTGCGGTGGAACGGTTTGAGGCGCTGCTGTGGCATGAAGAGCAGGGCTATTACCTGTTCTGCGCGCCGGGCGCCGGGGAAGGCGAGCGCCTTGCGGACTGGCACCTGGGGTGTCACACGGGGCAACTGGCCGGCGAATGGTACGCGCAGTGGCTGGGGCTGGGCCCGCTCTTCGAGCCCCACCGGGTCGCCCGCGCCGTAACAGCGATACAACGGCTGAACGAGCGGAAATTCTGTCTCGCCCGCGGCACGCTGCCGGACGGTTATCCGTGCGAAAACCCTCCTGGAACGGGTGTGGAGCCGCAGACGGAGCAGAGCTGGCCGGGGATCCAGCTCGCCCATTTTGCCTGCCTGCTGCTTCAGCTCAATCGGGAAGATCACGGTTTCTACCTGATTGAGCGCATCTTCAAGAGCGTCTGGATGAAAGGGGCCCGGGCATTCAACCATCCGCTGGCGTGGGACTGCAACGCCAACGCGCCGTGCGGGCCGGTCCAGGACCGGCATCTGAGCGCATTGACGGTCTGGCATGCGTTTGAATCGTTGCATGGCGTCATGATGGACGCGGCGGAGCACGTGCTCTGGATACGGCCGCATCTTCCGCGGGGCGTCCGTTTTCTGAGTGTGCCGCTGTTCTCCCCCACGGGTCTGTCGTGGGTTCGGCTGGAGGAAAAAGGGTCGACGCGTTCGGTGGTCGAGATTCAAGTTGGGTTTCGGGACCCGGTCCTACTCCGGGAGATTGTGGTGCGGCCCCTGCATCTCGCCGCGCGCTGTGAGGCGCGGTGTCTCACGACCCGGGGGGTCCTGGAGACGTCGCTTCATCTTGGCGATGAGGGAGGAGAGCGCCTGCTGCACCTGCGGCTGGCCCGTCCGGAAGTGGTGCAGGGCACGCTTGCCATTACGTTGACGCCCGCGCAGCGATGACGGGCCCGGCCAGCCATGCATAGGAGACACCTCACATGACACCCATGGATGAGCACTTGCGCGCCGTGCGCCTTCTTGTGGCCGATGTCGACGGCGTTCTGACCGACGGGGGCATTGCGTTTGACGGGGACGGGCAGCCGTTCCGCACGGTACACGTCCGCGACGTCACGGCGCTCAGCCTGTGGCATCTCTCCGGCGGGCAAACGGCCCTGGTATCCGGGCTGGGCAGCAAGGCGCTGGAGACGATTGCGGCCACGTGGAAGTGCGCGGAATGCCGCATGTGGGTCAAGAACAAGCTGCGGGTTTGTGAGGAGATTGCCGCGAACTACGGATTGACGATGCAGGAACTGGCCTTTATCGGCGACGATATCATTGACGTGCGGGCGATGCAGGCGGTGGGCGTGGGCGTGGCGGTGGCGGATGCGGCGCCGGAGGCCAGGGCCGCGGCGGCATTCGTGACGCGGGCGCCGGGCGGCAAAGGCGCGGTGCGCGAACTGATCGAGCGCATCCTGAGGGCCCAGGGCCGGTATGAGGAAATGCTCGAACGGTATCTCGCGAGGGAGGACACCCCGCAATGATCCAGGGAGCCGCGGGACCGGGGCCGTTCGGCGCACCCGTGGACGATGAACACCAGGAAGACCGGAGGATGACCGGTGAGGGCGCCGGTCCCACACGGGAGAAGGTGCGCATCATCGGAATCACGGGAGGCACGGGAGCCGGGAAAACGGAGGTCGCACGCCACTTTGAGGAACTGGGCTTTCCCATCATTGATGCGGACCGCATCGGTCATGAAGTCCTCGAACCGGGCGGCGAGGCCGTATCGGCCGTGCTGGACGCATTTGGACCGGAGATCCTGACGGCGGGACGGATTGACCGGAAGAAGCTGGGTGCGCGGGTGTTTGCCGACCCGGCGACGCGGCAGCGGCTCAACGCCATAGCGCACCCCTGCATTAAACGCGAGATCAAGCGGCGGGTAAAGGCCCTGGCGGCCCAGGGGCACCGGACGGTGATTCTGGACGCCGCGTTAATCGCGGAATCCGGGGAACGGGAACGGTGTTTGGATGGCCTGATCCTGGTCACCAGCCCGGAGGGGTTACGGATTCAGCGCCTGATGAAGGCGCGCGGTCTCGCCCGGGAGGAGGCCGTGGCCCGAATACGGGCACAAACGCCGCCGGAAAAGAAACTTGCGCTGGCCGACTGGGTGTTGGACAATGAAGGCAGCGTGGCGGATTTGCACCGGCGGGTGGAGCGCCTGGCTATGGAGCTAAGAGATAGTGAAGGTTAATCTTACAAACTGCAGGGACTGCGGGGCGGTCGTCCGGGCGGACGAGTACGACGGTCTGTGCAGGGAGTGCGCCGTGCGTCGCGTCGAGCGGATGGAAACCATCTACCGCGTGCTGGACCGTCTGGAAGAGACCGAACTGAGTATGGAAAAACTGGCGGACGCCTCGGGCCTGACGCTGGAAGAGGTGCGGCAACTGCTCCGCAAGACCCCGGCCCTTCGGCGTGACCTCGCGCGTAAGGACGCCCGCGTCTGCACGCGTTGCCGCAAAAAGACCGTCGAGGAAGAATCGGGGCTGTGCCTTTCCTGCCGGATGGCCCTGCTGGAGCGGTTGCGTGTGGCCTACGATGAACTGGAGCACAAAGCGGACAGGAGACGCAGACAGCAGCGGGGCTGGCTGCCTCCGGACGAAGAACGCCACGCGACCGTGGTGGACACGTTGGAGCGGAAACGGGGCAAAGCGCCGCTGAAGAAGCTCGATCCGTCGCCCAGAAGCCGTTTCCGGTCCTGACTGCCCCCTGAGCCGATGCCGCCGGCGGCGAGCGCCGCGGCGAATCCGACCCCCTGGAGAACCTTTTTTGCGGACACGAGTCAAGCAGACCATACAAGGCGTAGGGGGACTGGCGATTGGCGCGCTGATCCTCTGGTGGATGTTTCAGGGGACAAGCTGGGCGGGTCTGAAACGTTCGTTTGCGGAGATTCGCTGGGGCTGGCTCGTGCTGGCGGCGCTCTTCGTAGGCGTGAGCTTTTGGGGACGCGTCAAACGCTGGAGCTATGTCGTGAGGGCGGTGGAACCGGCGGCCACATTCCGAAGCATGTTTTCGTCCACCCAGATCGGGTTTCTGGCGAATTTCACGCTTCCGGCGCGCATTGGGGAACTGGTGCGGGCGGTGGTGTTGTCGCGCCTGACGGCGCTGGGGGTGGCGCGCAGTTTTGCGCTGGTGGCGCTCGATCGCGTCAATGATCTCATCGGATTGATCGTGGTCATGGCCGTGGCGCTGCTGGCCTTCCGTCCGGCGGAAAACATCGAGATTCCGGGGGAGCTGTTCCGGAGCGACTCCCCCATTCTGGTGCCGGCCAGTGCGTATCAGACAGGCGCTCTGGGCGCGGCGGCTTTTCTGTTGGCGGTCATCGCGGTGTTTGTGCTGCTCTTCGTGAGCAAGAACCTGGTCCTTCGGGTGTCAGACGGAGCCTTTGCATTTGCCGGCCGCCGGCTCTCGTTTTTCCCGGCTGGAGCACGGGCGTGCCGGAAACTGGGTGGCTGGACCCATCATCTGCTCCAACAGTTTGCCGAAGGGTTCGAGGTGTTCCGGTCGGTTTCGGAGATGGCCAAATCGGTGGCGTACAATCTGGTCACGTGGGCCTGTTTTGTCGCCATGCTTCAATGCATGCTTTTCGGGTTCGGGATTGAGGCGCCGTGGTACACGGTATTTGTGATGCAGGCGGCGCTGGCCATCGCGATCAGCGTCCCGGGAACCCCGGGGTTTGTTGGCCAGTTTCAGGTTCCGCTGGTGGCGGGCTTGAAACTGGTGCAGCCGGATGTCTCGTACGACGACGCCCTGGCTCTGGCCATCCTGACCCACGCCATCAACGCCGGCCTGGTGATTGCTGTCGGTCTCGGATGTCTCCAGCTTGAGGGACTGCATCTGTTGCAGCTTTCTGACGAGGGCGCGCAAAAGAAACGCGCGCTCGACGCCTCCGAAGAAACGGCAAGCGCCCTTGACGAGGGCGCTGAACCCGTCACGCGCGAAGCCCCCTGAGGGCCCGGCCGCACGAAACCCTATGTTTACGCGATTTTAGCATTTTGCAGTCCGTGCTCCGGCCTCAGGATGCCAGAATCCACTGTGCGCGCGTAGGCGGGTTTAATTTTGACCGATCAACGTGATAAGGTTCCGGCGGAGGAGAGTAGCCTTGCCATTACAGATTGATTCTCAATGCGTTGGACGTATGACCAAACCGTATTCCGTCGAGGTGGGTTGGCGGGAATCGATGAATTTCGCGGCCTCGATTGGCGACGCGAACCCGTACTACTTTGATGATACACGCGAGGGAGGCATCATCGCCCCGCCCATGCTGGCCACGGCGCTGACCTGGCCGATTTTTGTTAACCGGCATGAATACTGGGGCATGGACGCGTGGCCGGAGGAGATTTGCGCCCGGCAGGTGCATTTTTCGGAAGCCATCCTCATGCACCGTCCCCTGCGGCCGAAAGACCGACTGGTGATCCGGTGTCACATTTTCGGGGTGTTGCCGCAGCGCGGGGGTACGTTGTCGATCGTCCGGTTCGAGGCGGAGGATCACGACGGCCAGCCGGTCTTCACGGAGTACGCGGGGGCGTTTTTCCGCGGCGTGCGATGCGCGGATGCAGGGCGAATCGACGGCGCGCTGTATACCCCCCCTCCTGCCCCAGAGACTTTGGACGGCGTGTGGGAGCACAGCATCCATATCGATCCGTTGACCGCGCATGTATACGACGGCTGCACGGGGCTTTCGTTTCCGATTCATACGTCGGAGAGATTTGCCCGTGGCGTTGGGCTTCCGGGACCGATACTCCAGGGCACCGCCACGCTCGCCATATCACTGCGCGAACTGGTCGACCGCGAAGCGGGCGGCGACCCGACGCGGGTGAAAGAGTTGAGCTGCGTTTTCCGGGGGATGGTGAGACCCGGGTCGGACATCCGGCTCCGCCTGCTCGCGAAAACCGGCGTAGAACAGGGCGTTCGTCTGTTCTATGAAACGCTGAACGATCAGGGGAAAAAGGCGATCGCGAACGGATACGTTCTGTTGTCAGCATAATGCACTGCCGATGCCGGGGAGGGTGGTCATGCATCGCCGAGTCTTCATTCAATCCGTGGCCTTGAGCCCCCTGCTGGCCGGCGTGCGCGCCGAGGGCGCGCCTGGCGCGGTCGAGGCGCCTCCCCTGGTAGCGGACGCGTATGTGACGGTGTATGAATCCCCCGACGCGCAGCAGGTCTTTTCCTACAGCCCCGGGCTGACCGTGCTGCCGGGCGGTCGTCTTGTGGTGACGCTTGACCTTGGCGGGCCGTCCTTCGCGGGCAAGGAAGGCCCCGAGGGGTACCGCGGGCGGATCTACACGAGCGACGACCGCGGCCGGACCTGGACGCTCCGGGCAAGCACGCCCATGATCCACGCGCGCCCGTTTGCCGCAGGCGGGGCCGTCTACGTGCTGGGGCATAGCGGCGACCTCGGGATTGTGCGCTCGACAGACGGGGGCACGACGTGGAGCGAGGCTTCCTGGCTGACCCGCGGCGAGCGATGGCACCAGGCGCCCTGCAATGTGCACTACACGAAAGGCCGCGTCTATCTGGTCATGGAGCGCGACACCGACCCGGACTATCCGATGTGGCCGGTGTCGGTGTTTGCGCCGGTGCTGATGGCGGCGGACGTGGACGACGACTTGACGCGTCGCGAGGCGTGGACGTTCTCGAACGAGCTGTCATACCGCGACGCCATTGCGGCGGCCGGTCCTCCGCACCTGATTGGTGTTCCGTTTCACACGCCGGGCAACACGGTTGCGGAGACGGCCGGGGTGCGGCGGCCGATGGCCGACCCGGGTTGGCTGGAGACCAATGTGGTCCAGTTTGTGGACCCCGACCACGTCTGGTTTGACCCCGCTGGACGGACGTTCCATCTGTGGATGCGCGCCCATACGGGCTCGACGAACCTGGCCGCCATTGCGAAGGCGGTGGAATCCGATGATGGCCGCATCACGGTGTCACTCGAACACGCGCCGTCGGGAGCGCCCATGGTATTCGTACCGTGCCCGGGCGGCCACATGAAGTTTCACATCGTGTATGACGAGCAAACGAAGCTGTTCTGGCTGTTGTCTTCCCAGGCCACGGATTCGATGACGCGCCCGGACCGGCTTCCTGACGACCGGTTTGACTTGCCGAACAACGAACGCCACCGCCTGGTGCTGCATTTCTCGAAGAACTGCGTGGACTGGTGCTTTGCCGCGCGCGTGGCGGATACGAAGGCCTTTGGTCAGGCCCGCCACTATGCCTCGATGGCGATCAACGGCGACGACCTGCACATTCTGTCGCGGTCAGGCGACGCACGGGCCAAAAGCGCCCACGACGGGAACATCATCACCTTCCACACGGTGCGCGGCTTCCGGGCCCTGGTGTACTGACGCGCCGTTTCGGCTTGCAGGCAAGGGCAGTGGAATGAATGCGTTGTGCCCCTTGTTCCTTTGGACATCTGGGAGTATGATGCCGGCGCTGGTACGCTCCTGTACCGGCAAGGCGCAAGGAGTAAGCATTCTACGTCGCTGGCGAACCCGGAGTTCCGCGGGGGAACTTTGAGGGGAGCGAGTGTCCACGGCGGAAACGGTCGGGGTGTGAAGACGTAGCGCCCCCGCCAAGCGGGAAAGGAAGTACCATGGTCAGCAAGAAGATGGAGAAGGCCCTGAATAAACAGATCACCGCCGAGATGTATTCGGCCTACCTTTACGCCGCGATGGGCGCGCACTTCGACGCCCAGAACCTCGATGGCTTTGCCAAGTGGATGCGGGCGCAGGCGGCGGAAGAGATGGAACACGCCATGAAGTTCTACGGGTACGTCGTGGAAACGGGCGGCCGGGTCATCTTCGAAGCCATCGACAAGCCGCCGGCGGACTTTGGCAAACCGGAGAAGGTCTTCGAAGAGGTCTTGAAGCACGAGCGCAAGGTCACGCGCCTCATCAATGCGTTGGTGGAACTGGCCCGCGACGAGAAGGACTACGCCACGGACAACTTCCTGCAGTGGTTTGTCGCGGAACAGGTCGAAGAAGAGGCGGTGGCCGACGGCATCCTGCAGAAACTGAAGATGATTGGCGAACATCCCCACGGCATCTTTATGATGAACGCGAAACTCGGGGAACGCAAGGAGTCCTGAGCCGGGCACAGGCCGGCGGCACGCCGTCGCCTTTCCCGCACAAGATACGGACGCACAGCAGGCGGGCTCACGCGAGCCCGCCTGATTCTTTTGCCCCGCCGCCGAGATGCTGGTCCAGGCGGCGGAGGATGGCCTCGGCCAGGCCGGAGGCGGCCAGCAGGGCGTCGTCGCGGACGTCGAGGTGCGTGTCGTCGGAAAGGAGCCGGTCCCGGGGAGGCCTTTCGTAAGACGAAGTGAGTGTAAGCACATCGAAACCGCGCGCCATGGGGATGAGGGCATCCGACGGAAACTCACGGTGGCGGACGGGGGTGGCCTGGAACTCTCGGGCGGCGGGTTCCGCGACCGAAAGGATGGTTTTTGAGCTTTGGAATGTCGCCAGCAAGCCTTCCGCGGTGACGTAATGCAGGCGGGGGCCCCCGATGGAATCGACATTGAGGAAGAAGGTCGAGGCCGGGTCAAATTTGTGCGTGCTTATGAAGTGGCGCATGCCGTTAAGGCCGGCCTCCTTGCTTCCGGTGGCGACGAGCCAGAGGTCGGCTTGGTCGAGTCCGTTCGCGTGGAAGCGATGCGCGAGCTCGAGCAGGACGGACGTTCCGGACGCGTTGTTCCAGGCGCCGCGGCCGTACTCGCAGGTCAATTCGGCATACACGAGAAAGGCGGCCGCCCCGAGCAGGCAGCCGACGGCCGTCCAGCGCACGGCAATATCGTAGGGGAAATCGAACGATTCAAAGATGCCGAACCCCTGCGCGGCGCACGAGACCACCACCACCACCATGCAGAGCACCAGGAAGAGCTGCATAGGGCGGAGCCAGGGCTGCACGCGGGAATCCTGCAGGGGGCTGTCGCGTGGCGAGTCGTAATGCGCGGTGACGATGAAGAGTCGGCGGGGTTTGGGCGCGACGAAGCGGCAGATGACGTTTTGCGACTCGTACTGGGGCAGCAGGCGGCCGAAAATGCGGTATCCGGTGGCCTCGGCCAGATAGCTCAGGAAGACGAAAAGGCCGTAGCCGAATGCGATGAACGGCCACCAGCCCGCGAGGATGGCCACCACGGTGAATTCGGCAAAATACGAGGCATAGAGCAGCCATTCGCCGTCGAGGCTGTGGAAATCGTCGATCTCGACGTCGAGGGTGAATTCCTTGAAGCGCGCGGCCAGGTATTCGGCGGCGGACCGTTCGCTGTTGGTGTTGGAGCCGCGATGGGGCAGGACCCCGGCCAGATACTCCAAATCGCGCCGCAGTTGCGAACCGTTCACGTCAGATCTCGCTGCATTCCAGGCCAAAGGCCTCGGCGACGCCTTTGCAGGTGAGTTTTCCTTTGTACGTGTTGATGCCGCTTCGGATGGCGGGATCGGCCGCGATGGCCGCGTCCACCCCGCGGTCGGCGATGGCGAGTCCGTAGCCGAGGGTGACGTTGGTCAGGGCGTACGTGGAGGTTCTCGGGACGGCGCCGGGCATGTTGCCGACGCAATAGTGCACCACGTCATGCGCCATAAAGGTCGGGGCGTGGTGCGTGGTGGGGTGGGACGTCTCGCTGCAGCCGCCCTGGTCAATGGCGATGTCGACGAACGCCGCACCGGGCCGCATCTGGCTGACGAGGTCGTCAGTGATGAGGCGGGGCGTCCGGGCGCCGGGCACCAGGACCGCGCCGATGACGAGGTCGGCCTGCGTGACTTCGTCGGCGAGGTTGGCGGCGTTGGACATGACGGTGGTGACCCGCGATGCCATGATGTCGTAGAGGTAGCGCAGGCGGGACGGATTGATGTCGAGCACGGTGACATGGGCGCCCATGCTGACGCAGATCTGGCAGGCGTGCGTTCCGGCGACCCCGGCTCCCAGGATGGTGACGTTGGCGGGTTTGACTCCCGAGACGCCCCCGAGGAGGATGCCCATGCCGTTGGCACTGGCTTCGAGACAGTGCGCCCCGATCTGTGCCGCCAGCCGCCCGGCAACTTCGCTCATGGGCGCCAGGAGCGGCAGGGTGGCATCCGGCAGTTGCACGGTTTCATAGCCGATTCCGATCACGCCCGTCTCGAGCATCTTCCGGGTGAGGGTTTCATCGGAGGCCAGATGCAGATAGGTGTAGATGATTTGGCCGGGTTGCATCCAGTCCAGCTCGGGACCGATGGGTTCCTTGACCTTGACGATCATGTCGGCGCGCTCCCAGATGTCCCGGGGTTCCGGGACGACTTCGGCGCCGGCCGCCGCATACGCCTCATCGGAGATGCCGCTGCCGAGTCCGGCGCCCTTCTCGACCATGACGCGGTGGTTGCGGGCCCGGAACGCGGCCACTCCGGAAGGCACGATGGCGACGCGCCGTTCATCTGCCTTGATTTCCTTTGGTACGCCGATACGCATGGAGACTCTCCCCCAGTTTCAGGAAGCCCATTCGGGGGCATCCGCTGCAATTTGCATGAATTCTATTCCACTTCCGGGGTGCTTTTCAGCAGGGCCAGGAATTCGGTATAACTCGAGGTGCGCAAGGCTAGATCGAGCATTGCGGGATTCTGGAATCGGCGGGCGATGTCCGCCCCAATCTCGAGTTGCGACGCGGGGTCTTTTTCGGGGGTGATGATCAGAAAGATNNCAGATCCCGGTAACCACGAGGGATTCATCCACGTCGGCGACGCGGGCATGGGGAATGGCGACGCCGTTGCCGATGCCGGTCGGGAGGATCTCCTCACGCTCCCAGACGGCCTTTTCGAGCCGGTCGGTGTCGAGTCCGGCGTTCTGACAGGCCAGGACGGTCAACTCGTGAATGGCTTCCCGGCGTCCCGCGGCATGCAGGTTTTTGAGGAAGAGCCGCGACGAAAGGACATCCTGGAGGCGGCGTCCTCGGGTGGGGTGGAGAATATAGCTCATCAACGGGCCGCTGAGCATGGAGGTGACGATGGCCATGATGACGATGGCCACAAAGAGGCGTTCGCGGATGATCCCCTGTTCCAGGGCGAGCAGGCCGAGGATGNNAGGATGATCTCCATGGCGCCGCGGGCGTTCATGGCGAAGCCGACGGCCCAGGCGTCGCGCATGGACATACCGCCCCATCGGGCCCCGAGGGTGCCTCCGGCCAGCTTGCACGCGCAGGCGAGGAGAAGGACGGTAAGCACCAGGGGGGCATCGAAATGGGCCACGAAATTGACGCGCAGCCCGATGCTCGCAAAGAACACGGGGGCGAACACGAACGACACGAACTGATCGATGATCACGCGCGTGCGTTCACGGAGATGGGGCGAATCGCCTAGGGCCACGCCGGCGATGAACGACCCGAAAATGGCGTGAATGCCGATCCATTCGGTGAACGCCGCCCCGAACAGGGCAAGCACGAGAGAAAAACTCAGCACGCCGCCCGGCCAGCGCGTGTAGGCCTGCAATGCGGGGAGGATCCGGTGGATGACCCAGCGGCCGGCCGTCAACATCACGGCCACGAAACCCAGCGTGTAGCCGATGGTGGCCGGAATGGAATCGACATGTGCGGAGGCGGTCCCCATCATGCCCATGATGATGGCGAACGCAATCCAGCCGACGAGATCGTTGAAGATGGCCGCGCTGACGACGATCATCCCCATGTCGCTCCGGTAGAGCCCGAGATCCATGAGCGTTTTGGCAATGACGGGCAGCGCGGTGATGGACAGGGCCGTCGCCAGAAACAGGGCGAAGACGAGTGGATCCGCCCCGGCTTCGCGACCGAGTGCGTGGGGCGCGAGCCAGGCGGCGAGCAGCCCCAGGGCGAACGGGATCACCATGCCCACGATGCCCACTTTGAGACCAACGTTCCCCTGCCGCCAGACGGTCGAGAGATCGACTTCGATGCCCGCGACCAGGAGGAAAAGGACGATGGCGAGGGTGGCGATGGCTTCGAGCGCGACCGCGTTGGGGCCCTGGGCGGGAAACAGAGATTCGGCCACCCCCGGCGCCAGGTTGCCCAGTACCGTCGGTCCGAGGAGGATCCCGGCCAGGAGCTCGCCTAGAACCGCGGGCTGATGCAGCCGTTCCGCCAATTCACCGAGCGCGCGCGCCACCAGCAACAGGGTTCCGAAGGAAAGAAGCATCAGCATCAGGTTGTGCGAGGTCATGCGCTCCGTTTTCTCTCCTGTTTGCTAGACGCCGCATACCCCTTCGGAAATGCGCACCTGCGAAGCCGTCCACACTGGGGGCCCCGGAACCGTCCAGGAGAGGGCGAACCCCTCCCCCTGCCCACCTGGAACCCGCGGCCACGGGCAGGGTTCATACTCCGCCCGTGTGGCACGGGTAGAATAAAGACTGACGAATACCGGCGTCAACGCAAAATGCGCCGTGTGCGGCGAGGTGCGGGGCAAGCGGACGACGAAGGGCGCGCCGCGGGACTATTCGGTGGCCCGGGCGGCGCGGAGACGGTTGCGATAGTAGTCGATAATGACGGCGGCGACGATGACCAGGCCGGTGACGAGGCGCTTGGTATGCTCCTGGGCGTTCGCCTGGGCCAGACCGCCCGCAAGCACCGCGATGATCATGACGCCGAGAAAGGAGCGCACCACCGAACCGCGCCCGCCGAAAAGGCTGGTGCCTCCGATGACGACGGCCGCGATTGCTTGAAGCTCGTACCCGACGCCGTCTTCGGGATTGACCCCTTCCAGGCGCGCGGCGTGAATGACCGCCGCCAACCCGGCCATCAAGCCGCTCAAGGCGAACACGGCCGCCTTGAGCCGCTGCGTGGGAATGCCTGACAGGCGGGCCGCCTCTTCGTTCGAGCCGACCGCGAACAGATGGCGGCCGAACGCCGTCATGGAAAGCACGATCTGCCCGGCGGCGACGACGAGCACGGCAATCACGAACATCATGGACACGCCGCCGACGCGCATCGAGACGAAGTCGCCGAGTTGCGTGCCGACATAGACCGAACGGGAGCTGGTGACGAGGTACGCGCCGCCCCGGGCGATCTCGAGCATGCCGAGGGTCACGATGAAGGACGGCAGCCGCCACGTGATCACCGTAAGACCGTTCAGCACGCCGCACAGCAGTCCGGTCCCGAGGCATGCGGCGATGCCAACGGCCATGGGCAGTTCGAAACGATGCAGGCAGATCGCGAGCACGGCCGCGCTGAGTCCCAGCACGGACCCGACGGACAAATCGATGCCCGCAATGATCAGCACAAAGGTCATGCCGACGGCAATAACGACCGCGTCGGGCGTCTGGTTCACGATGGTCCGGAAATTGGTCCAGGTGAAGAAATTCTCGGTGAACACCCCGAACACGGCGATAAGCAAGAGCAAAACGAACACCAGCCCCAGATAATCGAGGAGAAAGAAGTACGAACGTTTACCGCTGTTCATTCAGAGATGCTTTCCCCGGTGTTTCGCCGCAAGCGGCCCCATGATGCTTATGAGTTCGCCAGACTCTCGGGCGTAACGAGGTCTACAGGGGTCTCAACGTCTTCGGGCGGGGCCTCCCCCGCGAGCATCTTCAAGGCGTATTCGATGCCGAAGACTGCGAGTTGATCGGCATGCTGATCGGCGGTGGCGGCGATCTCCCCCTTCCGGAGAAGCTCCTGGGCGGCGGAGATGTTGTCGAAACCGGCGACCTTCACGGTATCGAGTTTGCCCGCCGCCCGGAGTGCGGCGACGGCGCCGAGGGCCATGCTGTCGTTCGCGCAGAGAAACGCCTTGATGCCGGGGTTTTCGGTGATCATGGCCGACACGACCTGGTTGGCCTTGGAGGTTTCCCAACTGCCGGATTGCGTGGCGACGATCTGCATGCCCGCGGCGTTCATGGCGTCCTCAAAACCGAGTTTGCGCTGAATGGCGTTGAAGGCGGTGGGAATCCCTTCCACAATGGCGACGGGGTCGCCGGGAGAGAGCTTGCCCGCCAGGTAGTCGCCGACCAGGCGCGCGCCCTTGCGGTTGTCCGGTCCCACAAAGGGAATGGCGATGCCGCGCTCGGTCAGCACGCCGCTGTCGAACTTGTTGTCGATGTTGACGACGACAATCCCGGCATCCATGGCATTCTGGCACGCCGCGATGAGCAGCTTGGAATCGGCCGGCGCGATGACGATGGCGTCGACGTCCTGCGCAACCATCTGTTCGACGAGCTGGACCTGGCGGTTGACGTCGCGTTCGTCTTTGATGCCCTGGGCGATGAGGTCATAGGTGGCGGTGTTGGCGGCCTGATGCGCTTTCGCGCCCTCTTCCATGGTCAGAAAGAACTCGTTGGCGAGGGATTTCATGATGAGAGCCACGCGGGGCTTTCCGGGCGTGGCCGGAGCGTCGCCCGGGCCGGGAGCAGACGCGGTCTGCTTGTTGCCGCAGCCGGCGCACCCTGCGAGCAGGGCGATGGCGATGAAGCTGGCTGGCACGGTTCTGAGGCTGCCGGAAAGTCCCCGCATGAGTATTCCCTCCAAGGTCATCCGCGACGGTTCAGGGCTTGTGTGGCCGTATGATACCGCAATTGATGGCCCGGTTAAACAGAGAGATGGCAGAATGCGGGCAGGCGGGGGCGCTTCGGGAAGAAGATTGGCCGCAGAGGTTGAACGCGCCGGAGAAGGGTGGGACATGTCCCAGGCGCGTCGGCGGCTTCATTCACTGTCCCCGGACCGGCGGGCTGGGGTATACTCGTGGCCCGGGGCAGGAAACGGAACGCCATCAGGAGTAGTGCCATGTCCAGACTCGTCCTTGCAATTGCCGTGATCGCCGCGTTTTCGGTCGCGTATGCCGGGGAGAGCGCCGTGCAGCTCTATGTCGCGCCGCAAGGCAACGATGCGTGGTCGGGAACGCTTCCGGAACCCAATGCGGCCGGCACAGACGGGCCGTTGGCCACCATTACGGCGGCGCGCGACCGATTGCGTGAGATGAAAGGTATCCAGCAGTTGCCCGGGCCGGTGTCGGTACAATTGCGGGGCGGGGTATACCGCGTTGCCGCGCCGATCGTCTTTGAACCGGTGGATACCGGCCTGCCGACCGCGCCGATCACCTATGAGGCGTATCCGGGAGAGCATCCCGTCCTCAGCGGGGGGGTGCTGGTGACCGGGTGGACGCAGGAAGGGCCGGTCTGGAAGGCGCCAGTACCGGAGGCGGGTCCGCGTCCCGCGCCGTTCTGCGCATTGTGGGTAAACGGGGAATTTCGCGGTCCGGCGCGCAGCCCCAACGACGGGACCTTTGTGAGTGACGGCACCGCGCCGGAGATCAAGGGTCCGGACAGCGAGACCCCGGTGGTCAGCCCGCACAATGCCATCCGGTACCGCGAAGGCGACGTTGAGGAGTGGCAGAACCTCAAGGACGTGCTCGTGGTAGGCCTGCATTCGTGGGACATCACCAAGCTGCCGGTGGACCGGATTGATCGTGAACAACGTTTGCTGATCATGAAGCGGCCGAAAGGCGGATGGAAGTTCAATCAGTGGTCCGGAGCGGAGCAGCGGTACTACGTCGAGAACATCCTGGAAGGACTGGACGCGCCGGGCGAGTGGTACCTCGATCGGAAGGCCAAGACGGTCTCGTATCTGCCCCGGCCGGGCGAAGACCCGAGCGCCGTGGAGATTGTCGCCCCGGTGGCGCGGCAACTCATCGTGTTTGAGGGCGATGTGGCGAGCGGGGCGTTCGTGAGTCACCTGCATTTCAAGGGCATTGCGTTTCATCATACCGATTACAGCCTTCCGCCGGAAGGGATGAACAGCCAGCAGGCGGCATGCTCGGTCACCGCGGCCATTCAGGGGAGGGGCGCGCGGCACTGTTCGCTCGAGGACTGCGAGATCGCCCACATCAGCAATTACGCCGTATGGTTCGGCGAGGGGTGCCAGGACAACCTCGTCGCCGGGAACCACATCCACGATCTGGGCGCGGGCGGCGTCCGGCTGGGTGAGATGAGCGACGCGGCGACGTCGTACCAGGTGTGCCGTCTCAACACCGTGGACAACAACTGGATTCACGACGGGGGAACCATTTACCACCCGGCGGTAGGCGTGTGGCTGGGCCGGACGTCGTACAACACCGTATCGCACAACGAAATCCACGATTTTTACTACACGGGGGTGTCGGTGGGCTGGTCATGGGGGTACGCGGCGAGTTCGGCCAACCACAACGTCATCGAATCCAACCACATTCACCATCTCGGGAAACGCTATTTGAGCGATATGGGCGGCATCTACCTGCTCGGGCGCGCGCCGGGAACCGTCTGCCGGTACAACCACATCCACGACGTGTTCTCGTACGCGTACGGTGGATGGGGGATCTATCCGGACGAGGGCAGCTCGTATCTGCGCATCGAAAACAACGTCGTTTACAACACCAAGACGGGCGGATTCCACCAGCATTACGGCCAGGAGAACCGTATCGAGAACAACATTTTCGCGTATGCGCACGAGGGCCAGATACAGCGCACACGCATGGAGGACCACCGGTCGTTCGTGTTCCGGCGCAACATCGTTTACTTCAATAACGGCTGGCTGCTGAGCAGCAACTGGAGCGACAATCAATACGACCTCGATTTCAACTGCTACTGGGACGAAGCGACGGGCGCCGTGCTGTTTGCGGGGAATTCGCTGGAGCAGTGGCGGGAGAAGGGCCAGGATCGGCATTCGATCATCGCGGATCCGTTGTTCGAGAACCCGCGGGCGTTCGATTTCCGGCTCAAACCGGAGTCTCCGGCCCTGGCCATTGGATTCGAGCCCATCGACATGAGCGGGATCGGCCTGTACGGGGATGACGCCTGGGTCCAGGCGCCCCGGCAGGTGACCCATCCTCCCTCGGAGCTGCCTGCGCCGTTCGAGCCGAAATTTGTGCGCGACGATTTCGAGGATACGCCCACGGGGGCGCTGCCGAAAGACGCGACGGTCCTGGGAACCACGGCCGAGGCCACGATTCTCGTTACGGAGGAAACGGCGGCCGGCGGAACGCACAGCCTCAGGTTCCAGGACAAGTCCGGCCTGGACAAATCCTACAACCCTCATCTGGTCTATCAGCCCAAGGTGTTTTCGGGACGCGTCGCGGGCGGTTTCGACGTACGCGTCGAGCCCGGCGTCGTGGTGTATTGCGAATGGCGCACGGAAGGGCACCCGTACAAGGTTGGCCCGCGAATGCACATCGCCGGCGACGGAACGCTCACCGCGGGGGAGCAGGCCCTGCTCAAGATACCCGCGGGGGAATGGGTCCATGTCGAGATCGCTACAGGCCTGGGGAATGAAAGCGACGGCACCTGGAGGATCGCGGTGACCGTGCCGGGGCAGGAAACCGTGACGGCGGAGCGCGTGCCGTTCGGGCACAGCGACTTCCGGCACCTGGCCTGGCTGGGCTTTGTCGCGGACGCGGATGTGGACGGTGTTTTCTACCTCGACAACATTTCGCTGGAAAAGGAGCTGCCATGAGGCCACGCTCACGACGTTGCGCAAGCGTGCTGGCGCTGCAGTGCGGTGTACTGTTCTCCATGGCCGCGGCAGGCCAGGCCGTAGGCGCGGACCGGTTCATCAATTCGCTGGGGATGGAGTTTGTGCGCATCGCGCCCGGGACGTTTACGATGGGTCAGGCCGAAGGCGGCGACTGGGACGAGGCGCCGGCCCGCCAGGTCACGATCTCGAAGCCGTTTCATCTGGCCGTGACCGAGGTGACGAACGCGCAATACGAGGCATTTGACCCTGGACACCGCGCGTTTCGCGGAAGGGATGGGTTCGCGTCAGGCGATGACGAGGCGGTGGTGTTTGTGAGCTGGCACGGTGCGGCAGCCTTCTGCGCGTGGCTCTCGGAGAAAGAAGGCAAGCCCTACCGGCTGCCCACGGAGGCGGAGTGGGAATACGCCTGCCGCGCGGGTACGAGCACCCCATATTGGACCGGCGACGCCCTGCCCGAGGCGCACCGGAAACATCAGGAGACGTTCTGGTACCCGGTGCCGGTGGGACTGCACGTGGGCATGGCGCCGCCGAATCCCTGGGGTCTCCACGACATGCACGGGAACGTCGAGGAATGGTGCCTGGACTGGTACGGGCCGTATGACGAGACCGCGCAGACCGATCCGGTGGGCCGTGCCACGGGGGATTTCCGGGTCGCCCGGGGCGGCAGCCACAGCACGGACGTGCCGTACCTTCGGTCCGCGAACCGGGCGGGCGCGCTGCCCGAGGACATGCACTGGCTTATCGGATTCCGCGTGGTGCTGGGCCCTCTTCCGGAAACCGCGCCGCTCCCCTCCCCCACGCCTGCGTTGTGGGGCCGGGAGGTCGCGCAGACCCGGCACGCATGGGACGACGGTCCCGATCCCGGCACGCCGTACTTTGACGGACCGCGCCGATTCGTGAAGATCCCGCCGGACTCCAACGGGCCGCTGTTCTCGGAACACAACCATTGTCCCGCGTTGTGTGCGTGCCCGAACGGGGATCTCCTGGCCGTCTGGTACACGACCGTGACAGAGCGTGGCCGCGAACTGGCGATCGCGGCGTCGCGCCTGCGCAGGGGAGCGAGCGATTGGGACGACGCGTCCCCGTTCTGGGACGCGCCTGACCGCAACGACCATGCCAGCGCACTTTACTGGGACGGCCGGGATACCCTGTTTCACCTGAATGGGATGAGCACCGACGCTACCTGGGGCAAGATGGCGCTCCTCGTCCGCACCAGCACCGACAACGGGGCGACCTGGAACCCGGCGCGTCTGGTCAATCCCACCCACCAGTTGCGCAACATGCCGATCGCGGGCATCTTCGGCACGGACGACGGGCGCTTCGTCCTGCCCTGCGACGCCGTGACCATTGGCGAAGGGGGCTCGGCCATTCACGTATCCAGTGACGGCGGCAGCACCTGGGTGGATCCCGGCGCGGGCCAGCCGCAGCCGGTATTTGAGGCGGGACGCACCGGCGCCTGGATCGCCGGAATCCATGCGGGCGTAGCCGAACTGGCCGATGGACGCTTCCTGGCACTGGGCCGGGGCAACAACATCGACGGGCGCATGCCCATGAGCATTTCGGCGGACGGGGGCGCGACATGGACCTATCAGGCCAGCCCGTTCCCGCCCGTGAGCGGGGGCCAGCGGCTGGTCTTGAGACGGTTGCGGGAGGGCGCGCTCCTGCTCGTATCGTTCACGGACCCCAGCAACGCAGAGAATCCGGGGGGCCTGGAGTTTAAGCGCGCGGACGGCTCGTCCAGCACAGGCTACGGGATGTACGCAGCGATTTCGTATGACGGCGGCGCGACGTGGCCGGTGCGAAAGCTGGTCACTCCCGGAAAAGACGCCGCCACCTTTGACGGCGGAGCGTGGACCCGGGAATTCGTGATGGATGCCACCCACGCGGAACCCAAAGGGTACCTCGCCTCGACCCAGACGCCCGACGGAGTCATTCACGTAATCAGCAGCGGCCTTCATTACCGGTTCAATCTGGCCTGGGTGGAGGCCCCGGCAGGGAGCTGAGTACTCAAGCGCGCTCCGGGCGCTGGGGGGGGAACCGTTCCCGGAAGGCCGGTTCGCGCTCTTGAACATCGTCCGGAATCTTGGTATTCTTGACGCGTCGGACCGTCCGGTGCAACGGACAGCTCTCCTATTATTATTGCAGGACAACCAGGAAACTGGGGGGATTTATGCCAAGCGGTTACCGCTGGGCGCTTGTCAGGGCGCTGACACCTTTCGTTCTAAGTGCTATTCTTTTAACAGGTTGTGACTCGAGCGCAACGCGCCAGGCCGACAGAATCTCGCCGGAATCCATTTCCTCCGGCAACAACCAGACGGGCCTGCCGGGCCAGACCCTGCCCAAGCCGCTCCGGGTGATTGTAGAGACCGAGGTTCAGCCGGGGCTGTTTGGGGGGAAGGGGTCCCGCCAACCGGTTCCCGGCGCGGAAGTGCATTTCGAGATCCAGGAGCCTGCCCGGGGCGCCGTGTTCAAGCGAAGCGGCCAGCCGAGCGTCACGGCCACGACGGGGGCGGACGGCATCGCGGCGGCGAATGTCATCCTGGGTACAGAGCCCGGAGACATCCTCATCGTCGCGTCCGTGGATACCGGGCACGGTCCGGACACGGTAGAGTTCCGCGTGGTCAGCGGGGTCAAGATCATTGGCAAGGATCTGGAGAGCCCCGTTGGAGGAACGATTCCCGAGTTTGGGATCCTGCTCGCCGACCATGCGGGCAAACCCGTTCCGGGGGTGGACGTCCATTTTCGTGTGGAGGGCGGGGTATCGGACTCCCGGGTGGAGGACGAGCACCTGGTGACCGATCAGGACGGAATCGCCGTGACCTCCTGGCAACTGGGGTCCGAGGTCAAGCGGTATTTTGCGAGTGTGGAGATTCAGGATCGGCGGCCGGGCATTCCGGAAGACCAGCGCTACCACGTCCGGGGTATCGAATTCACGGCGATGGCGCTGGACAAGTCGCAGATGGCGCTGGAACTCCTGGGCGGCCTGGCGCTTTTCATTCTGGGCATGAAGATGATGTCGGGCGGTCTCCGGCGCATCGCCGACCGTCGCTTGAAACAGGTGTTGCAGGCGATGACCCGGAACCGGGTCCTGGCGCTGGTGGTAGGCGCCATTCTGACGGCGGTGGTGCAATCGTCGAGCGCCACGACCGTCATGACCGTGGGGTTCGTGAATGCGGGCCTGATGACCCTTCAACAGGCGATCGGGGTGGTCTTCGGAGCGAACATCGGCACCACGCTTACGGCGCAGATCCTCGCCTTCGAGCTGGATGCCTTGTCGTATCCCGCAATTGCCCTGGGGCTCTTGCTGACCACAGCCTTCCGAAAACCGAATGTTCAGTTTTTCGGGGAGGCGGTCATGGGGTTTGGCATGCTGTTCCTGGGCATGACGACGATGTCGGCGATTGTCAAACCGCTCCGGTACAGTCCCGAGTTTCAGTCGTGGTTCATGATGATCGACTGCACTCCCGCGCCGGGCGACCTCGTGCCGGCGGGCCGGGCCCTCATCTGCATTCTGATTGGCACAGCCACGACAATGGTGATCCAGTCGAGCGCGGCCACGGTGGGCCTGGTGCTGGCCCTGTGCGGACAGGGCATGCTGTCGTTCTACACGGCGATTCCGCTGGTGCTGGGGGACAACATCGGGACGACCATCACGGCGATCCTGGCGTCGCTGGGGGCCAACCGCAACGCGAAACGCACCGCGCTGGCCCACACCCTGTTCAACGTGATTGGCGCAGGCTACATGTACGTGCTGCTTTTCATTCCCATCTGGAAGGGGCAGCCGTTATTCCTGGGGATGGTAAACGATCTTACTCCCGGGAACGTGTTCGCGGGGGAAAACGTCGTTCGTCATGTGGCCAACGCTCACTCGATGTTCAATGTCTTGAACTGTGTCGTGATGCTGCCGTTTGTGGGGGCACTGGCACGATTATGCCAGCGCATCATCCCGGTAACCGAGTCGGACCAGGAACGCATTCTGGCCTACCTGGAACCGCACCTGCTGGCCTCGCCCTCACTGGCGCTTCAACAGGCGATCAAGGAAGTGGTATACATGCTGCGCCGGGCGCAGAAGTCGATCAACGACGGGTGCGAATTCTTCCACGGGGGACCCGAGGAACTCGAGACGAACATCACGCGGCGCGAAGATTTGATCGACCGGCTCCAGCACGAGATCACCGCGTACCTGGTCGAGCTGTCGACTAAAGAACTGACGCCCACGGAATCGTCTCTGATCCCCGCGCTGATTCACGCGGTCAACGACGCGGAACGCATCGGGGACCATTCCGAAAACCTGGTCGAGTTGACGCATCTCCGTCGAAAGGGCGGGTACGCGTTCACCGGGCAAGCGGTTTCCGAACTGCGTGAGTTTCAGGAGATGCTCAACACCCAGTTCGAGGCGACGTACCGGACCTTGTCGGGGGTCAACGGAAAAGCGCTAAAAGAGGCCGAGGAGAACGAAGACCGGATTAACACCTTCGTTCAGCAAGCATCCGACGCGCATGTTCAGCGTCTGGAGAACGGGGAATGCCAGCTTCAAAGCGGCGTGATCTTCCTGGATCTGCTGGCTCACCTGGAACGCGTCGGCGACCACCTGGCCAACATCGCTGAACGGGCGGGGCGCATCACTCAGGTGGTGGGCGTTGTTCACGACCACGACCGCGACATGGAAGACCGGCCGAAAGCGCCATCCAAAACCAAAGCTTAGGGCGTCTCGGCGCCGTCCTGGGGGCTCGCTTCCTGGTCTGTGGGCGCGGTGACGTCCTTGCCGCCGTATCCCAGATCCTCGAGTTGTTCCGTCAAATCCTCCGAGAGGCCTTCGGCAACGGCAGGTTCCGCGGCTCCGTCGCGAATGGACGCCGTCATTCCATCCAGGAGCGCTTGCAGCTCGTCCACTCTGTCGGGAGCGTTTTCGGAGAGGTTGCGCGTCTCCCGCGGGTCCGAGGTCAGTTCGTAGTATTCGGTGGGCAGCAGGCCGCGCGGGTTGTTGTCGTTGGCTGCGATGAGCTTCTCGGTGCGGGTGCGAACAGCCTGTAACACAATGCCTTCGAGATCGTTTTCGGCGTAGACGTGCCCGGTAACGGCATTCGTGAAGATCCCATTGTCCAGCAACGTCATTCCGGGCATCTCCCCGGGCTTCGGCAGACCGGCCAGGCCCATCATGGTGGGGGCGAGATCAATGTGGCGCGCGAAGTCGGCGTTGGTCTGGCCGGCCATCACGCCGCCCGGCAGACGCAGCATCAGCGGAACCTGGATCACCTCGTCGTAGAGGGTCTGGCCATGCCACCAGCCTTGATGATCGTAAAACTCCTCGCCGTGATCGGAGGTGAACAGAATCACCGCATCGTCATAGAGTCCCCGCTCGCGCAGTCCATCCAGGAACGCGCCGATGTGGACGTCCATGTACTCGATTTCGGTGCAATACGCGTGGCGCATGCGTTCGAGGTACTCGTCCGGATCGGGGTTGGGCATTTGCACCCGGGCATAGCCTTCGCCAGGGTTGTCGTGGTTCATGAAGGGATCATGCGTGTCCATGTAGTGCAGAAACAGCAGGAATGGCGCATCCTGCGGACGTTCGGGGTTGTCGAGCCACGCGAGGGCCTCCCGGGTGACGACCTCGGCAGGCTGATAGAACCGGGTCACGTTCATCTTGCCGCCGAGCCGGTTGGCGGCCACGTTCCAGATTTTGCGAAGGCCATCGTAGCCCGTGAGCCGGGCCGCGGACGGTTGGGCAAGGAAGTAGAGCGCGGGCTTGAGGTCGACGTAGTCGGTGAACCCCTGCGCGAAATTCATGTCCGTGGTGATGTTGGGATTGTTCGAGAAACCTTTGGCGTAGTAGCCATGCTGCGAGAAGACCTCGGCGAACGTGGTGATCTCGTCGGGCAGGCTGGAGATCTTGCCCGTGGCGGTATGGGATTCGGGATAACGCCCCGAGAAAATGGTCGCGAAAGACGGCTTCGTCCAGGACGCCTGCGAGAAGCACGAGGTGAACAGGATGGAGTCGCCGGCAAACGCAGCGAGCGCTGGGGTCGCGACGGGGGGCGAATCCGAGTACATGGGCAGGTAATCGGCCCGGAGTGCATCGGCGACCACGAGGATGATGTTGGGACCGGCAGCGCGTTCGGCGGGAGCGAATGCCGGGGTGACGCGCCCGGGCGCCCGGGAAGCGAGGCCTGCGCCCACCAGCACGAGCAGGGTAAAGACGCCCGCGCCGGCGCCCAGTGCGCCGATGCGCCTGAATCGGAACGGCCAGGTCACCAGCAAGGCCAGTATCGTCGCGCCCAGCAGCACGCCCAGCGCGATAAGCAGGATCGTGAGGTTCTCGTTCATGGTCAGTGCGCGTTCTGCGAGGATGTCGCGCCGGTAGCAGAACCGTCCGATGGCCAGGAACGCCAGGGCCAGCACGAGGCCGAAAGTCAGCGCAAAATCGAGTTTGACCGGAAGAAAGCGTTTCACGAGCAGGTAAACAAACGTGAGTCCCCCCGCGATGGCGAGACCTGCGAGGAGGAACAACCCGCCGTAGACCAGCGGCCCCCACCAATAGGCGGACCATTCCGTGTAGCCGGCGTGGTGACCAATCACCCAGGCGGCTTCGGCAAGACCGGTGAGCGCGCCACCGACAAGCCCCGCCAGCGCGCCCGCAAGCAGGCAGTTGATCATATCGCGGCGGTAGGCGGAGATTTCGCCGGCGGTGAGATGCACGAGGACCTGGGTCTGGGACGCCTTGCTGCGCATCCGCGCCAGTTCGGCGGCCATGTCGTCCTTGGGCCGGCGCGAACGCAGAATGAGGATGGGCATGCCAATCAGGAAGGGGACGAATTCGCCCACCCACCAGCCGAGGTGAGCGAAGAGGGCCGCGGCTGCCGCGCCGGCGGTGCCGCTCAGGAGGCTGACAAAGACGATTTCGCGGATGCCCTCTCCGCCGATGGAGGGTCCTAGCACGGTGCCGTAGATCATGACCGGGCTGGCGAAGAGGATGTCCCAGAGGCTGGTGTTTTCGGCGCGAATGGCCATCATCGTGCCGAAATACATGAAACAGGTTCCCAGATGGACGACGAGGCCCAGGAAAGTGGCCTGCAGGAGGAGCAGCCGGTTGCCGCTGTACGCGGTCGCGGCCAGACCGAGCTTGTTGAGCGTGTTGGAGATCTTCGCGGGGGTGGGAACGACCGCCACGAGGATCTGAATTACGCGGGGATTGAGCAACAGCAGAAACGCGACCGTGACAAACCCCGCAAGCACCAGGATGATGGCCGCGAAAATGAGCAGGTTGATGTTGAGCAGCCGGAATCCCAGCGGAAAGGTCAGGAAGAGAAGAAACGTCAGGGCGACGAATCCGATCAGTTTCTCCACGGCGATCACCGTGGCGCATTTCACGGTCTCGCCCGTGTACACCGAAGAGTCGTACAGGCGGTAGCCGTCGAGACCGATGGTGCTGGGAAGAAAAATGCCGAAGACGCGCCCCACGAACCAGCTCTCGACGAGGTATTTGAAGGGAATGGTCAGGCCCTGGCCTTTCAGGAGGAGCCGCCACCGAAGAACCCCGGCCATCATGCCCGCGAGTTTCACCACGACCGCAAACAGCAGCCAGGGAACCAGGCTGCCCCAGTGGGCGCCGCGCAGCTCTTCCCACATCTTCGCAGGGGTGACGCCGCCGAAGAAATTCTCGTCCAGGCCGAAGGTCTGTGGCCGGAACAACAGGAGAAACAACACTACGGTAAACGCAAGCTTGATCAAAACGCCAACGGCTTTTTTCTTCATGTGATCCTTACCCGAACGAAACGGAATTGCCCTGGACCTCACTGCGGTTCCACCGGCGGCAACTGTATCATGCACATCAAGATAGGGGCAAGAGAGACACCGGTGGCCGACACCAGCGTGGGCCCGGTGGACGTAGGTGGTTCGGATTGTTGCGGGCTAGAAACGCGCGGCGGTACCGCGGAATCCCGCGATGGCTCTTTCGAGACCGTCATCGTCGATATCGAGATGGAACACCACCCGGATGCGGTTGGGTCCGGCGGGACCCGCGAGGATGCCGCACTCCTTGAGCTCCGCAACACAGCGCGGCGCATCGGGCACGTCGAGGAAGACGATGTTGGTGGGCGACGGGAAGGGAAACGTGATGCCGGGGATGCCTTCGAGGGCCTCGCGAAAACGCTTCGCGCGTTCATGATCCTCACGCAGCCGTTCGAGATGATGGTCCAGAGCATAGAGGGCCGCGGCGGCCAGGATGCCGGCCTGCCGCATGCCGCCGCCGAGCATTTTGCGGTAGCGGTGGGCTCGGTCGATGGTTTCGGCATCGCCGGTCAGGATGGACCCCACGGGCGCCCCGAGACCTTTCGAGAAGCAGAAGGACAGGGTGTCGCAATGGCGCGCATAGTCGCGGACGTGCGTTCCGGCGGCCGCGCAGGCGTTGAAGATGCGCGCGCCGTCGCAGTGCAGCCGGAGCGCATGGGTGTGCGCCACCCTGCCGATGGCGGCGACGGTCTCGACGGGGTACACCGCTCCCCCACCGCGGTTGGTTGTATTCTCAATGGACACCAGCGTGGTGGACGAATAGTGATGATCTGTGTGAAGAACCAGGGCTTGCTCGACCAGCTCGGGAGAAAGGACGCCGTACATTCCGCGAAGGGTTTTCGTCATCACTCCCGCGACCATCCCCAGGCCGCCGGACTCGAAGTTGAACGGGTGGGCGCTTTCATCGAGCACAAGGGTATCGCCGGGCCGGGTCTGGGACACGGCGGCGAGCAGGTTGGCCATCGTGCCCGAGGGGACAAACAGGGCGGCGTTTTTGCCCACCATGGCGGCGACCCGCTCCTGAAGGGCGTTGACGCTCGGGTCTTCGCCGAGCACGTCGTCGCCGACCTCGGCCCGCGCCATGGCCTCGCGCATGCCCGGTGTGGGCCGCGTGACCGTATCGCTTCGCAAATCAACGATTCCAGATGACACGATTGAGCACCTCTCTGCAACGCCTGCTGTTTGAACCGGATGTAGCCGCCGTCCAGAACGGGTATAGCATACGGCCTGCTACCGCGAGGATGCACATTCCTCTTGTGAACAGGCACACGCGGTCGCGCCGTGGACGGCGCCTGGAACAGGTCCCCGTTATTTGGAGAAGCTGGCGACTAAGAGAACTCGGCGGCTTCGAGCGCGATGGCGTCTCCGTCGTGCACGGAGGCCAGCGCGTTGGGATCGCCGTCGAGCGTTCCGAGCACGTTGACGGCGGTGACCAGGCGGCACTCGTTGCCGACCGAGATGGGGGTTGGACCGAAAGGAATGGCGACGGACGCGCCCTGCACCCAGAAACAGACGGTCCCCGGAGCGACAACCTGCCGGGGATGCTCCTCAAGAACCGACTCGGTCGGCACAGCGAAATACACTTCGTCGCCCCACGTGTGGGCGGTAGACGTCACGGGCAGTGCGGCAGCCAGCTTCCGGCTGGTGGGCGAGTCGTTCAGGGTTGCGTCAAGCGCGCCGGCGGGCCAGCTAATCCGTATACGCATAGTCCATGGACATGCCCTTCAGCCAGACGGATACTGAAGAGTCGGCATTGCGTATGGTGTGGGTTACGTGGGCGGGAACCAGGATTTCCTGTCCGGGCTTGAGGTGATAGGTTTCACCCTTCATTTCAAGGACTATATCGCCTTCGACGGCCATGACTAGCTCATCGGCGTCGTGCACATAATCCGTCCATGCCTGACCGGGAGGCTCGCAACGGCGCTCACACGTGAACCCCCGCGCATGCCAATTGGCGTCGACCTGAGCCTCGTCGACAAGCATTCTGTGCAGATCTTCAGCTGCCTCTCCCATGAGAAAATCCTTTTCTAGTCGCAGTTGCGTGTTTTTCGAGTTCTCAATTCCCCACTTTGCGGGATTTTGGGGCGTAATCTACAACTATTCTACGATATAAGACGAGATTTATCAAGAGAAATTCACGTTTTGTACATTTTGACATGGATATGGACCGATACGTTGGAAAATGCGGTGGCAGTGTATCATTTTGGAACATAAATCCCTGTAACTGCATGATTTGGGAGCGGGTTCAGGGGATTTCTCAGGACATATAACGGATTCCCTTGCCGCAAAATCTTGGATCTGTTAAGAAATATCTCTGGATGACGCTATGAATTCCCATTAAATCCGGCCTGTGGGAATAAACCCCCGCTTCGCGTGTGGCGAGAGGTGCGCAAGTACAGCGTTCCTAAAGAGTTTTGCGGACGACGGGTTTACTGCGGCGCGGTATTGGTGGGGGACTGGGCCCTGAATTTGTCAAGTGTTTCCTCTAAACGCAAGCGGAGAACCTGCTCGGGGCAGGCGTCGATCGCTGCGCTCTGGTATTTGACTGCCTGCCCGAGATCGCCGGCGGTGAAGTGGGCGAGGGCGAGGGTTTCGAGGGCTCGGAAGTCCTGGGGACGGGCTTCGGCGGCGCGGGTGGCGGCGAGGAGGGCGATGTGGACGTCGCGGGATTCGAGACCAAGCTCGGTGAGGATGCGCCACGCGAACTCGCGCAGCAGGTCGGGGCGCGCGCCTCCCCACTCCACAATGCGTTCGCCGAGCGAGGCGGCTTCGCCGGAATTGGCATCGCGGGTCACGGTGGCGAAGTAGCGCGCGACCAGACGCTCGGCGCGATCGGCAAGCACTTCGGACTCCAAGGTGTATCCCTGCCCGGCGAGGCGTTCGATGCGGGCGTCGATCTCTTTGGCCGAGGGGATCCCGTGCCACACAAGAACACCATCGCGATCGATCAGAAAAGCGTGTGGAATGCCCGGCGAACCAACGGGCCACATGTACGCGTTGTAGGCGTCGCGATTGATGGTATCGGTGACGAGCGCATAGCCCACGCGGTCCCCCATGGATTGGACAAAACGGTGGATGGCGGCCGGATGCTCGTTGCTCACCCCGATGACCACCAGGCCCGCGCCGGCGTACCGGTTCTGAAGTTCGGTGATGTGCGGCATCATCGCCCGGCAGGGCTCGCACCACGTGGCCCAGAACTCGATCAGAAAAAACGGTTTCGGGTTCTGCCCTGTCCAGTCAAGCAGGTTCACCGGACCCGGCCGCATCCATGCGCCCACCTGCAGCGGCGGGGCGGCTTCGCCTACCGCGAGCGCCGCGGCGGGCACGACCGCGCAGAGGAGTGAGATGAACAACAGCATGAAGCGCAGCGTACGCACGACGGCCTCCCTCGTTTCCGGCCTACTCTAGCGTTATGGCGCACTCAGGCGCAAGACCGCCGCATGCTTGTTCCTTGTAGTTCAGGCGAGGCGCCTGCGCTACAAGAGGCGAGACGCCTTTGTTACGTTAAAGGAAAACCCGGGGACTGGAAGTTTCCATCTCGGGGCGAGATTTGATAGGCTTTCGCAGGGATCCACAGAGACGTTCTGTCCGCCAGGGGTTCTGGAGGCATGGTTTTCAAGGAGGATGGCATATGGCGGGAGGAATACTGCAAGGCAAGACAGGTGTGGTTCTGGGCGTGGCAAACGAACGCTCGATTGCCTGGGCGTGCGCGCTGGCCTGCGCGGGGGCCGGAGCGCGGCTGGTCTTCAATTATCTTGGGGAGCCTCTGGAAAAGCGCGTGAAGCGCCTGTTGAGCGAAAACCTGCCCGACGCGCCGGCCTATCCGTGCAACGTGTCCAGCGACGCGGACATTGCGGAGTTCTTCGGGAAGGTCCGTAGCCACACCGATCAGCTTGATTTTGTGATTCATTCGGTGGCCTATGCGGACCGGGAAGATTTGCAGCGCGATTTTGTCGGCACGTCTCGCGCGAATTTCGCGATGGCGATGGACATTTCGGCGTATTCGCTGGTCGCGGTTGCCCGGGAGGCGGCGGAACTGATGCCTGCGGGCGGCAGCATCGTGACGATGACCTACTTCGGTTCGGAGAAAGTGGTTCCCAACTACAACGTCATGGGCGTAGCGAAAGCGGCGCTCGAAGCCTCGGCGCGCTACCTGGCGAGCGACCTCGGTCCCCGCGCGATCCGGGTGAATTGCATCAGCGCGGGGCCGCTGCGCACGCTGTCGGCGTCGGCGATTGCGGGCGCGCGGGCCATCGGCCGGTTTGTCGAAAAGGTGTCGCCCATGCGGCGCAACATTGACGGCGGCGACGTGGGCAACGCGGCGGTATACCTTGTTTCCGACTGGGCGTCGGCGGTCACCGGCGAGGTGCTGCACGTGGATGCCGGATGCAACATCATGGGCATGGGGCTTGTGGAAAAGGAATAGCACGGGGCATAGTAGACAGGTGCCCACGTGAGAACGTGACAGGGAGAGACGGAACTTGGCGCCGACGCGGCCGACCAACAGACAGCTCGTTGAGTGCGTGGCGGCCCATATGGACGTGGACGCGGAGGCTGTTTCCCTGGCGCCCATTCCGTCCGGCAAATTCAACGATTCGTATTATGTTCTGGCCGGCGGCACGGAATACGTCCTTCGGATCGCCCCCAGCCGCAACGCCGTGTTCTGTTTTTATGAACGCGAAATGATGCGGCAGGAGCCCTACATCCACCAGGTGCTGCTGGAACGCACGACGGTGCCTGTGGCCCGCATTTTCGTGTTTGACGACAGCCACCGCATCATGCCGCGTGATTTTCTCATCATGGAACGCCTGCCCGGCATCGCCATGAGCGAGTTGACGCATGTCGACGAAGCGGCCGTCCTGCGCCAGGTGGGCCGGGCTTTGGCGCAGACGCACGCCCAGAAGGGCAACCGCTACGGGTACGTGGGCGCGCACCATCCGATGGAGCCCCAGAATTCGTGGGCGGAAGCGTTTCATATCATGTGGCGCAAGCTGGTGGACGATGTGGTCTCGGTGGGGTATTACGAGGACGAAGAACGGACGCTGATGGTGTCGACCCTGGACAAATACATGCGCTTGTTTGACCGGCCGGTCGAGGCGTCGCTCCTTCACATGGACGTGTGGGCCCAGAACATTCTCGTGGAGGGCAGCAACCGGCTGACCGGGCTTCTCGACTGGGACCGCGCGCTCTGGGGCGACCCGGAAATCGAGTTTGCGGTGCTCGACTATTGCGGCATCTCCAAGCAACCGTTCTGGGAGGGGTATGGCGGAAGCCGCGATGAATCGGACGAGGCGCGGGTCCGCAATTTTTTCTACCTGCTCTATGAAATGCAGAAGTACATCGTCATCCGTCACGGCCGCGACCATGACGACCACGGGGCGATGGCCCATAAACGCCAGGTTATGCAGATCATGCGCCGGATCCAGCAGATTACCTGAGTCCGCGGCCCCTTCTCTCCTGTATGGAAACCGAACCCGTGCGGAATGCCTGCCGCCATCGTCGTGTTCCGTTAACGGCAGCCGTGGACGGTCCTTGGAGGTCCGTTGGGTGTGGATTGGAACTTTTTGGCCGGAATAGACATTCATTGGGATAAAGTACGTGTTTATCAACGGAGGGTTCGCATGGCGAACCAGCCGATTTTCGTGGTTTGACTCCACACGAAAGAAGGGGACGCCAGGGCACGTGCGGCGTGGAGCGGATAAGCGCATACGAACTGCTTGCTGCGCATTCCCGATTCCCCGCGCGCACCGGATTGGCCGCCTCACCAGGCAGAGTCGATTCCGAGTGAAGAAAACACGCCGGACCGCGTCCAATACAATATGCCTGAAATCTGGAAACCCATGACACCTGGTACGAAACATAACGACGATGCTGTGGCCCAAACAGCGCGGACGACGCCCCGTTCGGACCGGAGCTTTCTGGCGGCGCGGTGGTTGTTTGTGCGCTGTCTTTCCGCGCTGTATCTGGTCACGTTTCTTTCACTCTTGTGGCAGATTCCGGGGCTCCTGGGCGAACACGGAATTTCTCCGGCCCGGGAGAACCTGGGTTTGGCACGATTCGCGCTGGGCGCGGAGCGGTATCTGGCCTTCCCCACCCTGTTCTGGATTGATAGCAGCGATGCGTTCCTGTATTTGCTTTGCGGGGCGGGGGTCGTGGGTTCGTGTCTGGTATTCCTGGGGGTTGCGCCGAGCGTGCTGGTCCCGTTTCTCTGGCTGGTGCACCTGTCGTTTTTCACGGTCGGCGAGGACTTGATGGAGTTTCAGTGGGACGCGCTGTTGCTCGAGATCGGGTTTCTCGCGCTCTTCCTCACACCGCGCGGGCTGTTCCCGGGACTGGGGCGGAGTCAGCCGCCGTCGGCCCTGGTCTTGTGGTTGTTTCGGCTGATGCTCTTCCGGCTGGTGTTTATCGCGGGCGCGGTGCGGCTGCATTACGTGCTGCTTCATGGAGTCACCGCATTTGAGGTGCCCTTTGTGAGCCAGCCGGTACCGACGTTGCTGGGCTGGTACGCCAACAATGCACCGGCAGCGTTTCGCATCGGGCTGGGCGCGGTGTTGCTCGCGAGCCAGCTCCTGGTCCCGTTCCTGGTGTTCATGCACCGGCGCGTTCGGGTCGCCGCCGGCGGCGTGTTGATCCTGCAGCAACTGGCGCTGATGGCCATCGGGCTGCACCTGATGACGGGGCTTCTCACGATAACCGTCTGCCTGACGCTGGTGGATGACGCCACGTGGCGAGGACTTCTCCCCCGCGCCCGGAAATGGATGCGCCGGGGCCCGGCACCTGTGAAAGCCGGGGCCGCGCCGTTCCGGAGTTTCGCGATGGGCATGGCGGCGTTGCCGATCGTTGTGCTCACTGCGATGCAGTTGCTCACCCCCGTGGTTTCCGAAGAGCGCTGGCCAGCACACGCCCGGCTCCTCGCGGCCCTGGCGGAACCCTTCCATATTGTGAACATGTACGAGACCTTCGCCCTGGCGCCGGAGCACCGGCCCGAGATCATCCTCGAAGGCAGCATGGACGGAACGACCTGGAAGCCGTATGGGTTCCGCGCGAAAACTGGCGACACGCAGAAGCCGCCGCTCTGGATTCAGCCCGGGTTGTCCCGGCTGGATACGCGCATGCGGCTTGCCGCCATGACGGGCCTGTCGGACAATTTGTGGGTGATGGCCCTGATGTCGCGGTTGCTGGAGGGTTCTCCGGAAGTTCTGACGCTGTTGGACGAGAATCCGTTCCCCGCCGCGCCGCCGCGGCACATCCGGGCGGTCCGCTATGTCTACACCTTTAACAACGCCGAAACGGCCTTTTTGGAGGGGACGTGGTGGCATCGAGAGCCGGTGGGCCTGTACGCGCCGCCGATGTCGCGGCCGGTGCATTTCGAGATGGCCCGGCACACGCCCCTGCCCGGACCACAACTCCGGTCGGCGTTCAGTTTCTGAGAGGCGAACGTTTCCCCCTTCCGGCTCACCTCCCGGGCGTCATTCCCCGGATGGTTGCGGCGCCGGCGCTTCCTTATCCTCCACGTCCCCGCCGCCGCGCAAGGCCTGCCGGACGGCAATCGCGATGGCCTCGCCGCGAAGGTGTTGGGCCAGCAGGCGGCCGTCCGGCCCGATGAGGAAGATGGCGGGCAGCGCATCGACGCCCCAGGTCAGGGGCAAATCCAGGCCCGGCACTTCGCCGCAATAGATCTGCGGCCAGGGGATCTTCTCGCGGTCGATGTACTGGGTGAGGTCGTCTTTGCTGGAGTCAAGGCTTACGCCCAGCATGGCGAACCGTTCGTCATCGCCGAATTCGTCGTGCAGCTTCTTGAGAAACGGCGTTTCACCCAGGCAGGGGCCGCACCAGGTGGCCCACACATCGACCAGCAGCAGCCGGCCGGCGTATGCGTCGAGCGAGACCGGCGTGCCGTCAATGAGGTGCGCGACGAATCCGGGCACCGGCGCGCCGACGTCAAGGGCGAATTCCACCGTCGCGCCCAATTCCCCCAGATCGATCACTTCGGCGGGGCGGCCCGCCTCGCGCACAGGCGCCTCGAAGGCGACTTCGAGGCGCTCGAAATCGGTACGTTCGCCGTCTGCCGGGGCCGGCCTGGGCAGGTTGACGATGGCCACATACTGGCCCGGCGGCACATCGGGGAAACGGAATGCGCCGTCCGCGGACACCGGAACGCTGGCCACGAACACCGCCCCGCGGAAGTCCGGGCCGGAAGGGGGCTGCTGAATCGTGCACAGGATAGACTGGCCCCGCGCCGCGACGGACTCTTCGGGCAGCGGGACGGTACCGGTGACCACATGACCGCCGCCGCCGATCGCAAGTTGCGCGGACGCGCCGGGCCGCAGCGCGAGGATTTCCGTGGGCCATTGGACCGACGAGCCGTCCTCCATCACGAAGTCGAGCACGCCGCGGCACTCCAGGGCGGGCAGGCGGTCCATTTCGAAATCGCCCTGGTCATTTGTCCGGGATTGGTACTCGAACAACGGGTTCGGATTGGCGCTATCCCTGAAGGAGAGCGCCATTCTGAAGGCCCGATTCCGCACAGGCATCTCGCCAAGGAGGACGTTGCCGCGAAGCGTGGCCCACGGGAGCAGCGTGACGTCTCCCCCGCGTTCGGCCTCGCCGCTCGAAAGCAGCACGCAGCCGTCAGGCGACAGCACGACGACCAGGAACGGCGGGAGTTCGGGCGACAGTTCGAACGCGCCGTCCGCGCCGGTTTCCACATACGGGCCGGCGAATTCGCTCGCCACCCGTCCGTTGCGAAGGTATAGTCCGTCGGACGGCGTGCATAGATACACGGAAGCGCCGGCCACGGGTGTGCCGTCCGTGCCGGTGACGCGTCCTTTCAACGGTGTAGCGGACGCGAGCCGTGCCGTGAACTCGACTTCGTCGCGTTCCGAGGGAATTCGCGGCGATATCCAGGGGGCATGGCCTGGCGCGGTGATCTTCACGAAGTTTTCAATTTCGTCATCCCGGGGCACGGTGAAACTGAACGCGCCGTCCGCGCCTTCGAAACGGCGCGAAGACAACCATCGGATGCCGTCCGCATTCCGGGGTGCGATACCGGGAATGACGGCAAATGCGGCCACGGGCGCGCCGCCCTTCTCCGTGAGCACCCGGCCGTGAATCCGCACCGCCGCGCCGATCCGGACCGTGTAGGTTTCGTCTTTCAGACGGGGAATCTTGATGGAACCCGGCGCGGCTCCGGTGGTTTCGGCCGCGAGGCTGATCCCCTCGGCGGGCGCCTCTTCCCAGACGGCCTCGCCCGACGCATCGGCAAAGGCCTGCCAGTCGAGCAGTCCTTCGAGACCGCGCCAGGCTTCGACCCGGATCCACGCGCCGGGCAGGGGTTCCCCCGCCGCGTCGACCACCCGGACGCGGAGCGGTCTCCCCCGTTCGGCAATGAGTTCCCGGGTGGCCACTCCCGAGAGCAGGTCGGCAAAGTCGAGCACGGGCGCCCACCCTTTCGCGCGCACGAGGATGGTGCTTTTTCCGGGGGGACATCCGGTCACGCGGAAGCGTCCCCAGGCATCGGTTGCGGCCAGCCGGGCCGTGTTCCAGGGGGCGTCGGTGCGCCATACCGCCACGGCCGCCCCGGCAAGCGGTTGTCTCTCGGGCGTGACCACGGCCCCGTAGAGGATGCACCGTTCCTCGAGCAGCAGGCGGTCGCTGAAATCGCGCAACGGCGCGAGCGGGCGGCCGCCCTCGCCGTACAGGAAATTCTGTTGCACCGAGCGTTCCGGGGCCTCGACCCGCACGTATACCCGAGTCAGTTCGGCGGGCACGATTCCGCAGCGCCAGGCGCCGTCGTCGCCGGTCTGTACGGCGTGGTCGCGGACCAGAACCTGGTTCCCGGCGTTCTCGGTTACCGGCAGTGTGATGAGGACGGTCGCGCCGCGGACGGGTTCTTCCCCGGCATCGAGTACAGCGCCGCCAATGGCCGTGCCGGGTTCGAGAAGCACGGTATGTTCGGCGGGAACCGGCCGGACACCCGCGCGCCACTCCCACACCACGGGGACGTAGCCGTCGGCCGTGACGGCCAGGGTGATCAGCGAGCGGGGCCCGCCTTCGGGCAACGGAACGGCGCACATCCCCCGGGCATCGCTCACGTAATAGGTCAAAGAGGTGTCGACGGCAGCAGCCACCTTCGCGCCAGGGACAGGAGCGCGCGTTGCCCGATCGAGGCACGTCAGCGGCAGGGAATCCGCGGCACTCGCCGCAGCCGCGCAGATGGACAGGGCGGCAAGCAGGCAAGCGGCGGCCCCTTGCCGTAGACGCGCGTGGTTCGCAGACATTTTTGCCGGCCCCTCCATCGGTTCACCCGCCACAGCCCCTGGTCCGACACGCCCCGGCGTTCATTCCTCTCATGTATCCGAGAAAAGGGAAGAATCGCCCTGTATACTCAGGGCATTATGGATAAGCATGACGCAAGCACCGGGATTCGATCAATGCGCGCCTCCGTTGCCGTCGTAGCCATAGGGGGACCCTCCTGCTCGGGAAAATCCACCCTGGTGGAGGCCCTGCGGGCCTTTTGGGAGCCGGAGAACACCGCCGTGCTCCCCATCGACGCGTATTACCGCGATCAGGCGCACCTGCCCATGGAAGAGCGGATGCGATGCAATTTCGATGCGCCGGAAGCCATTGATTGGGCGTTGCTGACGGACCAGCTTGCGGAGGTCATCGCGGGGAACGCCGTCGAGCGGCCCATTTACGACTACACCACTCATACCCGCGCGAAAGAGCGTATTCGGCTCGAACCGCGGCCCATAGTGATGGTGGAAGGGCTCTTCGCCCTGTGGCCGGATGCCCTGCGACGCCTGGCCGCGGCGCGGGTGTACGTCGAGTTGCCGGCCGAACGCTGTCTAGCGCGGCGAATTGTCCGGGACCGTGTGGAGCGGGGCCGGAGCGAGGCGCAGGTCCGCGAGCAATTCGAGCGATTCGTCCGGCCGATGGCCGAGCGGTATGTGCTGCCCACGCGGGCCTGCGCCGACCTGGTGGTGCCGGGCGACGGTCCTCTTGAACGTTCGGTGGAACGCGTGGCGCACCTGGTGGACAACGCGCCGGGCTGCGTTGACCCTACTTCCGGGTAACGGCCACCCTGCACACGGCGAGTTCCTTTTCGCCTCCCCGGACGGCCAACCGGAAATCGGCGCCATTGGCCCGGTTGTCGAAGCGGCACTCTTCGAGGTCAAAGGTCGCGGTATTCCATGCGTCTGTCTGCCCGAGCGCGACATCGCCGCCGTGACGGAAGGAACCACTGACAGGCCCGCTCTCCAGATCGGTGCTGTCGTATTCGATGGCGAAGGTCTCACAGCCGGAATCCCGGTAGGTGACCTCGACAGAGGCCGCGCCGCCGTTGAGGATCAGGGCAAACCCGTCATCGACATCGAAATAGAGGTAGCGGTTATCCGGTGTCTCCGCGTTTTTGTGGGAAACCACCCCGTTTCGCCCGTCGGCGTCGATCGTGCGCCAGGCGCCGTCGCCGTTGCTCTGCCGGACGGCGATGCCGTTGTCGGCTCCGCCTTCCCACGCCACGGAGCGGGCATCGATGAACGGGCCCACGGGGTTCAGGAGCTGTTTGGCGTGCCACATGTCCGAGAACACCCGGGTGAGCACAATGAAGAGGCGACCGTACTCGCGCGATTCGGCGATGTCGGTGCCTTCGTGCCATTCGTTCCAGGTTTCGACGTGAACCATCCACGGCCTCAGATCGACGGGCATGCGCAGGATGCGCAGCCAGTGGCTGGCATAGTGCCTGCCATACTCGCGATCGACGACCAGGGGCTCCCGTCCGGGCACGGCGCTGTGATCGTAGCCGGGGCCAAGCGCGGCCACCTGCTTGTCGAGCATGAGCTGGATGGCGCCGCCCCACTGGTACTGTGCGTCGGCCTCGCCCTGCCAGTCCCGCATCTTTACGATGAACGGCTGGCAGCCAAAATCCCGCTGAAACCAGGCGCGCACGTCCTGAAACTGTTCGGGCGTCTGCGCGCTGGCAAACGAGCCGGCATACAGAAAGAGGATGGGTTTCCCATCGACCCGCGCCCACTTCTCCGGGGGAATCAGGCTGAAGAAATCGCGGATGCAGGTGTAGAGCCATTGCCGGCCGAACACGGTCGTGAGATCGACGTGGTACGTTTCGCCCCCGTTCCCGTACGCGTTGAAGCGCAGAATGCTGGTGTCAAAGAACATGCCAATGCGAGGCGGCTGCTTGCCTTCGGCAAGCAGGGCGTTGTGGGCCTCGACCAGGGGGGGCAATCCCGCGAAACTCCAGCCGTCATACTGGCCCGGCACACCCCAGAACACGGGCATCAGAAAATCGATGCCGGCATCGAGCATGTCTTCCATCTGCGTCCGGTGCCACGACGCGCTCCGGTAGCTGAGATCGGTCATATCCGCGGGGTGGGTGGTCAACGCATCGGAACCATCCCCATTGGTGATGTGCGCGCCCGATTCCACGTCGTACCAGTAGAAGTATGTGCAGCCCACGACGGGGTCCCCGAGCGTGAAGGAGTGCGCGCCCGCGTGCGCGGTGGCGTCGAGGCCGGTGTGCGTTCCCGGGGCCTTCTCCGGCAGGGGAGGAAAAGCGGTCTGTGCGGACATCGCCGCGCCTGCCGCGAACATCCACAGGACTGCAAGAATGAAAATCGGACGTATGAGGTTCATGGTGCTGCTGACTCCCTGGGTAAGCGGTTGTAGACGGGCGAAAGAGGGCCGTTCACGAGGCTCTCGGGCCCGCGGCCTCATTGTAGCGAATCCCGCATGCCAACACATTGTTTTCGCGCCGGCGAGACCACGGCACAAAATGCCGGGCCCGAACATACGGAAGGCCCCGCTGCGCGGAGCAGCGGGGCCTGGTCCTCCCCATCCCATCGTCCCGGGACCTGATCACCCTCCCCCGAACACTAGCGCATCGCTGGGCGCAGACGATACCTGGCCCGCGTTGTCTTCGGCTTGCAGGAAAAAGAAATAGGCATCATCGCCCGTCATCTGGCTGAACGTAAACGAGCCGTCCGGCTCGGCGCTGCGCAGTCCGCTGTCCTGCCACGCGCCGCCATAGCCCTTCTTGAACCAGAGGCGGACCTGCTTGAGGCCGCTGCCGGCATCGCTGGCGCCGGTATACGTGAGCGTGATGGGCGCCTGGCGGGAATACTGCGGCGAGGCCATATTGCCCGGATTGGGCGGGGTGGTGTCATAGATGGTCTGCGTGTCGCCGTCGCCCGATTGCGGGGCGGGGGTCAGGGCGCCCTGGGTATTCTCGGCCTGCGTCGCGAAACAGTACGTATCGTCGCCGGAGAGCCCGGTGAAGGCGAACTGGCCGGATTCGCCGGAAGATGTGAGGCCGCTGTTGGTCCAGGTTCCGGACAGCCCCTTCTTGTACCACAGCCGGACGGACGTGATGGCGCTGCCGTCAGCCCGCGCGCCGGAATACGTGACCGTGATGGGCGCCGCCGTGGCGTATTGCGGTGAAGAGGCGGTTCCAGGGCTGAACCGCGTGTCGTAGACGGTGCTGGCGTCCCCGTCGCGTGAGGGCACCGCCGTGATGTTGCCGGCGTTGTCTTCCACGCGCAGGGCAAAGTAGTAGGTGTCATCGCCGGTCATGCCATTGAAAGGGAACGACCCCGCGGCAGCGGCCGACGCAAGCCCGGAATCCTGCCATTTGTCCTTGCCCTTTTTGAACCACAGATACACCGTTTTCACGCCGCTCCGGTCGTCCTGGACGCCGCTGTACGTGACGGAGATCGGCGGCGCGTTTTCCTGGGGAGGCGCGGCCAGGGAACCGAGCGCGGGAAGCACGGTGTCATAGACCGTGACGGCCTGCCCCGCACCGGCGGGAAGCGGCGAGAGGTTGCCCGCGTTGTCTTCCACGCGCAGGGCATATTCGTAGGTTCCATTCTGGCCGGGGCTGCTGTTGAAGGAGCCCGACGCCGACGTCAGGGTCAGGTTCGAATTCTGCCAGGCCCCCCCGTCTTTGCGGAACCAGAAATAGACTTTTTTGAGCCCGCTGCCATCCCCGTCCGACACGCCGCTGTAGGAGACCTTGATGGGCGTGGCTTTCGTGTATTGCGGCGCGGTCAACGTACCCGCGGCCGGAGGCGTGGCATCGAACAGGCACGGCGCGCCGGCGCCGGAAGGCACGGGCGACAGATTGCCGGCGTTGTCCTCCGCGCGGAGGGCAAACTCGTAAGGCCCGTCGCCCGCGGCGGGCGAGTACGCGAAACTACCCGCGGCCTGAGTGCTGGCCAGGCCGGTGCTGAGCCACGAGCCCCCGTTCACCTTGGCCCACAAGACGACCCGTTTGAGGCCGCTTCCACCTTCATCCAGCACCCCGGAATACGCAATGCTGATGGGCGATGTTTTCGTGACGGCCGGGACGTTCAATGACCCCGTGGTGGGCGCGATCGTGTCTTTGGGCACGTCGCTGAAGACGGTCGCCGCCTGGCCGTCGCCCGAGGGAAGGGGCGAGACGTTGCCCACGTTGTCCTCGGCGCAAATCGCGAAATAATACGTTTCGGCGCCCGGCGCGCTCACGGCATAGCTGAACGAGCCCGAAGCGCCGGTCTGTTTCAATCCCGTTGGGCCCCACTCGCCCACGGACGCCTTTTTGACCCAGAGTTCCACGGATTTCAGTCCGCTGCCGTCCGGTTCGTCGGCCGCGCCCGAGTAGGACACGGCAATCGGGCTCACCGAGGTGGACGCCGGGGCCGTCAGCACGCCCGGGTTGGGCGCGGTGGTGTCGGTCGGCGCGCCGCCGGTGTAATACGTGACCGCCGCGCCCGGCCCGATCGGCGCGAGCGAGGCGTTGCCCGCCGTGTCCACGGCCTGGGTGGCGAAATGGTAGCGGCCGGCGCCGCCGGTCGCGGGATACGAAAACGCCCCCGAGGTGCCGGAAGCCCGCATACCCGTATCCGTCCAGGCGCCGTCGTTGAGGCGCGCCCAGAGCCGTACTTCGCGCAAGCCCGCCCCGCTGGTGACTTCCACCCGATCGTACGCCACGGGGATCGGGCTGGTCTCGTCGGCCGCGGGCGCCTTGGCCCAGCCCGGCACCGGCAAGTTGGGGTTGGTGTGGACCTGCGTGGCCTGGTCATTGCCCGTCAACAGCCGCCACTGCGGGAGGGTGTAGAAGGTCGGCGTCGCCGTCCGGCGGGTAAACAGCGGCGCGGTGGCATTCGAACAATAGATCAGGTTGTTTTCCGAGACCAGCCCGGCGTACTGGGCTTCGTCTGGGGGAACGGAGATGAACTTGACGTTGGCATCGCTTGTTCTGAAAACATTCCGCCCAATTACGATATCTTGATGGGAAGTCCGTCCTTCGTATTCGACATTGGTGTATTCCCAAAGGGCAATCATTGCCGAAGTGAATCCTTGTCGGAGGGTCCCCGTGCATTCAAAGACATTTTCAATTACTTGCACGTCATAGCAGGGACGTGTTACCCAGTTGTAATTGTGGCCAATGTGAAACTTCTCCACATTCGAAGGGTCAACAGTCGTAAACGTGTTGTTACGGACAATTGTATGCTCCCAACCGCCCAGATTCATCAAGGCCTCTGCATCCTGGACTACATTGTTCTCAAAGACCAAGCACGTCCCATACTTTGCTCCCACGTCATTCGGACCGAAGTTCACTAGAAGGTAGTTGTACCGGGTGCCGCCTCCGTTATGTGCCCTGCCGTCCGTTTGTGGATCTATCCATCCTTTAAATAGATTATTGCTTACCCATAAATTTGAAGATTCGGTGGCGCTTCCTGTATTGCGGAACGCGGTCCTCCCAAAAGCAGGGCGATTAAATGTGTTGCCATCGATCACAGCACTTATGAGTGTATAAGTATAAGCGACATGGTTGTACGCTGTATCAAAATTGTTGTTGAGAAGAGCCCACCGCCGCCCCCCTCCACCCACGTGAACTTCCGTGCATCCCCCTAGCTGATAGTTATCAATACTACCTGTGCTTGTGCAATCCACGAGAAAGAACCCAGACACCTGTTCCGGGCCGTCCAGATACTGCGCCCAAACCCAACCATAGGCGGGGTTCACAAGATCAACCCGAAGAAAGAGAATCGTCGTCCCGCCCCCTGGTCCAAACAAAAAGTACACAAGGTCACCGTTCGCCGGGGCACAGTCAAACGTGAGGTCGACAAACGAGACAAACTGAAGGCCCACTCCTTGCACCTTGAAGAAGAACCCACCACCCGGATCTGCGGCTTTGATGATTGGTTTGTCTCCCGTGCCATAGGCTCGAAACACATACCCTCCCTTGGGCCAATGAGGAATCACCACGGAATTGCTGACAAACTCAAACGTCTGCCCCCGTTTGAAGAGGATTTCATCACCCGGCTTGTAACGGGACGCAGCAATTCCTTCAAACGCATGGGTCGCCGTTCTCCACGCGCCTGTGCCAGGGCTGGTGCCCGCGTTGGCGTCGTTGCCCAAGACCGAATCTACGTAGTACTTCGTACCGTTGCGCTCCCAAACCTCGACATCAACGGTCATGGAGACAGAGCGCTCACTTAAGTCCGTAACTGTGAGGGTAGCCGTGTAATCTCCAGGCTGTTCGTATACATGAGCGGCGTTAAAACCCCGAAACGGCTCGCTACCATCGCCAAAATCCCATGTGTATTCGACAATTTCGTCGCGTGGCTCGGATTTCCATCCTTCAAAGAACACCGCGAGCGGAGCGTAATACCGGGTGTATTCTGCCGGCTGTTGGTCCGTAACCCATGCCGGTTTATTCACCTCGATAACTGCTGACAGAGCATTCGCACCTGTCGAAATTGCGAAAAGCGCAGCACACGCGCAACCGAAGCGAATTGACTTTGTCATTGTTCACAATCTTTGCTAAGGTGATTCACGTTGCCCCGAAGAGCAGACCTGACTATACCACGTCACAAGAGACCGCTGCATCCAAATGTTGCTTTCGTTACGCAAAAGACATGCCAGAGGCTTTCCATTCAATTCGTGGTACATTCACACCCTAAATCCGCCAGAAATCATGTCTTGTGCGTTTGGGACTTCTTAAGCGATCTTGGAATGTGGTTCCCGAGGGAACTTGAGCAAGGCGAATTCTGGCAGAATGGCAATTCTTTGCCACCGCAATGCGCATTCGCGCCGTAAGACCCTCCAAAACAACCCCTTTTCGGCACTCAGGCGCCGGACCCCTATATACAGCGTGTGTACATGCCTTCGGACCTACCGCAGGTGCACATTATTCCCGGGGGTAACCGCTAGACCTCACCATCCGTAACCGACCGGCAACGTTACGGCCCCAACCGCGCGAATCTCAATACTTGGACCTTCGACAGGGGATTGACAATATCGTTTTTGTGATCACATAATCGAATCTCGTGAATGGGTGCAGGAGCACTAAGACACCAACGCAAGGAAGCACTGTCCCCATACGGATGTATATGGGGCCTTACACAGGGACAACGGCCATGCCTCTGGTAGCATACAAAGGAGTTCATGGTAATACTGATTATCCCCACCACTTCGCCTTCTTTTCAGCTCTGCGCGAAAGGGGAATTCTGAATGAGGTCCAGTTTGCATTGGATCCAGTCCCGTTAATGGATGTACAGTATTGTCATAAACTAATCGCCGAATTCCCTGAACTCTGTATGGCGAGCAGTGTTAGCCTTCCACGAAAAATGGTGGAGCTTCTCAGGACAAATCTGAACAGAGGGTACAGGATTCCAGCTTTTGTTGACTACAAATGGGATGCTGTGATAGAGGGTCCCGGGGGACGCATAAACCATACCTACTGTAAAACCGATGTGTTCAGACTGTATCCAAATACCAAACACCGCGCGATTATCTTCCATTCGATAGAAAAAAAGGCATTGGAGAACGCAACCGTCAGAGAATCCGTCGCTTCCTGTGAGCTCATCGTGGCGCGGACTTCCGCCTCCGCGGCGTGCGCACTTGCATCGGGAGCAAAGAACGTGATTACCTCAATGGATATCGTATGGAGAAATACACCTCGCGACTCGGATCATCTCCCCGGCTTGGCAGTTGCATTGCGCATTCCCCAGGAGGGTGCCACAGACGAATATCTGGAGCGTTTACGGGGCATAGTACGATGGATAGCAGAATTGCATGAAACCGTCGACTTCGTTCGTATTGAGAAACCGCTGGGACCCGAAATGGCGGAGGAAGGGTATGGAACTCCGCGCATACCACACACGAGGATATTCGGGGATGACGGAATGTATGAACCGTTTGAGCATATCCGGGAGGCTATTGTTTCCTGCCGTCTCCACACCACAATAATCGCATTACTAAATGGCAATCGACGCATACTCCAGTTTCAAGTGGAATCCGGCACAAACAAAGTACGCGACATGCTTAAAGATATCGGTCTTATTAGCATACCCATATTTTCAGTTAATGAACTTTCCCAAGAGACAATAGAACAGTTCCTGAACAATCCCGTTGTGCTTGCTGATGTGGAGGTTCAGTCTGCCTTCAAGACTGCTCGAGAGAAGGTGGAGGTGGGTCTGGACGCGTTCGAAGAGTGGATCCGTCGTTTTTGAACGTTGAGCGAAAGCGAACAGTTCTCTATTTTCCCGTTGTTGACCGGTGCAAACACTATCCATGCGCCGCGCTTTAATCTTGGCTGCAACGCTCGGTCCGCGGTATGTATTTCAGTCGGCGTCCAACCTGTATCATCGAGCCGAATGGCGTAACCAAGATCGTAGTAAGGAAAGATAGCCAAGCCATGGAAGGGCAATTGCGGCAAAGGTGTTGATGAAAGTGGCGAGCCTTCAGTTGCAGTAGATGGCGTGATGCCATCTGCTCATTGAGTGAATTGTGTGGCTCCTAAAGAGGACTTCATGCGGATCATTTTTGTACAGTACGGGGATTATGGCGAAGCGGTCGAGCGCTTTGAGGCCGGAGGCGAGGAGACGTATTTCGCGCAGAAGTACTCCGTTGAGTATGTTGCCCGCCTGAATCAGGAACTCGGGCCCGTTACAGTGGTTTGTCTGAACGCCAACGCTTACGACAAGATCCTATCGAATGGAGTTCACGCGATAGGTATGCGCATCCGGGAGACTGGTGGCGAGCGTCGGCTTCGAAATTTGCTCACGAACCTGGAGCCAACGCACACGATCGTCGCAACGCCACTTACGGGCCTACTTCGATGGTTGTCGAAACGCGAGACACGAACTCTTCCTTTGTTTGCCGACAGTTTTCCACGAGGTGGGATTCGCCGGTATTTTGATTACAGGCATTTGAGCCGCGTCTTGAATACAGATTCATTTCCGTGGGTCGCTAATCATAACATCAATTCGTCGCGCGATCTTGCACGCATTGGTGTTGATCCGGTGAAGATCATTCCGTGGGATTGGCCGTCTTCGATCACACCAGACGGCTATGCCCCCAAGATCAAGCCCGGTGCCAGCCCATTCAAAGCCATCTACGTCGGCCATCTATCCAGGGCTAAAGGCTTGGGGGATTGCATCGAGGCCATTGGCTTGCTGCGCGGCTCACCAGAAGAGACCTGTCTGACAGTATTGGCGGGAACATCGCCCTCGGACGAGTTCGCCACTCTGGCCAGACAATGCGGAGCATGGGAACTGATTCACTTCATCACCCACCGCGTTCCCCATCCCCAAGTCGTTGCGTTAATGCACGAACATGACGCAGTCCTCGTGCCAAGCAGACATGAGTATCCGGAGGGGCTGCCCATGACCATCTACGATGCTCTGTGCGCTCGCACGCCACTCATTGCTTCAGATCATCCGATGTTCACAGGCAGAATCGCTCATGAACAAAGCGCGTTGATTTTTCGGGCAGGCGATCCCGCCAGTCTGGCTAATGCAATTCGAAGGTTACAGCGCGAGCCTGCCCTTTATGCATCCCTGTCGCAGCAATCAAATCGGGCCTGGGAATCGCTGCAGTGCCCGGTCAAATGGGGCGATTTAATTTCGCGATGGCTGCGATACGATGAAGGGGACCGGGCGTGGCAGTTAAGCCACAGCCTTGCCAGCAGTGACTATCAGTAGTGGTAATTCCTGGCGCAGATGATGCAGATATCGTCATCCAAGAGCACTGATTTCCTGTCCGCTTTCGTGTAACTCGCTCGCGAACGCCCCGGCTAGTTGATGCCGAAATCGGGCCTGGCCGTTCTGTGGCCAAGCACCCACTCGTAGACCTCACCGATCTGCGCGGCTTTCTGCTCCCATGTAAACAGCGTCATGACCCGGTTTCTGGCGCGCTCGCCCCGAGCGCGGAGCTGCTCCGGTTCCGCGCAAATGGCCTGCAGGACGTCGCGAAAACCCCGCACGATCTCCTCGCGCCGGCCCATCGGCACCTTGTACCCCGTGTCAGCCGTGACCAGTTCCCCGGGTCCTGCATAGTCCACGACGATGGGAACCAGTCCGAGCGCCATAGCTTCCAGAACCACGCCACCGCCGAATTCACGCACGCTCGGAAACCCGAAGAGGTGGCACCGCGTGAGATGGCCCTGCAATTGCTCGTGCGGTATCCATCCGTGCAGGCAGACTCCGTCCGGAACGTCCAGGCACGTCACCATCTCGCGCAATCGGGGCATCTCGGGCCCGTCGCCCAGGATGTCCACGATAAGTTACCCTTCCTTGACGAGCGGGGCGGCGGCTTCGAGGAGCATGTCCACGCCTTTGAGGGGCACGAGCCGGCCCACAAAAGCCACGCGCAGCGGCATTCCGGCGGGCGCTTCGGCCTGCTCGGAGAAGCGTTCCGGCCAGATGCCGTTTTCCGGAAGATAGATGCATTTGCTGTGGTGGATTGCGGGCATCTGCGCCAGGGTGTCGCGGGAGCCGGTGAGGATGGCCGCGGCATACGTCCGCGTCGCGCGGTATGCGGGGAGGAGTTTGTAGGCGCCGCGCACGTAAGTGAGCCATTCCCGCTCTTTGCGGCGAACGGCATCGAACTCCCGGGGCCAGGGCACGCCGCCGTTGATGGGCCCCCACACGAAGGGCACGTCCGCGCGCGCGCATTTCTTCGCGAGCACGCTCGGAAACGTCGGCGTGAGTGGCGTGACGCGGTGGACCACGTCGAACTCGCCATCCTGGATGCGCGTGCGGAACTTCTTCCAGACCAGGTGTTCGAAGTAGTAGTAGGCGGGCACCTGGAACACCACCCCGATCGTGAACCCGCCGCCGCTGCCGCCCCGCAGAAACGTGGAAACGCGGTAGAGCGGGCGTGCGACCCGCTCGGAATCGATGGCCGTGAAATCGAGCCCCTCTTCCAGACCGACGGCACGAATGGCGGCGGCGTTTCTGATCTGGGTGACCAGATGGACGTCGAAGCGTGCGCGCAAGGCTTGGGCCAGCGACCATCCCACGAGCGGTACGCTGACCCACTCGGGATTGGCGGCCTCAGCAATGACCAACACACGGATACGAGCCAATCGATTCATCCTTTCGCGCTACGCGGGGCGGTTTGCCGCGGCAAGGCCGTCCGGCCGCTGGAGATTCCGGGCAGGCTGCCGCAAGAACACCCGGACCTTGCGGAACCCGGCCAGGCCGCCGGCGGTAACCATGTAAATCGGGTTGAACATAGAATTCGGGATACAGTCCACCACCCAGAGGCAACAGATCAGCGCGGCCACGGTAGCGGCCGCCGCGGAAGGATGCATCCAGAAACGTGGCGGGACCCGGCTGGTGAGCACCACGGCAGGCACGAGCATGGTGGCGAGGAACGCGGCAATGCCGATAGCCCCATTGGTGCCGAAAATGATCACCCAGAGCCCGTCCGTGATGCTTGCGTCGCGTCCTAAATCGTCCTTTACACGGTTGCGTCCCCATCCGCCCCAGCCGAGCAGGAACCGCTGGCGCGCCTTGGCGGAGAGGGCATTCTCGTTGATGACGCGCGTATCGAGCGAGCGTGCGCGTTCCGCGCCGAACACATCATCGGCGAGGCGGATCAGGCCCTGGCCGTCCCACAGGCCGCCGCCCCGGATCACGACATAGGCGACGACGAACAACGCGACGGCTACGATGGGGAGAGGGTTCCTGGCATAGCGCATGAAAAGCAGCGCGCCGATGCCGGCCAGCATCAGCGCCTGGGCGCCCGCGGACCGGCTCAGCAGGGTCGTCAGCGCGAGGGCGCCGACGGGCAACGCGATCGGCAGATTCATGAAGGTCTTTTTCGCGCCGGAGAACCAGAGGGCGCAGCCGCAGAGCGTGCTCATGCCCATAAACATGGCCGTCATGAGTCCATGCCGCATGAAGACCACGGGCCGGTAGCCGCCGCCCCGGTAGGCTTGAATGAAGGCGCTGGGATTGAACCCGTAGATGTGGTGATGCAGGTTGGGGCTCATGCGCATCTCCCAGAGGCAGAACGGGAGATAGATCAGTCCCGCGATGAAGAATCCCAGGATCAGTTCCCGCATGCCCTGGAGGTCGGTGAAATACAGGCGGCCGACGAGATAGGGAAGCACCCAGGCGGCGAAAGCGCTCGTCATGGCGGAGAGGCCGTCGTAGGCCCCGAGCCCGTTCGAGAGGGACGAAAAGAAGGGCACCACGGCGAGAACCAACGGGAACAGGTCTATCCAGCACAGGCGGAACTTCCGGAACCGGTGGGTATCGAAGACCAGCGCGGCCGCGAAAATGCCGACGCAGGTGGCTGTTGCTTTGTTGTATTCGGGGAAGTACTGAAGCTGGAACCCGGCGTTGGGAAGAAACATCCATCCGCCCAGGAAAGCGATCAGCGCGGCCCGCCGGCCGGGCAGCAGGGCGAAAAGGATGAATATCACCGGGATCCATCCCAGCAATACGATAGGCACCAGACTGTTGCCCTCAGGCATGACCAGCATCGCTACGCCCTTTGCCGTTAGCTACCGGCACGCCCTCCGGCGCACCCGTCTTCCCGGCTCCATTGTAGGGGTCTGTCTGCAATCCGCGCAAAAACCGCGGGGCGTCCATGCCGCGCATGGCGCGTCTACCCCAGGATGAGGCGCTTGCACCAGAGCCCGGCCGCGAGCACAAGCGCCGAGACCACCACGCCCAGGGCATCGAGCCAGGGCACCCAGACCCCGTATTTCCGGCCCAGAGCGGACAGGAATGGATACTGGAGCGCGGGCGCGAGCACCACACCCCAGATGATGCCGGCGCTGCCGTTCAGATAGCCGCCAATGGCCATGGCCAGCAGCAGCGTCGCCGAACGGCTGAGCATCGTCAGAAAGTGCCGGAACGAGTCGCCCACGGCCAGGAAGACGACCTCGACCGGTGCGGCCATGCCCGACAGGATCGAGCCGCATGCCAGCAATTGCAGCAAATAGCCCGCGTCCCAGTACTCCGGCTGGTACACAAACTTTATAAACTCCGGCCCGACCAGCACCATTCCCCAGAGCACGGGCAGAGTGACGGCCATGAGCAGCAGACGGACATGCGTGGAGCGTTTGCGCAACGCCTCGGGCCGCTCGCGAGCCATCTCCGCGTAGACAGGGAACAGGACGCTGTTGGACAGGCTCCGCAGCAATCCCACAATCGAGCTGGCAAACATGTAGGCAATGCCATAGACCCCGAGCATGCCGATATCGAGGAACCGCGCGAGGACCGTGCGGTCGAGGTTGTTGGCCAGGAAGGTCAGTAGGGAGCTCACAAAGATCCATTTTCCGAAGTGGATAAGCTGGTGGGCGTACTCTTTTCGCCATGCGAAACCCATTCGCGGGCCCGGAATCTGATAGGTGAGCAGGGTATGAAACACCATGCCCACGAGGGTTCCGGCGACCAGCGCCCAGACGCCCATCCAGTAGAACGATTCGTCGAACTGGACGTGGCGCCAGTCGCCGCCTGTGGAGAACGCCTCGAGCATGGCACTGAGGGTGCGGAATTCCGCGTATACCCGCCAGACCAGCGCGCCGGTCACACTCACAATCAGTCCCGCGACCTGGGTGATGACGGAGAGCAGCGTCTGCAGGGGCACGTTCACGTGGCGGTGCAGCAGATGGAGGTTTGTGGAGTCGAGGCTGACGATCAACAGGTTCAGGCCCGCGACGGGCAAAAACACGCGCAGCGCGGGTTGATTGAAATACCAGGCGGCGGGAAGCGTGAACGCGAGGGCGCCCAGCCAGAGGCCGAGTCCGCGCAGCAGTTGAAGGGTCCAGGCCGTGCGCAGGAATTCCGGATCTTCGGCCTTTGGATTCTGCACGATGCTGGGCGCGATGCCGAGGTCGGTCAGCATCGCGAGCCCCTGAAGGTAGATGTTGATCATCACCATCAGGCCGAAGGCTTCGCGAAAGAGCAGGCTGGTGAGAATGATGTTGCCGCCGAGGCGAATGACCTGCGTGATGCCGTACCCGGCAAAGGTCCAGACGGACCCGCGAATGGCCAGGCGCTTCAGAGAACGCGGGCGGGCCATGGGTGCGCCGGCCGCCACGGGGTCGTGAGTAGGCCCGGAGGCCGGGTCATCAGGCATGCCGCCTCCCCGGGTTCAGCGCCGCATCCGCAACGCGAACCGGGCGCGCCCGCCATAAAGCGTTGTACGAGATGGCCATCTCCTCCCCCTATGCCCGGAGATTCGGTGCACACAACGGACCTCCGCCTCGAAGCCCCGTTGCGCGCCTTCCTCGAGTCCCGGGAGTCCGCTCGAACCCGGTGTTTATTCTTCTTCGTCGCCCGCCTCGAGGTCTTCGCTGCCGATTTCCTCGACGCCGTCGTCCGGAGATGCTCCGCTGACCGGCACATCGGTGATGCGTTCTTCCTTGGTGTCAGCGACGGCCTTGGCGACCGCGCTCACCTTGGCGCCGGCGCCCGGCTTCATCACCGTAACGCCTTG
>DDYW01000111.1 GCA_002348185.1 Candidatus Hydrogenedentes bacterium UBA2224 | reverse complement strand
CGCGACCGGCGCGGGTGGCAGCGAGGCGGCGCGGACTTTGCGCGGGCGCTGCTTCACCTTCAGGTCCGGCGGGCCGTTGCGCAGGCGCTTCATCTCCTGCACCGATTGCACGACGACCAGCAGGGCGAAGAAGAGCGTGATGCCGGCGGTGAGGGCGACGAAATGTTTTTCGAAGAACGGCGAGGAGATCTGGCGGCTGAACCCGGACGGCTCGATGATCGCGGCAACGGCTACCACCGGGTTGCCGAGCATCAGCAGCAACCCGTCGGAGGATTGCACCAGGTCGCCGACGGTGGCGGGGTAGGAGACCAGCGCCACCATGCCGATGGCGGTGATGCCGGCCCACAGCACCACGTTCGCTGCGCGCGACAACGCGTGGCGGAAGACCAGGCCGATGAGGATGGAGAGGACGGCCGTTGGGATCAGGGCGAGCACGGCTGAGCTGCCGAAGGCAAAGACGACGAAGGGGACATCCTTCCAGTTCGACGCGGCCAGATCGGTAAAGGATGACGACCCGTACCCGTAAATGCCCATGAACAGCGCGAAAAAGATGGGGACGATGGCCAGCCAGAGGATGCAGAAACAGTAGGCCACCGCCACCGCGGTGGCCGTTTTCGCGAAGCGCGTGGAGCAATAGAGGGCGATGGCGCCGAAGAGGGTGACGCTGACAAAAATCATCGCCAGCGACCAGAAGAACTGTGACAGGTCGACGCCGCCGAGCAGGAAGGAGATGGCCCACACCGGCAGCGAGCAGAGCAGCACCACCACCAGGAATCCGAGCGACGACAGCAGCTTGCCGAGGATGATGTTCGTGCAGGAGAGGCGGGTGAGCAGCAGCAGCTCGAGGGTCTGCTGCTCGCGCTCGATGGAGACGGCGCCCGCGGTGAGGGCGGGGGCGATCAGGCTGCAGAGGATGCCTTCCAGGATGACCAGTCCGATAAAGAGCGACTTGCCGATGTCCGCCATGTTGCCGTAGGTGCCATACGGGCCGTCGGCATAGGAACCCCACTGCATGCCCACGATCAGCAGCCCGACGAGGATCGTCAGCCCGGTGGTGATGAAGAGCAGAATCGGGGCGCGGATGCCCCGCATGCGCGACCGCATTTCCTTCATCAATACCGGAAAGGACAGGTTCCACTGGATCCGGCTGCGCGCCGGGGTCTGGCTGACATCCATGATGATGCTCCTGCAGTAATCGTTCGTCCGGATTCTTCACAAAGCGCTTGCGCACCCGTAAAGGGATGCGGCTACAAGCGCTTTGTGAAGAGTCCGGGTTAGAGCCCCGGCACGATGATTCGTTCCCGGACGTTGAATGTCACGACATCGGGGTATTCGCCGAAGGTATACGTGGTCTCGACCTTCACGCCCCCCGATGTGCGGCACTGGAGGGTGAAGGCGCGCGAGTTCCCGGGGGCGATGGACAGCGGCGACACGCCGGGGATGAGCCCCGTGGTCGGCGCGGTATCGCCGCCGGAGACGGTCACCTTCGGGGTCAGCACGGTTTCCGCGCCATTGGTCAGCAACACCACCTCGCCTTCGGTGAACCCGCCGCCCTGTCCCTTCGCGCTCGCATTGGCTGAGAACGTGACCTGCGTGTAATCGGCACCGAAACAGAGGAACTCGCCTTCATCCCCATTTTGAAAGATCACTTTCGCGTCGCGCATCGTTCCGGCGGATTCGACGTGGCCGTCGCCAAACGCAGCGATGTAGCCATCGTTGTGGCGTTTCGCATCGATCTCCCCGCCCGTCTGGATCAACGGGCCGTTCGCATCGGCGAAGACCAGCGTTCTCACCGGATCGCGCATGGCGGCGCGTGACTGGCCGCAGAGGTTGACGTTGAGACCGTAATCCGTGTCGCCCTGCTCGCTCTTTGCGCTCGGGCAACGCCAGATCTTCGTCGATTTCATCTGGGGTGCGAGCTCCTTGCGCCACACACTGCCGTCCTCCGTGCCGACGGAGCCGGGGAAGGTATCCTGATTGTCTATCGTCGCACCATCGAAGGCGATGAAGAGCTGGCGCTGATTGCTGAGGCAGGTGGTCTGGCGGGATTTTTCCTGCGCTTTGGAGAGCACCGGCAGCAGGAGGGCGGCCAGCACGGCGATGATGGCCACCACCACCAGAATCTCGATCAGTGTGAACCCGGCGCGTGCATGGCTCATTCCCCGGAGTCTCCTCTCTCTCGCCCACGACCTGTTGCCCACCATGCCGCGGGTCCGACCGCGGGCGCGATGGTGATATCTGCAGCATAACAGGCGAAATGCGGATTGGCAAGAGGGGGCAGTTTTCCCCGCACCGCGCGGGCACGCATCTCCCCTTCCGGCAGGCAGCACCGGACCGTCTCGTTTCGAAAGGAAGATTGGACGAATGGACGGTGGGAAGTCTGGATGCGTACTCCTCTGGCATCATCCGTTGCGTCTTCCTGAACGCACACTCTCATCAGGCTGAACGACATGGCAGGGATCGTCTGAAATTCAGTAAATTTTTGCGGCAAACCTGGTTTCAATTCACTATAATTTTGCTAAGTTAATTAGATATGTTATGATGTGGGCCTTGCGACATCCGCTCCATCGGCGCGTGAATGTCAAACCATATCATAATGGATGCATGGGCCCTGCGGGAATCCGGCTCACGCCGCGCCGGCAGGATCAGCACGAACCTTCGTGCTCGCTGTCGAAAAAACGGGCGCAGTACCGAACCATACGGAATGTGAGGCATCAGTCAAAGTCGAATGACTTCGCATTTCGTGCATGATCGGGTACGACTGCCCACGCATATTCCCGCATCGATCCCCGGATTGTTCGCCGACGCGGGCGACAGCATCCGGCGGAAATTCTTTTCCAAAGGAGAACATTTTTTCGTGAGATTACGACGTTTATTGAGTCTGGGCACCCTGCTGGGAGCCGGCATGGCGACGGTATTGCCGGTTTCCGCGTCGACCCAGGCGGACTACCTGATGACACGGGCGAAACATGAGATTGTGATGCAGAAAACTGATCAACCGCTGACGGCCCAGTTTCCCGAGCTTGCCGGCAAGGTAATCGAGGTGCAGGGCACGGTCACGGGCATCACCAATAATGTCACCTCGTTAATCCATACTTCGGCCGGCTATCTGCTGCAGCTCGATTCGGGGCAGGTGGTGCCCGTGAAGTCCGAGTTGAACGATCCGGATATTGTGGTGGGCAACAAGCTGCACGTGCTGGCGCGCGTGCCGGAAGCGGGGGCCACGCTGCATGAGATCACCGAGACGCCGTCAGGTGGATTGGTCCCGAGCACGAATGGGTCGACGCTGACCCAGCAGTTCACGCAAGCCATTCCGCCGAAGGTTATCGTGGCCCAGGCGCAGCAGTCGGCGCCGCAGGTAAAGACACCCAAGATCGCCGTGAAGAAGGCCCCGGCGCGCGCCAAGGCGCAAGTGAGCGAAAAGGTCGCGATTTACGCGAATCGCATCCAGCGCGTCAACGGGGATATCGAGCGGCCCATCGCGGAGAAGATCGCCCAGCGACTGCTGGAAAAGAGCAATAAATATAACGTGGACCCGCGGCTGGTCTTCGCGGTGATGGCGCAGGAATCGCGCTTCGACCCGCGGGCCGTCTCTCCGGCCGGGGCGCGGGGGCTGGGGCAGTTGATGCCGGCTACCGCCCGCTCGCTGGGTGTCCGGAACTCGTTCGACATCACGCAGAACGTGGAAGGCACGGTGCGTTATCTCGATGAAATGCTGAACACCCATGGCGGCAACACCCGGCTCGCGCTGGCGGCGTATAACGCCGGCCCGGGCAACGTTCGCCGGTACGGCGGCATCCCGCCGTTCCGCGAGACGCAGAATTACGTGAGCCGCATTACCTCGCATTATGCGCAGCTCAGAGGGTGAATGCGCTGAACCCGGCGGCAGCTTTTGCTGCCTGACGCCAGGATGACGGGACTGCCGGCTGTATGCCGGCAGTCCCGTTCGCATGTGATACCGCCCACGGGCCCTGTCTGCCGGAGTGCCGTGTTGCGGACACACCGTGCGGATGTCGCAAACTTTCCCCGATGGCTCCACCCCATGTCCCGGCACATCCCCGTCACCGGTTGCGGCTGACGGCAATCATCACCGTTCTGGTCATGGCGCCCCTGGACGCCAGCGCGCTGACCGTCGCACTGCCGGTGCTGAAGAGCGCATTCCAGGTCAATCTCCGCCAGGTGGCGCCGTGCGGGAAGATCGGCAGCCGGCCTTCGCCGGTCCGGCGGTCTGACCAATCCTCTAACCTGTTAGGGGGAAAATTGAGCAATGAATGCGTTCCACAGGTATAAGCCGGGTTGTTTGGGGTATATTTTTCACGGATTTGCCGCGAAAATGGGCAAAAGGAGAAGGGAAGGCCGCAGTTGCGTCGAACCTAAAGATTTAGGTGCGACAATAAGGGCCGGAGGTAAAATGTGGCAGCGGTTATCGCAAGAACGGCCCAGAATATGGAAAGGAGGTATCATGGCGGACACGATACGAGTTGACGAAGCGGTAGAATTCGCAGAAAATCCCGAGCCACGATGCCCGTGTGTCCTGTTGCTGGACACCTCCAAATCGATGCGCGGTGAAGCGATCAACGCGCTGAACCAGGGGTTGCTGGCCTTTCACGACGACCTGGTGAAGGACCCGCTGGCGGCGCGGCGCGTTGAGGTGGCGACCATCAGTTTCGGCGGCGACGTGAAGGTGATCCACGACTTCCTGCCGGTGGATGCCTTTACCCCGCCCACGCTGAAGGCTGGCGGCCTGACGCCGATGGGCACCGGTATCCTCACCTCGCTCGACCTGCTCGAGTCGCGGAAATCGGTCTACAAGGCGCACGGCGTACCCTATTATCGCCCGTGGATCTTCATGATCACCGACGGGAAGCCCAAAGGCGAGCCGGACGGCACCATTGAAAATGCCATCCGCCGCCTGCATGAGGCGGAGGGGGGCAAGCGCGTCGCGTTCTTCTCGGTGGCCGTCAAGGGGGCGTATATCGAGAAGCTGCGCGAGATTTCCGTGCGTCCGCCCGTCTACCTGGAAGGCCTGAACTTCGTCGAGTTGTTCGTGTGGCTCTCCCGTTCCACGCAGCAAGTCGTCCACTCTCAGGTGCCGCTGCCGCCCCCGTCTCCGGAGGTGTAGCGTATGGGGCAGACGACTGAGGTCGCCCCCCAGCACCACTGGCATGTGGTCGGCGTGTCGGCGCGCGGGGTCGCGCACATCAAACAAGGGACACCCTGTCAGGACAGCCACGTCTGGCGCGCTTTGCCCGGCGGGGCTGTCGTCGTTGCGGTGGCGGACGGCGCCGGATCGGCGGCGCTGTCGCAGTTGGGTTCCGCCCGCGCCGCCCTCGCGGTGGTCGACTGGGTTGCGGAGCTGCTGAAGGGCGATTGGCCGCAGGACGATAATGACTGGCGCGACATGCTCATCGCCGCGCTGCAGACGGCGCACGACTCGGTGGTTGGGGCGGCCAGCAAGCGAAAAGTCAATCTCCGTGAACTGGCGACGACCCTCATCGTGCTGGTAGCCACGCCGCAATTGGCGGTGGCCGCCCAGGTGGGGGACGGCGCGGCGATCATCATGAACGGGAAAAGCGATCCCGTCATGGTGACCACGCCGCAGACCGGCGAATACATCAACGAGACGATCTTTTTCACCTCCCCGGATTATCTGAAGGCCGTGCAATTCGGGTTATGGCGCGGCGAGGTGACCGGCGTCGGCGTCATCTCCGATGGCCTGCAGCGGCTGGCCCTGAAGATGCCGGAGGGCATCCCGCATCCCGCCTTCTTCAATCCGTTGCTGCAGTTCCTGCACGAGAGCGACGATTTACACGATGCGGAACAGCAATTGCGCGATTTCCTGGCGTCCGACCGCATCCGCGAGCGCGCCGACGATGACCTGACGCTGGTGCTGGGCGCGCTGCATCACGTGTCGGAAGCCCAGCACGCATCCACCGAGCGCCCGGCAGACAAAGAACAGGTTGAGTCACGGTAAAGAGATATGTTGTTACGACTTGAACGGAACGGAAAACTGATCACGCTGCGCACCCCGCCGCTGGCGCTGGGAGGCGAGGCGTATCTCTACGCCGTGGACGGCGATGACTCCATCATCGCCAAGGTCTACCATAAGCCGACGCCCGAGCGCGGGGACAAGCTGGCCGCGATGATTGCCAACCCGCCCCTTGACCCGATGGCGGGCAGCGGGCACGTCTCCATCGCCTGGCCCATCGACCGCCTGTTCAGCTACGAGGACGAGCCGCGCTGCCTGGGCTTCATCATGCCGCGCATCCCGCATACCCACTCGATCTTCGAATATTACAATCCGAAGACGCGCCGGCAGTTGTGCCCGCTGTTCCATTACCGCTACCTGATCCGCACCGCGCGCAACCTGGCCTCCGCCTTCAACGCGCTGCACGCGACGGGGTACGTGGTGGGCGATGTCAACGAGTCCAATATCCTGGTCAGCGAGTCGGCGCTGGTGACGCTGGTGGATACCGACTCCTTCCAGGTGCCGCTGGGCGCCACCACCTTCCGCTGTCCGGTGGGCAAGCCGGAATTTACGCCGCCCGAACTGCAGAACGTGCGCTTCCGCGAGATCGATCGCACGCCGGAGCACGACGCCTTCGGGTTGGCGGTGATGATCTTCCTGCTGCTGATGGAAGGCACCCACCCCTTCGCCGGGCGCGTGGTGGGCGACGAAGAAATGCTGCCGCTGGGCGACCGCATCGCGCTGAACTATTACCCCTACTCCATCAGCCGCAGCGTGCCGTACGAGCCGATGCCGACCGCGCCGCCCATCGGCGTCATGCACCCGGACGTGCGCGCGATGATGCGCCAATGCTTCGAGGTCGGGCACACCAATCCGTCGCTGCGCCCGCACGCGGCCACCTGGCAGCAGGTGCTGGACCTGGCGGAGAGCAACCTGCGCCTGTGCCGCGCCAATACCCAGCACTTTTACCGCTTCGGGCTGGGCACCTGCCCGTGGTGCGAGCGCATGGCCATGCTCGGCGGCTGGGATCCCTTCCCGTCGCGCAAGGCCGTTAAGCGCGGCGAACACCTGCAGCCCGTCATCACCCGTCCGATCGGCATGCTGGTCATCGATCCCTACGGCAACACCCCGCCCACCGTGGAGAAGACGCCACAAAAGCAGCCGGAGCCGACGCCGCAGAGCTGAGAAGGGAAATACCGGAGTCAAGTTGAAAAGGCAAAGGGCAGACTCGCCCTTTGCCTTTTTCTTCGGAGGATGACATGGACCTTATTCGCCTGACCACCGCCTGCGACACGCTGGGCTTCGAGCGCGCGACAGGCCGGCTGGTGTCCCTGCGCAGCCACGCCGCGCCGGAGCAGGAATTCATCGCCGCCGCGGCGGAGCACCCGGCCTTCGTGATCCAGTATCTGGAGGACGGCACGTACCGCCAGCTCACTTCGCGGACGGCTGAGACGGTGGAAGTGACCGGCGAGGCGACAGGGCTGATCGCCCGCTACCGCCGGCTGGGCGGGCGGGAGGTTCACGTCACCTTCACCGTGCAGGCGAGTGCGGAAGATCGCTTCAGCCGCTGGGGCATCACCGTGGAAAACGGCGCCGGCCTGCGCATCACGGACGTGCAGTTCCCCTTCGTGGTGGCGTCCTACGATCTGGGAGGCGAGCGCGCGATTCTCCGGCCGCTGATCATGGGCGACCTGATCCGCAATCCCGAACCGGACCACCTGTCGCCGGATTTCCCCTTCGCCTGGCAGTTCCACCCCGAGCATGGGGATTCGCTGCATTACCCGGGCGGCACCTTCGCGCAGTTCCTCGCCTATTACAACGACCGCGCCGGGCTGTACCTGGCCTGCAACGACACGGCGGGCTATGTGAAGCTGATCAAGGCGCTGCACCGTGAGCCGGGCATCCGGCTGGGGGTGGCGCACGTAGGCGACTGGCCGCAGGGGACACGCACGCTGGAATACGAGGTGCTGCTCGGCAGCTTCACCGGCGACTGGTACGCGGCGGCGGAGTTGTACCGCACATGGTCACTGGAGCAGCATTGGGCGACGCCGCTGCACCGGCGGACGGACATCCCCGCCTGGCTGCTCGACTCGCCGCCGTATATCACGGTCCGCCCGCAGGGCGTGCTCGACTTCGGCCCGGTGCACCCCATCGAGGAATTTCTGCCGTATGAGAAGATCATCCCGCTGCTGGAACAGGTCGCGGAGCGCGTGGAGTCGCCGCTGGCGGCCATCATCATGGGCTGGGAGCGCGGCGGGTCGTGGGTGTACCCGGATTGCTTCCCGCCGATCGGCGGCGACGAATCGGTGACGCATTTCACCCGCATGGCGCGCGAGCGCGGCTGGCGCGTGGGCTCCTTCTGCAACGGCACGCGCTGGGTGATGGCGCACGCGTGGAACGGCTACGACGGCGAAGCCTACTTCCGCGAGCATGACGGGCAAAAGACCGTCTGCCGCCAGCCCTCCGGCGCACTGTGGAACGAGTATTGGGACCGCACCTGGCGGCCCAGCTACGCCTGCTGCCTGGGCGTCGAGGAGACGCGGAAAATCGCGCGGGAGTTCGTCCGCCGCCTGCTGGGCTGGGGGCTGGAGTCGATCCAATTCTTCGACCAGAACTGCGGCGCCGCCACCTTCCCCTGCTTCGCGGAGGATCACGAGCACGCGCCGGTGCCCGGCCGCTGGATGCACGACGTGATGGCGGAGATCATCGACCAGTTCCATGCGGAGGCCGCCGCGCTGGGCGAGACCGAGGTGATCCACTCCACCGAACAGCCGGCCAACGAGATGTGCCTGCAGCGCTACCAGGAATGCGACGTACGCGTCTACCCGCCCGGCTTCGGCAGCAACGCCATCCCGCTCTACCATTACCTCTACCACGAATGCATCATCATGCAGGGCGGCATGGGCGAGTCGCCGGAGCCGTACCACCTGCCCATCCGCAACGCCTGTAACCTGGTGTGGGGCGAGATCCCCGGCGCGGTGATGATCGGCGACGGCACGCTGCTGAACAAGAACACCGGCAACTGGGCGCCGTGGGAGCCGAAGGTAGGCAATAACGACCACGCGCTGGAGATGATCCGCACCGCCACCGCCCTCCGCCGCGGCCCGGGCAAGGATTTCCTCGTCTTTGGCCGCATGCAGCCGCCGGCGGACGTCAGCAACATCGACACCGTCACCTGGGAGTGGCAGACCCGCGTCTGGCGCATCCCCGCCGTCTTCCATGCCGAGTGGACGGCCCCGGACGGGCGCCACGGCGTGGTGCTGGCGAACTGGACGGATGCCGACCGCACCGTGACACTGGCCGATCCTCGGTTGGGCGGGCAGGCGACCGCGCATGTCTCCGGGCCTAAACTCTCCCGCCGCAGCGTCGATTTATCGGAAAAGATCACGATTCCCGCGCTGGGGTGCGTGCTGGTGGAAGGCGGGTAGCGAAAAAAGGTAGACGATCATAGCGCCCGTTACGGTGGTCGAGCAGGGGCTATCCTCGCAAGATGAAGCGGTATTCAATCGTCAAGAGCCTGCCCGGCATCACTCGCCCCTCGCCCCTCGCCACGAAATTTTGACGTTCCCACCCGCATTCGCTATACTAATGCGAATCCGATTTACCTCACCTACGGGCGGCATGCCGCCCACTTGGAGACACCGAATGCTCGACTACGGCCTGACTGAAGAACAAGTATTCATTCGCGACTGTGCGCGCGAGATTGCCGACAAGAAAATCCGCCCCGTCGCGGCCGAGTATGACCGGGAAGAGATCTTCCCGTGGGACATCATCAAGGCGCTGGCCGCCGCGGACCTGTGCGGCGTGTATATCGACGAAAAATACGGCGGCCTGGGCGGCACTTCCCCGATCATGAACATGGTGCTGGTCACCGAGGAGCTGTCGAAGGCGTGCGGCGGCATTTCGCTGGCCTTCGCCGCGACCGGGCTGGGCACCATCCCCATCATCGTCTCCGCCAGTGAAGAGCAGAAGGAACAATACCTGCCGGACATCGCCGCCGGCAAAAAGCTGGCCGCCTTCGGGTTGACCGAGGCCAACGCCGGCTCCAACGTGGCGGGCATGACGACCCGCGCGGTGAAGGACGGCGATGATTACATCATCAACGGCACCAAGCAGTGGATCACCAACGGCGGCGAGGCGGACATCTACACCGTGTTCGCGGTGACGAACCCGGAGAAGGGCGCCCGCGGCATCTCCGCCTTCATCGTGGAGAAGGGCACCGAGGGCTTCGACTTCGGCAAGAAGGAAGACAAGCTGGGCATCCGCGCCAGCGCCACCCGCGAGCTGGTCTTCCAGAACTGCCGCGTGCCGAAGAGCCAGTTGCTGGGCCGCGAGGGCACCGGTTTCATCACCGCGATGAAGACCTTCGACATGTCCCGCCCGGGCGTGGCCGCGCAGGCGGTGGGCATCGCCGCCGGCGCGCTCGATCTCGCGGTGGAGTTCTCCTCGCAGCGCAAGCAGTTCGGCCAGCCGGTCTCCAGCTTCCAGGGCCTGCGCTTCATGCTCGCCGACATGGCGATGAAGGTAGAAGCCTCCCGCGCGCTGGTCTACGCGACGGCCCGCTACATCGACAACAACCCGAACGTGCGCCCGACCATGTATGCCGCGATGAGCAAGTGCTTCGCCTCCGACGTGGCCATGGAAGTGACCACCAACGCCATCCAGGTCTACGGCGGCCACGGCTACATGCGCGAGTATCCCATCGAGAAGTACATGCGCGACGCGAAGATCACCCAGATCTACGAAGGCACCAACCAGATCCAGCGCGACGAAATCGGCCGTGCGCTGATCCAGGAGCTGCACAATAAGTAGGTGACATGTGACAGGGAACAGGTGACAGGGCCCCCTCTTCCGGGTGAAGAGGGGGTTTCTGTTATAATGCAAGGAACGACGCACCCGGTTCTCTCGCCCGGGGGCCACCTCTCCCCAGCCCCTCCCCTACAAAGGGAGGGGAGCAGGTTTGCCTGGGAGAGGGAGAAGGCTTCCCTGATGAGAAGACTGAGTAGCGTTTAAAACTTAGTGCGAGTTCCGCCCACAACCCAACAACTCCTTAAATCGCAGTTCCTGCGGTTTAAGGTACTAAGACGTGGGCAAGCTAAAAAACGATAACCGTCTTCATCATTTCCGCCCGTTACCCCCCTCCCTTTGTAGGGGAGGGGCTGGGGGAGAGGTGGCCCGCGGGCGAGAGAACCGGGTGCAATACAACGGGAGGTGAGCGATGCGACAATTCATAGCTGTGCTGGCGCTTGTGTTGGCGGCAGTATGCGGCCTGATGATCGGCTTCGCCGTATCGTCCCGAGGCGCGGATCAGGTTCAGGTCGTGCCTGATCCCGATGAACAGCGCATGTACCTGGAGCGCGCCCGCGCGGAGCATGACGCCAAAGTAGCCTGGCAGCCGCTGCATCAATACACCTTCGACGGTATGGAGGCGATGAAGGCGTTCCGCGTTTGCGAGGGCGAGTGGGGGATCGTGGACGGCCAACTCGTGGCGACGGGCGGCAAGGCGGACAATTACCGCTCCATCCTCCTCGCCCCCTGCCCCGCCGGGCCGATGCGCATCGAATTCGACGCGACCCTCTTCCCCCGCGCGGACGGCCGCGTGGGCGACATCTACCTCCGCCTCAACGCCGACGACACCGGCAGCTCGGCGAAAGGGTACGGCCTGTTCGTCGCCCGTTACTTCAACCAGGACAGCGTCTGCTACAAAAACAACCAGCCCATCGCCCGCACGGAGTGGTCGCCGATCGTGCCCGGCCAGCAGCACCACATCGTCGCCGAGTGGCACACCGTGCACCTGCGGCTGTGGGTGGACGGCAAGGTGGTGGTCGACGCCTGGGACCGCACTAATCCCATCCCGGTCGATCCGAAAAAGTGGATTGGGCTGGCGTCTTACGACACGCGGCTGGCGGTGGATAACCTGGTCATCTCGGCGCCGAAAGGGAAGTGATTGGGAGCGCGGACCACGATCAGCCAGGAAGGATGATCTTCTGAGTCCGCGCGGGATGATCAATGACACGCGCGGACTCAGAAGATCATCCTT
>DDYW01000113.1:271-15232 GCA_002348185.1 Candidatus Hydrogenedentes bacterium UBA2224 | reverse complement strand
CGCCCCGCCTCCTCGATACCGGCCGCCTCGTCCCGCGTGGTTTGCGAGCCGCCCGGGCCGTTCGGGTCACGAGCCGCGAAAAACGCCTCCGCGGTCGCGTGAAACCGGTCCACCAGGGCCCGCGCATCGCGCTCACCCAGGGTGTCCCCATCCGGAAACGGGATGGCCAGCATCCCGCAAAGGCGGTTCATTTCCTGCATCGGGCGAAAATCACCAAACTCGCGGACCGCGGTCGCGAGGATGTCGGCGGGAATAGGCGCGTGACCGTTCGCCATGTTGTTCATGTAGCTCTTGGCAACGTGGAGCATCTCGGCCATCTCGTCTTCGCGGTCGCCCGTGCCCTCGCGCCGGTCGGCCAGCATCGCCTTAAAGGCTTTCGCCAACCGGCGGAATACGTAGCTGTCTTGACGTCGGCTGTCCATTCGTTCAGTCATCCCAAAATGGTTCGGCCAATGACAGGCTTGACCTATGGTTCACTCGTTCACTGTCGATGCGACCGGCTCAGGGGCATTCGCAAAAAGCTCGTTGGGCTCGACCCCCAAAGCCTTCGCGATGTGGGGGACGAGATGCGCCCGCGGGGCGTTGGTCCCGGCAAGCCACCGGTCCGCGCTCCACGTGGTGGCGTGTACGCCGTTATCGGCCAGGGCCGCGACCAGATGGGCCGAAGTAGACCATCCGCGCTCCCGCATGAGCCGGTTAAGGTTTGTCGCAAAGCTCATCAAAACCACCTCCTTTTATCGAACTCTAACGACATTGTATCGCACAACTGCAACATTTGTCAACAACTTCTGCGATATTTTAGAAAGAGAGGTGTAAATGCTTGGAGATATACAGCTTAGGTGCGATACTTCCTCCATGTGTGCACAAAACGTGGACCAAGTTCGGCAAGAATTGAGCCTCTTCCTTCGACGAAAGGGGCACGGCGCGATTAAGGAAGTGGCCGAGCGGGCCGGCGTTCACAGAAACACCGTGGAGCGCTTCCGGGATGGTGGAAATGTGAGCCTCGATAACTACGACGCCATTCGGAGGGCTCTAGGCCCGGAGCCGGCCGCAGCCGACATATCAACGCGAGAGTGTCCTCATTGCGGGGAGTCGGTGCCGGCAAAGCTCAACGGTCGGACGCTTCTCTTTTGTGGCAATTGCGGGGAGCCCCTGGGCACGGAATGTGAGGCGTGTGGGCATCTCAACACGGACCCGAAGGCGATGTACTGCACGGTATGCGGGGAGCCCTTGACCGCGGAGGCTTACGAGGCCCGCGAAGGTCTCGATAGAATAACCGAGAGCGAGAAAGAAAAGGCAAAGCGAAAAGCCGAAGAACGCCGCCAGCGCGACATCGAGCGGCGCAAACGCGGGGAGCCGGGGCTATAGGTCAAGACCTCGGGGAGAGGGGGCTATTTGTCTGATCTCAACAAAGCTGTGACGTGGGGCTTCGGCTTGGGGTGCGGATGTCTTCTTCTGCTTCTTTTCCTGTTCTTCGGCTTCATGATATTCGGTGCCATCATTGCGCCTCGCGTAATTGACCCCCAGCCTGTAAAGCCGGCCGTTCAGCAAGATCGAGATAGGGTAGATCTCAAGAAAGAATCGTCGGCCGACCCCATTAAGCCCCGCGAGGAAGTCGAGCGGAAGAGAGAAGAACAGCCTAAAACAACTCAAGACGAAACGAAAGCTCCGGAGGCTCCGGCGCGGAATGAAGCTCAAAGCGCGGTCAAGGAATTCGCGTGTATTGAGAAAGGCGTCACGTCCAACTTGCGAGAGGCCCCAAACGGAACGAAAACACTCGCGAAGATACCTCCAGAGACAAGGCTCGAGATAATCTCGAAGCGCGAAGTGCGAAGCGGCGTCCTGGAAGTGTGACATGGTACGAAGTCTCCTACCAAGGCAAGAGGGGTTGGATAAGCCAATACGACACGACCGGGGATATCATGAGGGAGGATTCTGTAGGACAGGAAACGTCATCGCGTGCGGAAGGCGCCGACGAAGTCAAGATTGGGAGCTTCTCTCAGGAGGCGAAAGAGGCCTTTCAGTCATGGGCGTTGAAGAACACCGCCGTCAGGTATTTCGAATATCCCAACGGGAGCGATACATCTATATGGGTCAGATTGGCACCGGAGAAGTACACGACGAAGAAAGACGCCGAAGTCATTGCTTTGCAGCTTGCACGCGATTACAAGACTCAGACCGGCTACGACGGCAAGGTCAGTGTAACGATATGGCACTTCGAGAAGAACGAGGAGTTCGCAAAAGGTAGACTGTAGACAAATGGCGACGCCGACGAAAGCGCGCCCGGAGCCCTCGGGCACCCCGTGAGGTGGTGGGGCACCCGTAAGCTATGCAGATCGTATGAAGATGACTTTGGCTCAATAGGACACACGATGCTCACCAAAGTGGAATGAGCCCATGAAGTGGTATGCGGATAACTCCGAATTGAACGGGATAAAGGAGGCCGAGATCCCCGATATTCTGCTTTTTGGTGGCTTGATCGTGCCGCCGGAAAGTGAGGGCAAACTGCAAGCGCAAATCGAAGCGATCAAGACACGATACGGAGGTCATTCGTTTGCACCCGTAAAGTGGAACCTGAAGGATCTGAAGAAGCTCTACCACGGGAAGGACAGGGCTCCAGTCTATGATCGACTGCTCGAAACATGCCGCGATTGGCGTCGAGAGGTGTTTTCCTGTCTTGCCCAGTCTGATTGCGTCCTTCTCGTCTGCTGCATTGAAGGCTATAGCCCAAGAAGAAGGACGCTTAGAGAACGGAAGAATGAATTAACTCGATACACCTTCTCAAACGGCCTTATGCGCTATGGGCTACATGCGAAAGAGAACAAGCCCTTACGAGCTCAAGTGGTCTTGGATTGGCCAGACAAAGGACAGACCTCGGTCTTTGACGAAGAATATGCCAGCGCTTACGCAAGAGGAAAAAGCGCAGATGGCTCCGTGGAATACTCCTGCGGCAAATTGAGCCGACTATCTTTCTCTGATGCAGTTTTCTTCACGAAAATGCAGCATTCTGTTCTTCTCCAAGTAGCCGACCTTGTTGTCGGCGCGACACGTGAATTTCTCGAATGTTGCCTTGAGAAGAAGTCTTGGGGCCAGGGCGTGGATTGCCTGAGAATCACGCGCGATAGATTCCGCGGCTCTCCCGACAGAATCGTAGGACGAGGCCTGGTGGTTTCCACAGGAAACTCTTGCCTGCGACGGCGAACTGGGGAGGGAATAAGGAACCTACTCTTCGCTGAACCTGCGCCAGCACCATGACGGCCAAGGAAGGAACAGAAGAAATGCCGGCGTGAATTCACTTAGGGGCGTTTTGGGGGATTGTCCGCAAACCAACGTAAGCGCCCGCTGTGCTAAAATGCCACGGTCAGCCGAATGACCGCGGGAAACAGGGCGAAGCCCTATTTGCCGGACTAGGCGATAGAAGCTTGCGGGCATTGGAAAAAGGGGCTCATCGTGCCAAGAAGTGACCTTCCGTTTGGAAGCGAATTTTCACCAAATCAGATTGACCTCGCTACGGTGCTTGATCTCGCTGAGCGATTTGGCGAAGACTGGAAGGCCTTTGAGGCTGCCGTCGAGGAGTTGTACTTTTCTAGTCACAAAACGAATAAATACAACAAGGAGAAACTGGCAAACAACACAAAGCTCTCTATGCGAGCCTACGACCTGATTGAGGCGAAAGACACGACACTCACGGAATTCGGGAAGTCCTTGTATGCATTGAGGAATGACGAGGGTGCCCTCTACGCCGCCTTCGCGCGGCACATACTGAAATCCCTACAGGGGATGAACTTCGTTCAATGTATTCTGGATATGCAGGCCGCAGCCGAGGAAATCACCCTTAACACTTTGCGTAAATGGCTCAACGAGCGGGGCATATGCGTACCACGCGGCGGAAAGCACATGAGCACGATGCGCCTCTGGCTTGAGCGCGCAGGGATATTTGTATCGAGCTATCGCGTGGATCAAACGCGCCTCAAAGAAATCCTGGGCATCGGAGTGGATGAATTCGGGATACTGGCTTCGCTTTCTCCAGAGCAGCGTGCTTACCTCAAGGCGTTAGCCAACGTCGGTGGCGTTGGCCAGTATTCATCGAATGACATTGAAAAGCTGGCCTCGGCCACCTATGGCGTCGTGTTTAATGAGAAGAACCTACCGAAGCAGGTGCTCTACCCCCTTGAAGCAGCAGGTTATATCACATTGGAGCGGGGCACGAAGAAAGAGGGGCGAGGCGCCAAACCCTTTCTAGTGACGGCGACAGAGAAACTCCAAGAGGATTTGGTTACGCCGCTCCTTTCTCAAATCGAACAGCAAACTAGCCCCGACCTAAGGTCCCTACTTCGAAAGTCTTTACAGGAAATCCGAGCAGATCTCACATCAGATGATAAGCACAAACGAGGGCTGGCTCTGGAGGCCCTGGCGTTCAAGCTGATGCGCTTGGTTGATTTAACATATGTCGCCACCCGTTTGCGCGGCACGGTCACGGGAGGCGCAGAGGTTGATGTGATTTTTCAAAGCGCGCGTCTGGTTTTTTCGCGCTGGCAGGTTCAGTGTAAGAATACGACACGCGTCGCGCTCGATGATGTAGCTAAAGAAGTTGGGCTGACGCATTTCCTAAAGAGCAATGTTATTGTTATGGTGTCTACCGGAGGCATAGGCGCGGAAGCCAGGCGCTACTCGAATAAGATTATGGCAGATTCGAATCTTTGCATAGTGATGGTAGACGGTAGAGACTTGGATTCCATCGAAGGTCGGCCAGCAGCAATCGTTGAAGTATTCAACCGTGAGGCCCGGCACGCTATGGACCTCAAAAAACTGGTAATCTCTCAATGAAACTGGTACCGAAACATAAGCCATTCAAGAAAACAAAGCACGGAAGCATAATCCAAGCCGACAGCCTCGACGTGCTGCGTGACTATCCGGATTCCTCCGTCGATCTGATTATGACGAGCCCGCCGTTTGCCCTCGTCAGAAAGAAGGATTACGGGAATGTTGAAGCGGAGCAGTATATCGAGTGGTTCCAGCCATTTGCGGAGCAGTTTCACCGCATTCTTAGGGAGACGGGCAGCTTCGTGCTTGACATTGGCGGCTCGTGGAACAAGGGTTGCCCCACCCGTAGCCTCTACCACTTTAAGCTTCTCATCATGCTATGCGAGGAATATGGATTCCACCTGGCTCAAGATTTCTATTGGTGGAATCCGTCCAAACTGCCCACGCCGGCCGAATGGGTGACTGTGCGTCGTATCCGCACGAAGGACGCCGTCAACACGGTTTGGTGGCTCTCAAAGACACCTTGGCCCAAGGCCTCAAACAAGCGCGTTTTGCAGCCCTACAGTGATAGTATGAAGGAACTTCTGGAAAAGGGTTACAAAGCCAAAAAGCGTCCATCCGGCCACGACATAAGCACCAAGTTTCGGGTGAACAATGGGGCGGCCATCCCCCCAAACCTCATCGCCATCCCAAACACCGAGAGCAACAGCTTCTATCTTCGCTATTGCGAAGAGAAGAAACTCTCCCCACATCCTGCGCGCTACCCCGCGGAGCTTCCAGAGTACTTCATTCGCATGCTGACGGATCCCGGCGATCTCGTAGTTGATCCCTTCGCCGGGAGTTGCGTTACGGGCGAAGTGTGTGAGCGGCTTGAGCGGCGCTGGGTGTGTATTGAGCTCGTCAGGGAATACTGTGAGGCCGCTCTCGGTCGCTTTGTGAAAGACCCGAAGAACACCGACAGATCAGAGTCGATCTCTCAAGATAATGCGAGTTATTATAAGATCCCGCGCCCCGGGGTGTTGTGGAATGGGGAGAGCGCCGATCCCTTGGCTCAAGATGGGGGAAAAAGGAGGCCCCACAAGCCATCAGGGGGAGAAAGCTGACGGTATTGAGCATCCCGCCGCGGACGGCCGAGGCGCGCAATCAGGGCTTCACCGGGTGGGTCCTCTACGACTGCGATGAGAACTATCTGGCGGCCGGGACGGTGGAATAGAGCCTCATTGCTCTTGGCCTTCTCCGGTTGTTGCCCCGTCGCTCTCTAGTTCTGACTTCAGCTTCTCTTGGGCATTCCGAAGTGCATTCGCCAATATCATGGCCGGCTCGGCTTCCACGATTCCCAGCGCTATTCGATCAGTTCCGACCACATTCTCCCCTCGCGGGACAAAGACGTTCTTGATTTTCGCCTCGCTCACTACCCCCACCACTTCCTGAGTGTATGGGTTAAGAACTGGCGCTCCGCTACTGCCCGGCGCTGCCGTAATATCGAGCACAAGCCGCTTGCCCGCGTACTTGCCCCTATAGGATGTTCCGAACCAACCTGCGACGCGTCCCGTGGTCAAGATGGGAGTGCGAGCCGAGGCCCCGGCGAACTCATATTCAGCGCCCTGTTCGGGAAACCCCATTATGCAGACCGTATGCCCTGTTGGTAGACTGACTCCTTCATCATCAGGGAGATCCAGACACGGAAACGGGCCGTCGCCCTCGATGATCCGCAGGATAGCTATGTCCCATGTATGGACTCCCGGAATGCCAGGGAGATAGACCACTTTGCACTCAAGAACCTCTCCCTTAACCATAATGTGAACCGGAACTCGGACGGCTTCCCCTTTCTCGTTCTTCTTCTCGCCGACATGTCGTGCCGTCGCGAGGTATCCATCAGGGTGGATGAAAAATGCCGTTGCCACAATTCTCGGTTCCGGGTCGCTCTTCGAAGTCGGGAGCACGACAGGGACAACAGCTTGGCCTACTTTGCGGGCAGTCTCTATAATGGCCTCGTCTTGTGCAGGAAGCCCAGAATCACTACCCAGAAAGAGAGTGAAGATGATCAGCTGAAGCATAGTCTCTAAATCCTCCGCATCTTGCTTAGAACCTGTCTATATCCTCATCCCCCTCCGGCCTCAAATGCGCGTAAATCTGGGTCGTGCGCAACGTTGTATGCCCGAGAAACTGACTGATTTTCCACAGGCTCACCCCGGCCATGGCCAGCTGCGAAGCGAAGGTGTGCCTCAGCACGTGCGGAGTCAATCCATCCACCTTCGCGGCCGTGGCCACTGCGTCAAACGTCTTGCGGATTTCAAACCGGTATCGGTTCTTTCCCCAACCCTTTTCGGGCGCGATCAGATAGCCCTTTCCATCTTTGGGCGGCCCGTAAAGCCCAAGAATCGCCCGCAGCTTCGAATGCAGGGGAAGGGTCCGGTTGCCTGTCTTGGGCTTCCAGCCAAAGCCTTCCTGGACGTGCACGAGGCCCGCCTCGAAATCGTACCATTCCCACCGGGCGTTGAGTGCCTCATCCTTCCGAAAACCCGCATAGATACCCTGGGCGAAGAAGAGATGCGCGTTCCTACCGTGCAGCTCGGCCGCCTCGAGCACCGCCTCAATCTGTTCTTTGGTGAGCCAGGCCGGCCGGCGCTTCGGTTCCGGGAGCATTTCGACCTGGGCGAAGGGGTTTGGCCCGGTATACCATTTCTGGCGCTGGGCCCGGTACACGACCGCCCTCAGAGCCCCCAGGGCCTCATTCACCGTCCGCGGCCCGACCGCTTTCCGCAAAGGCTCGGCGCCTTCCAGGTACTTCCGTTTGAAGGTCTCGACGTGGTCCGGTTGTACCCGGGCCACGGTCTCGATACCTGTGAGCAGCGGAAACCGCTCCAGGGCCCGCTCCCGGCTCTCGATGGTCTGGGGGCGGCGTTGGGTAGTGGCCCAGTCGACATAGCGCTTCTTGAGGGCCGCGAACGTGATATCCTTCCGGGGCGTGGCCGTGGGTTGGGCACGCAGCCGGTTCTCAATTTCGGCCAGCTCCTTATCGGCCTGGCGGCGGTTCCTGGTGTGCAGGCTCCGGTAACGCCACAGGCCGCCCTGCTTGAATTTGACGTAGTAGACGCCGTTCTTGCGTTTATAAATGGAAGCCATCGTCACCCCCCCGAATGCAAAACCGCGACCAAACGTGTTGACACCCGTGTTGACACCTACCCGGATTGGCGCGGCGCAGGGCCAGAAAAGCCCGTTTTTATTGGGGAAAACTGGTGGGCGGTACAAGACTCGAACTTGTGACCCCCTGCGTGTAAAGCAGGTGCTCTAACCAACTGAGCTAACCGCCCGCAGCGAAGGGGGAGTATAGCATTCGGGCGGAGAATCCCGCAAACCGGGGACGTCGGATTGTGAGCGCGGGCATGCTCCCGGGGGCGGGGCGGGGAGTGGTGTCCCGTGCCCGGCGGGTCCGAGGATGAGGACGCGCCGCCGGGCACGGGCGAGCAGCCTGCGTGCCCTACGCCTCGCGTGCGCGGGTGTATTCGCCGGTGGTGACGTCGGGCGGATAGGCTTCGAGCCCCATTTCGCTCTTGTCGAGTCCCATGTATTCCTCGTCGGGGGAGACGCGCAGGCCAAGGACGGCTCTGGTGATGTACCAGAGCGCGGCGGAGAGCGTGACGGTGAACGCGCCGACAGCGGCGACGCCAAGGAGCTGCAGGCCGAGTTGCCGGAATCCGCCGCCGTGGAACAGGCCGATCACGCCGTCCTGGACGGAAGGGTTGGCAAAGAATCCGACGGCGAGGGTGCCCCAGATGCCGTTGACAAGATGGACGGAGGTCGCGCCGACGGGGTCGTCGATGTGGAGTTTGTCGAAGGTGATGACGGATTCGACGACGAGGGCGCCGGCGATGAGCCCGATGATCACGCTGTCGGTGATGCTGACGACGGCGCAGGGGGCGGTGATCGCGACGAGGCCGGCGAGGGCGCCGTTGACGATCATGCTGAGGTCGGGGGTGCCGAGACGGATCCAGGCATAGGCGGTGGCGGCGGCAACGCCCGCGGCGGCAGCCATGGCGGTGGTCGTGGCGATGCGCGCGATGTCCGTGCTGGCGGCCATGGTGCTGCCGGGGTTGAACCCGAACCATCCGAGCCAGAGGATGAGTCCGCCGAGGGTGGCGAGGGCCATGCTGTGGCCGGGGATGGCGTTGATGCTGCCGTCTTTGCCGTATTTGCCGAGGCGGGGGCCGAGGAAGAGAATGCCGAGCAACGCGGCCCATCCGCCGACGCTGTGCACCACGGTGGACCCGGCAAAGTCGTGGAATCCGAGGCGGGCGAGCCATCCGCCGCCCCAGATCCAGTGGCCGGTCACGGGATACATGACGGCGACGAGGAGCGCGGCGAAGAGGATGTAGGCCTGAAATTTGATGCGTTCGGCGACGGCGCCGGAGACGATGGTGGCGGCGGTGGCGGCGAACACCAGTTGGAAGAAGAATTTGGCTTCGAGGGGCACGCCGGTCCAGGCGAGGGCGGAGAAAACGCCCTGGTAGCCGGTGCTGTCCGTGAGGGGGCTGTTGTCCGGGCCGGTGAGGAAGAACCCGTGGAGGCCGATGAACGCAGACCCGTCGCCGTACATGAGTGCAAACCCGGTCGCCCAGAACATGAGCGAGGCGATCGCCACGACGATGAAATTCTTGGTGAGGATGTTGACCGCGTTTTTGGAGCGGCAGAATCCGGATTCCACAAGCGCGAATCCGGCGTTCATGAAGAAAACCAGGAATCCCGCGGTCATGACCCACATCGTGTCGAGGAGGACCTGGGTCTGGTCGAGTGGCGCGACAGGGTCTTCGGCGGCCGCGGCGTGCGCGGCCGCGGATGCGATGGCCAGGGCGCCCGCGCTTGTTGCGATGGCCCGGGCCGCCCGTGTGTGTTGACTGTTCCGTATCATGGCTGTTTTCTCCTTGGTACCCGTGCCCGGAACCGGGCAGCGTCCGGTGTCACTCGATGGCGAGAGCGCCCGATTCGCCGGTGCGTATGCGGATGGCGTCATCGACGCTGGACACGAAGATCTTGCCGTCGCCGATCCGCCCCGTGGAAGCGGCTCTGACGATGGCGTTCACCACGCCTTCGAGCTTGTCGTCGGGGACGACGATCTCGAGCTTGACCTTGGGGAGAAACTCGACCACGTATTCGGCCCCGCGATAGAGCTCCTTGTGGCCTTTCTGCCGTCCGAATCCCTTGACTTCGGTGACGGTGATGCCCTGGATGCCGACGGCGGACAGGGTCTCCTTCACTTCTTCGAGTTTGAAGGGTTTGATGATCGCTTCTACCTTCTTCACCGTAGTTCCTTCCCTGTGGGGTTTCCGGGGCGGCGCCCCGCGGCCATCCTTTGGTCCCGACGCGTGCCGGGCGGGCGTGGACGCGACGTGCGGTCCCTTGACCGGAGCCGATGAGCAATGTCCGTGCCAGCAGGGCCGCGCGGGGGCGCCGGGCACGGAAAACGGCCTGTTTACAGGCGCTCAGCCGCTTTTGCTGCGTGCGTGCGGAGGCATCATGAGCCGGGCAGGGTTTCCCGGGTGTAGGGTTTGGACGGGGCAAAGCCTACCGGAATGTAGGAATACGGGCTGGCAGTGACCGCGCGGTGGGGGCCGGAGCGGACCGGGCAGGCTGCAGTCAGGAACATCCGAAATGGAGCAGGATACTGCCGCTCATGGAAGAGAGTTCAACCATATTCGTTTTTATAAATTTAGCTATTGACATCTATGACTACGATTCGTATACTGAAGATGCATGAAGGGCAGATGCAGTGGGGAATCTGACGGGACCCTCGCGCAGGTGGAATGCGGCAAGGGATAATTGATGACGTTAAAAAGTAGTCAAAATATCTCGCAAAAGACACTTTCTATGCTGTTTGCGTCATCAGCGCGTGCGATCGTGCTTCGCCTGTTCATGCTGGATCCGTACCGGGCGTATTACCAGCGGCAGATCGAGAAGTCTACGGGGCTGGCGATCCGGGCGGTTCAGCGGGAACTGGAACGGCTGTCGGGGCTGGGGTTGTTGTTCAAGCGGGTGGAAGGGAATCGCACGTATTACCAGGTGGATGTGGAATTTCCGTTGTTTCCCGAATTGCAGGGGCTGGTGGTGAAGGCGGGGGACGATTTCGACCGGTTGCGGGCGTTTGCCGCAATGGAACATGGCGTCGTTGTGGCGCTGCTGGACGAGTCGCACGCGAGAGCGCTGTTTGTGATGGCGGGCGCGGAGCGCCTGAGCCGCGGCGTGCCGGGTCCGTACAGCGTTGAAATGATGACGGCGGATCGTTTTATGGAGCTGTTGGCGGCGTCGCCGGAGAAGCTGGCGCCGTTTTTGTCGACGGGCGTCGATCTTCTTGGGCGACGGGATGAACTGATCTGGCGGCGTATCGAATCGGCCGGATACAACGTGAGCAAGGGGAGAGGTGTCGCATAGCATGGTATACAGACACGAAATTCGTCAATTGTGTGAGACGTGGTGGGAATCGCTGGCCCATTCGCCGCAGGCCGGGCAAGTCCGCTATGCGGAGGAGTTTCTTCGGCTGCTGGAATGGGACCACGCCGAGGGGATCCGTCCCGCGGGCGTGCTGGATACCACGTCGGGATCATACTTGCTGTGCGCCGAGGGCCGGCCGTCGGTGATGGTGCATTTTCAGATGCCGGGTTCCCTGGAGCCGCCGAGCGCGCTGGCGGAACGGGGCCTGGATTTCTGCGACGCGACGCGCGTGCTGGTGTCGGTCACGAAGGGGCTTCGCGTAAAGTACGCGGTGATCTCCGACCTGTTCCGCTCGTATCTGTACGACACGTTCACCGAAGAGCTGCTGTTGAGCGCGGACACGCCGGCGGAATTTGCGCGGGAGATGGAAGAAACACTGCGGCGCACCGAGGTAGCGGCCGGCTCGCTCGAGGAACTGCGGCGGCCGCCGCGCAGCAACGTGGCCCGTCAACTCCGGGAATGGTGCCAGCGCTGGCAGCAGGTTCTGGTGGCGCAGGGGCACGTTCGGGAAGAGACCGCGGAGCTTGCGCTGGACCGGATCATCGTGCTGCGTTTTTTGACGGGGCACAACGTGCTCCGGCGTCATGGCCATGCGATGCGCCGGCGGCTTAACGAGATCGTGGCCCGGGCCTGCCTGGCGAACGGGGACGGCTGCGGCCGCGACCTGGTCCGCCTGTTTCACGATCTGTGGGTGGAGCTGCGCGCGGACATTTTTGCGCCGGAACCTTCCCTGGAGAAGGCGCTGGAACGCGCGTCGATCACCGTGCCGCTGTTGCAGGAGCTGCGCCTGCTTGGCCGGTCCAAGTTCACAATTCCCGTGATCCTGGAGAAGTTCAATTTTGGAGATGCGTCGGAGAAGGCGCGGGTGCGCATGGTGCCCGAGGAAGACGAAGAGCGGCTGGCGTACCTCTACAAACAAACCAGCGCGACGATCGAGGACGCCCGGATCACCGTGGATATCGAAGACGAAGGATACCGCGCGATCTTCTGGTGGCTGGACCGCCTGGTGGCGTTGTACGACCGCCTGGGCCAGGAATACGAATGCCAGTCGAACCACGAGCAGGCCGGCAGCGACATCGACCTGTTTACGTGGTCGGAGATCGACGCCGCGAAACCGGCCATCGTGTCCGACCCGTACCGCCATGCCGTGGAGCACGGGATTGTGCTGATGTACGGCAGTCCGAGGCAGTACCGCACGGCGCGGCTGCTGCTGTATCTTCACCTGATCCACGCGCACTCGTTGCGGCGTCTCAAGTTTGACCGCTTTCCCAACATCGAGGCCGCGCTGCAGAGACGGCCCACGATGACTGAAGCCGATCGGCGCCGCCTGTTCAGCCCGGTCCAGAACGATGAATGGAACGTGGGCTGACGCGTCCACGGGTTCGGAGTGATTCCGCATCCGGGCGCGCCGCCGTGGCGGTGTTTCGGGCCATGCGTTGATGTCGCTGGCGCGCCTCCTTACAATGGCCGTACGAGCAGCACACGTAAGGGGGGCTTGACTGATGAAACACATGATTGCGGCGGCGGCGATGATGGCGATGGTGTTTTCGGCCTGCGCGCAGGAGAACCTCGCGGTCCTTGAGCCGAAACCGGGCCAAGCGGCGCCCGGCGAGATGCTGTACACCAGCCTGCAGCGTGACGTTGACGCGGCCCTGGACCGGCGCCAGGACCGCTACGAGCAGCTCAAGACCGTGGACGATGTGGCGGCCTATCAACAGGAGCTCAAGGCGTTCTTCCTGGAACAGCTCGGCGGGTTTCCCGCGCGCACGCCGTTGAATGCCCGTACGGTGGCCGTGCTTGACCGCGACGGCTACCGCATCGAGAAGGTCATTTTCGAGAGCCGTCCGGGATTTCACGTGACGGGGTTGCTCCACCTTCCCGTGACGCCGGGCCCGTACCCGGCAGTGCTGGTGCCGTGCGGTCACAGCGCCAACGGCAAAGCGTCGGAGGCCTACCAGGCGGGCTCGATCCTGATGGCGAGGAACGGCGTCGCGGCGTTTTGTTTTGACCCCTTCGGGCAGGGCGAGCGGTACCAGGTGCTGTCGGAGGAAGGCAAACCCAGGCACGGTACCACCACCGAGCATACGCTTGCGGGCGCGGGGTGCATTCTCCTCGGCTTGAATGCCGCCACGTACGAAATCTGGGACGGCATGCGGGCCATCGACTACCTGCAGAGCCGCGAGGACGTCGATCCCAAGCGCATCGGGTGCGCGGGGAATTCGGGGGGAGGCACGCAGACGGCCTATTTCATGGCGCTCGACGACCGGATCCAGTGCGCCGCGCCGTCCTGCTACATCACCTCCCTGCGGCGGCTGACCGACACGATCGGGCCGCAGGACGCCGAGCAGAACATCCACGGCCAGATCGCGCACGGGATGGATCATGCGGACTACATCATCATGCGCGCGCCGAAACCCACGCTGCTGTGCTGCGCGACGCGGGACTTTTTTGACATCCAGGGCGCCTGGGACAGTTTTCGCCAGGCCAAACGCGTCTATACGCGCCTGGGCTTGCCCGAAGGGGTCGACCTGGTCGAAACCGACGAAGAACACGGGTGGACCGTCAATTTGCGCCTCGGAAACGCCCGCTGGATGCGCCGGTGGCTGCTGGAACTGAACGCGCCGCTCACCGAGGCGGAATGCGTTATTCTCACCGACGAAGAGGCCCAGTGCACGGAGCGGGGACAGGTGCTTCTCCTGGACGGTGCGCGTTCGGTGTATGACCTCAACGCGGAGCTCGAGGCGGGGTATGTCGCAGGCCGCGCGGCCCTGTGGTCAGGGGACACGGGGGCCGCCCTGGCGCGGGTGCGCGAAATTGCGGACATCCGCCCCCTTGACCAGGTGCCCGAATGCACGGTCGAGACGCTTGGGACCGTCGAACGCGGCGGGTACCGGATCGAGAAACAGGTGTTTGTGCCGTCGGACGGGATAGCGGTGCCGGCATTGCGGTTCGTCCCGGCCCAGCCCGGTGGTGTGATCCGCTTGTACGCGCACGGCGGCGGGAAACAGGCCGAAGCCGCGCCCGGCGGGGCCATCGAGGCGCTCGTGAAACAAGGCGTCACGGTCGTGGCCGTGGACCTGCCCGGTCTGGGCGAGACCACCAGCGCCAAAGACCCGAAGGGGGGATTCTCGACGCGGTTTTCCCCCAACTGGAAGGAGTTTTTCCTGGCGTACCAGCTTGACCGGTCGCTGCTGGGCATGCGGGCCGAATCGGTGCTGATGCTCGCGCGCGCCGTGGGCGGGAATGTGCAGGCGGTGGGCGTGGGCGAAGCGGGGCCGGCCGTGTTGCACGCGGCCGCGCTCGAGCCTGCCCTCTTTGCGTCGGTGCAGCTCGAACGCAGCCTCGAAACCTGGACCAGTATTGTCACCACCAGAGAGCATACCCTGCAGTTGGCCAATTGCGTCCACGGGGCGTTGCGCGCCTACGATCTGCCGGATCTGGTGGCCAGCCTTGGCGATAAGATCGCGGTCGTCAAGCCTGTGGATGCACAGGGCAATTGACCGGGCGCCAGGGGCCGGCCCAGAGCATGCCCGCGGCGTGGGCTTCGAGATTTTATCCATATAGGTCCTCTAAACAGATTCTGGCGAAGATGCTTAAGAGGTTCTGCTCTTTTCATGCCGCGGTTTGTCCATTGCATCGACCAGAAGACAAGAATGCAGGCGAGACGCCTGCGCTACAAGAAAGAAACCGGATTTGCAGCCCCGCAAGGGG
>DDYW01000113.1:0-262 GCA_002348185.1 Candidatus Hydrogenedentes bacterium UBA2224 | reverse complement strand
CGCGTGACGGCGCCCCGGGAAGCGACCCCCCAACGCGTTTCGCCCTGTAAGGGCAAGCTATGTTCCACTCTCACGCGTGCTTTTCATCAAATCTTCGGCATAGGGGGCCATGGACGGCGATTTCGATCTCGATTTCGATTGCGATATGGGGGGATCTGAGAACGCGATTGAGGCATGGCCTGTTTCGTGCCTTCTCTGGATTCGGGCTGCCCCTTCAGGGCGTATCTATTTAACGATACCTAACCCAGGGCGTTGCCCTGGG
>DDYW01000189.1 GCA_002348185.1 Candidatus Hydrogenedentes bacterium UBA2224 | reverse complement strand
GCGGCGGAGCGCAGCAGCAGCGCCGCCACCGTCATGCCCGGTTCGGTGGCAATCGCAAGCGTTTCGACACGGCGCCCGTTCCAGTCAAACGTATCCAGGGTGCGGGCCTCCGGGGCAAAATCGGCGGGCCGCCCCCCGAACACTCCCCAGAGGGCCTCGCGCATCGCGTCCGCCTGCTGTGTCCAGCCCGCCGTATCGGCGGGCGGGGTGCTGTAGGCCGCCCGCAGCGCTTCCGCGCGTTTCCGGTTCAACGTGACCACGGTCTCCGAGTCCTCCGGGATCTGGTTGCCGTCAAAACACAGCATGTCCGGCGATGCCGGGTCTTCGACCTCGAAGGGGTCTTCTTTAATGGGGCTGCCGTCGCCCTGGCCGAGCAGCCATTTGCCCATCCACCCGTATCCCGCTTCCCGGAGTGGATCCGACCAGCCGTGCCCCAGGGGCACATCGATGTTGACCATCCGCTCCGCCGCCCCGTGCATCCGGTAGATGCGGCGCGCGCGCTCGCAGGTGAGCCGCACCCCGTCGATCGGGAAGATCGCGTCCTCGGCTCCGCTGCCTGACAGGAAGGGACGCGGCGCGTTCAGCGCGAGGATCTCGAACTCTTCCATGTGATTCAGAATGCCCGGCAAGTGGTTGCAGATACAGTGATTGCCCCCGTCCCGAATCCAGTCCTCGTACGAACAGACGAAACAGAACGAGGCCGCCGCGGCAAACCGCTCCTCCAGCGGCATCGTGTAAAACGTGTTTTCACCCCCGCCCGAATTGCCCGTGAGCCCCAGGCGCGCGGGATCGACGTCCCCGCGCGTCAGCAGGTAATCCACCGCCCGGATCGTGTCCCAGACGATCATCCCCTCGTTTGTCTCTCCAACCAGCAGCGAACCGTAGCCCAGGGTATGGTCAAATCCCGGCCGTTTGCGTTCGCCCTGGCCTATCGGGTCGTAGCCCAGCACGATGCAGCCCATCCGGGCCAAGCCGATCTGCGCGCGCATGTACAGACCGTAATTCTTGCCCTCCTCCATCGCATGCCCCGGCACCACGACCACAGCCGGCGCCGGAAACAAGGCGTTCCGGGGAATGTATACGTTCGCCGTCACCAGAAAGTTCGGCCGGCTCTCGAACACCACATTCTCGACGGCATAGTCCGCGCGTTCCACCCGGCCCGTCACCCGCGCGTTCAACGGCGTCTTCTCCGGCATCGGGTCCAGCCCGAGCGCGTTCGCCAGAGCCTGTCTCACGCCCGGCGCGCGCTCTTCCCATGCCGCCAGGTCTCTCGGGTCCTTGCGCAGCCGCGCCTTCGCGCAACACGCCTCAATCATGAACCGCAGCGCATCGGCCTCTTCCGGCGCCTGGCCGCCGAACACCTCCCAGCGCCGGTCCGTCGCGCCGGGGTCCGCATCCCGATCGTTTGTGAGCAGCACCGCATCCGCCGATTCGAACCCGTCGTCCGCGTCCCTGATCTCCACGACTGCCTCTCCCGGTTGCAGCTCGATTTCTCCGGCCTTTTCCCACATCCAGCGCCGCTGCTGGCCTGTGTGGGTCGTTTCCAGCGGCGTGCCGTTCACGTGCGCTCGAAGCGCCCGCTTCGAATTCTCCGACGTATAGGCCCGCACCCATACCGCGTACCGGCCCGCTTCCGGAATGGCCGCCGTGCCGGTCATCACGGTGTCCGCGACATTTGGATTGGCGTTCGACGTGCAGAATCCCGTGCCCAGATAGCCCGGGATGTTGGTCTGCCGCCGCCACGGCCCCTCAAAATCCTCGACCTGCAGCAGCACCTCCGCACTGAATGCCGTGGCTGCTGCACACAGCGCCGCCATTCCCACCCACACCCGCTTCCACCACCAAAACACCGGCATCCCCAGTCTCTCCCTTCCTGAATGAATCCCCGGCCTGTCGAAGCCCATGGTAGCCTTTTCCCCCGCAGTGAGCAAAACGCCCGACTGGAAGAGGAGCGCTCCGGCCATCAGGCTCATGGGGGCGATGGGAATGATGTGGCCTATAGGACCTATAGGACCTATAGGACGTATAAGACCCATAAGACCACCGCACACGCCCTCCACTTGAAAACCGCCCCCGAAAATCCGGATAATCACCCAATTACCGCCTTGAAGCGCCCGTCGGCGCATTTCTATAGACCCGGACACACGACGCAAGGATAGTTTTTGTTATGAGCGACCATGCATTCGAGCCGGTACCGTCCCAGTTCAATTTCTCCGAAGCCGAGAAAGACGTCATCCGGTTCTGGAAAGAACACCGCATCTACCAGAAGAGCCTGGAGGCGCGCATCGGGGCGCCGGAATTCGTGTTCTACGAAGGGCCGCCTACCGCCAACGGTATGCCCCATCCCGGCCATTGCCTCACCCGCACGATCAAGGACATTTTCCCCCGCTACAAAACCATGACCGGCCACTATTGCGAGCGCAAGGCCGGATGGGACACCCACGGTCTACCGGTCGAGATCGAAGTCTGCAAGGAACTCGGCATCATCGACGGCGGCAAGGCCGCCATCGAGGACTATGGCGTCGAACGCTTCAACCGCACCTGCATCGAATCGGTATTCCGGTACCAGCGCGAATGGGAGGAACTTACCGATCGCATCGGGTTCTGGGTCGACCTCGAACAGGCCTACGTCACCTATCACCAGAGCTACGTCGACAGTGTCTGGTGGGCGCTCAAGCAGCTCTTCGACAAGGGCCTCCTCTACCAGGGGCACAAGGTCGTCTGGTGGTGGGCCCAGGGCGGCACCGCACTCTCCGCCGGGGAAGTCGGCGAAGGCTACCGCGACACCGACGACCCCGCCATCACCGTCCGCCTGCGCCTTCCCAAGGCCAGCCGGAAAGCCCTGGGCCTCGACAACCCCAACGCCAGCCTGCTCATCTGGACCACCACCCCGTGGACCCTATCGAGCAACTGCGCCGCGGCCGTCGGACCGGATATCGAATACGCCGCCGTCAGCCATACCACCGAGACCGGGGAGGAACTCCTCATCCTGGCCCTGCCCCTGGTCGAACGGTATTTCGGCGAACACGCCAACGTTGTGAAGCTGTTCAATGCCTCGAACCTCATCGGACTCAAATACGAGCCCCTCTTCAATTATGGCACGCCCACCACGATCGACGGCAGCCGCGAGGCCGCCAGGTACTGGGAGATCATCCCGGGCGATTTTGTGGATCTCGAAACCGGCACCGGCATCGTCCACGTCGCCCCCGCATTCGGGGAAGACGACTACCGCGTCTGCCAGGAACAGGGCATCGGGTTTCTGTGCCACGTCAAGCCCGACGGCACCTTCGATGAACGCGTCACCGATGTCGACCCGTATGACCAGACCCCTTTTGCCGGGCAGTTCTGCAAGGACGCCGACAAAGCCATCACCCGGCTCCTCAAGGAAAACGGCGCGATCATCAAACACGAGCAGTACCGGCACGCCTACCCCTTCTGCCCGCGTGCCGAGGACGATCCCCTGATCCAGTACGCGCGCCGGAGCTGGTTCATCCGCACCTCACAGTACCGCGACGAGTTCCTCGCCAACAACCAGCGCATCTACTGGCAGCCCGAACACATCCGCGACGGCCGGTTTGGCAACTTCCTCGAAAACAACGTCGATTGGGCCATCTCGCGCGAACGATACTGGGGCACCCCGCTTCCCGTCTGGGTCTGCGAAAAAACCGGCTACATGGAAGCCGTCGGCTCATATGCCGAACTGATGGCCAAGCCCGGCCTCCAGGGCGTCGAAGTGTGGGAAAAGGCCAAGGCCGCCAATCCCAGCCTGGTCGACCACCTCAAGATCCACAAACCCTACATCGACGCGGTCACCTACCAGAGCCCGAAAGAGCCCGCCGCGCGCATGCGCCGCGTGCCGGAAGTCATCGACGTCTGGTTTGACGCGGGCTGCATGCCGTTCGCCCAATGGGGCTATCCCCATCTTCCCGGCAGCGAAGAACAGTTTGCCCGGCGATTTCCGGCCGACTTCATCAGCGAGGCCATCGACCAGACCCGCGGCTGGTTCAACGCCCTCCTCGTCATCAGCACCATTGTTCACGGCAGGGAAAAGGCCGAATACCCGCATCCGTTCAAGAGCTGCATCTGTCTCGGCCACATCATGGGCGAAGACGGCCTCAAACTCTCCAAGCGCCTCAAGAACTACCAGGAACCCAGGCTCCTCTTCGACAAATTCAGCGCCGACGCGCTCCGCTGGAGTTTCTTCGCCAAGAACCCGCCCACCAGCACGGGTCGTCTGTCCGAGCGCAACGTCGAAGAGGCCCAGCGCGAACTGCTGATTCGCTGGTACAACGTCTACAGTTTCTTTGTCATCTACGCCAACCTCGATGGCTTCGATCCCTCGACGGCTCCCGCGGCCTTTCTCGAATGCATGGGGCTCGACCCCGCCAACGCGTCCGGCGATGGGGGAGAGGCGCCCTGCCGGCCCCGCGACGAACGTGCCGAACTCGACCGCTGGATCCTCCATGAGCTCGACCGCGGCATCCTCGATGTCCGGGAGGCCATGGAAGCCTACGGCTGCAACCCCGCCGCGCGAAGCATTCAGGCTTTCGTGGAAAGTCTCTCAAACTGGTACGTGCGCCGCAGCCGCGAGCAGTTCTGGGCCAGCGGATGGACCGCCGAAAAGGCCGATGCCTACTGGACCCTCTACGAGTGCCTCTTGAAGCTGGCTCAGTTGGCCGCGCCGTTCGTGCCGTTCTTCTCAGAAGTCACGTGGCGCAATCTGTGCAAACCCCTCCCCGGCGCGCCCGAAAGCGTGCATCTCACCGCCTATCCGAACGCCGTCCGGGCCGCCATCGACACGCAGCTGCTCGACGAGATGGCCGCCGCACGCGAAGCCGTCACCCTCGGGCTCAGTGCGCGCCGCACCGCCAACATCAAGGTCCGCCAACCCCTGGGCCTCTGCGAGCTTGTCCTCGGCAGCGATGAACTGCGCCGTGGACTCGAAAAGCACATCGAGCTCATCAAGAGCGAGATAAACGTCAAAGACGTCGCGTTCACCGACAATCCCGACGCCTACGTCTCGTTCGAGCTCAAGCCCAACTTCAAACTGCTCGGACCGCGCCTCGGGAAAAGGGTCAAATCCCTCGGTAAAGCCCTCGCACAGGGCGACACCGCCGCCATGTGCGCGCAACTTCAGGACGGCGCGCTCGTCCTCGACCTCGACGGCGAGACCGTCGAACTGGCGGGAGACGATGTCGAGGTTCGGCTCACCCCGAAAGACGGATTTGCCGCCGCGCAGGGCCGCCATATGGTCGCCGTCATCTCCACCGAGATCACTGAAGAGCTCCGGCAGGAAGGCTGGGTCCGCGAGTTCATCCGCTGCGTGCAGGACATCCGAAAAGACCAGGGCCTCGCCTACGACGCGCGCGTCGCCGTGGCGGTCACCACAGACAGCGGCGCGCTGGCCGCGGTCCTGGCGGCGTCCAAAGACAAAATCGCGGGCGAGGTTCTCGCTGACGCGTTCACGATCGGCCGCGGAGCCGCCGGCGAAGGCAAGCACATCGAGATCGACGATTTCCCGGCTGCCGTCTCGGTCAGCGCAACGCAGGACACGTGATTCGCGGCGCTAGATAATCAGCTTTTCCTTCTCGGGATCGAAGCGGACCGTCTTCCCCTCTCGCAGCGCGAGATAGCCCATAATCAGGGCCGTCTGCGTGTGGTAAGCGCGCTCGGCCGGACTCTGCGTGTCGGGGTTGCCGGCGCGCACGCATTCCACGAACTTGCGGAAGTACTCGCCCATGTTCTCTTCGCCCTGGATGGGGTACCGCTGCGCCTCTTTGGTTTTTGAATCCGACGGTTCGAACACGATTTCATTGCCCTGAATCGTGAGCGAGCCTTCCCATCCGCGCAATACCGGCACTTTGGCGCCCGAACCGCGCCCGCCCGTGCCCTGGTAGCCGTTGCCCTGGGTCCCCAGGAGCGCGCAGGTGATCCCGCCCGGGTAGTCGACCAGCATGTTGAAGGTGTCCGGAACTTCGCGCTCGACTTTCTCGTCGGGGTTTTCCTTCTGCGTTTCACTCAGGGAGTACCGGTAGATGCCGCCTGTCCCCACGGCATACGCGGGCGCTTTCAGATCCAGCATCGTGGTCACCGGCGTATACGAATGCGGATACAGGTCCGTACTCGGCCCGCCCGCATAGTCCTCGTACATGCGCCAGCGGAAGAACCGGCTGACGTCAAAGTCCCGTTTCGGACGATCGCCGAGGAAGGCGTCCCAGTTCAGGTCCGGGCCGGGTGTGGCGCCCGGATCGTCAATGGGCATGCCGCGCTCACCCCAGTCGCCTACGCGGAAGATGCCGCACTCGGCATGAAGCGGCTGGCCGATAAGGCCTTCCTGGACCAGCGCCCTCATCTGCCACCAGGCCGGGTCGGACATGCCCTGCGTACCCAACTGAAACACGCGGCCGGTTTCGCGGGCGGTTCGCGCAAGGTCCCGGGCAACCTCAAACTGGCTCCAGTGGGTCAGGGGCTTCTCGCAATACACGTCTTTCCCCGCGCGCATGGCGTCGATGGCCTGCCTGCCGTGATGGTGGTCAGGCGTCGCGATACTGACGAGGTCGACGTTCGGGTCGGCGAGCAGCTCGCGGTAATCCATGTAGCTCTTCGCGCTCCCCGCCGCCAGCGCGGCCCGGTCCAGTCGAGGCCGGTACACGTCACACACCGCGACGACTTCGACGTTGCCGCCGTTCTCGCCGAGCCATTTCCACGTGCCCATATGGCCCATGCCGCGGCCGCCGCATCCGATGATGCCCACCCCCAGTTTCTCGCTGGCGCTTCCGGCCGCCTGGGCAATGGCCGGACCCGCGCTCACGACTGCCATGCCCGCCGCGAGCGAGGCGCCCCGGCCGATGAATGTCCGCCGGCTGAGTGATGTTCCCCTGTACGTCTGTCTGCTGTTGTCCACGTTCTGTTCCTCCTGTTCAGGAAACGGGCCCATGTCCCCCTCGTCTCGTTGCTTCAGTGGTTTCCAGCCGGCTCCCGGGCTGCCAGCCATTTCCGGTACATTTCCTCTATGCCCGCCGCGTCGGTGTGGCCGTCCCAAAGAACTACGCCGTACCGCAGTCGGAGCGGCGTCCCGGCCTTCACTTCCATCGGTTCGCGGTACAGGTTCAGGGTGGCGGAAAGATAGTCGAACGGCGTGCTCATCGTAAACCACCAGGCGGGATGGCGCGGGTTGTCTGGAGAATCGAACATCGCCACCGTGACCGGTTTTCCGTCCGCCATCGAGGTATACGCACACCACCGCGAACGCGCCACGTACTCATCGCCGCGCACCCAGTCGCCCTGTGCGTTGTCGGCGTTGAAAAAGGCGCCGGCATTGTCCATCGATTCCAGGAACCGCATCCCCAGGCCGAAATAGTGCGAGCCAGTCAGGGCAGCGGATTCCTTGCCTTCCGGCACGGTCAGTTCGGTCTCCCACGTCATCACAGAGGCGCCGAAGGTCTTGGGATCGAAGATCTCCACGCTGCGCTTTTCATGGAGAAGCGGCGTTTCGGATTCCGGCCCGAGCCAGTCAAGCCGCTCGACGAATCCCACGGTCTCCTGCCGGGGGTTCATGTCGCCCGAATCCGGAAACTCGCGGTGCACCTGCCGGCCCGGGGCGTTTCCTTCCTGCCAGAAGTCCACGCCGTCCACTGCGATCGCAAACATCAGGGCGTGGTGGTGAAGATGATCATGGGGGGCGTCCCGGAGGACATTGATTCCGGCGGGCGTGCGAAACACCGAAACGTAGGGCTTGTACGGCACCCCCGTGTACCGGTATTCCGCCAAGGCTCTGCCGTCCATGCCCAGGGTCAGTTGCGAGTTCGCATCGACCACCGTCGTTTGGCCCTGTGCCGGGACTGCCGCGGCGTTCATCAACATCGACGCCGCAATCAAGAGAATGCATCGCTCCGCTGTCATCGCTGTTCTCCCTTGGATGCCGGAACCCGGCGCCACCGTCCAGTATATCCCATGCGGCGGGATGGGAACGAGTGCCTCGGCGGGCGGTGGCGTGGGGGACCATGTGGACCCTGTGGACGGTGTAGACCACATGGGCGTGCCTGCCTGAACGATTGTGAAGGAGTTTACTTCTCCGGTGCAGGACCAGGCGGGCCCGCGTGGTCACCCTCTTGTCGAAATCTTCGGGAGCGCCTATTGCCCGGGGACCATAGCGCAAAAACCTGACCTCGAAAGGGGTTGAACAGCCCCGCATCCCTCGCCAACGCAAGGTAAGGGCCCCGAATTAGCGCGTTCCGGTCTTTTGTCCCTGGGGGGGGTGGCCGCAAAGCGGCCGGGGGTGGACCCTTTGATCCAAGTGTCCCCGTCCATACCGTCCATCAGGTCCACCCTGTCCACCTTGTTCACTGTGTCCGGACTTCCGCGCTAGGCGCGGAGGCGTGCCGTTCCGCGGCGCCGCCGAGTTGGCGCTACCCCGGCAAATGGTCTAGAGTAAAGCGCTGCGCGGTAAACTTCCGGCACATACAGGAGTTTGCGTTCATGGCAGAGGACAGTTTTCTTCGGTTTCCGGATGGATTCGTGTGGGGTACGGCCACGGCATCGTATCAGATCGAAGGCGCGTGGAACGAGGGCGGCCGCGGCCCTTCGGTATGGGACACCTTCGCTCATACGCCGGGAAAGATCTGTGACGGCACGACGGGTGATGTCGCGGTCGACCACTACCACCGCTACCGGGAAGACGTGGACCTCATGGCGGAGATGGGGCTTAACGCTTACCGGTTCTCCATCGCCTGGCCGCGGGTCATTCCGGAAGGGACGGGCGCGGTCAACGCGGCGGGTCTTGACTTTTATGACCGCCTCGTGGACGCGCTTCTCGCCCGGAACATCACGCCGTATGCCACACTTTTTCATTGGGACTTGCCGCAGGCCCTGCAGGATGCGGGCGGCTGGGCCAATCGCGGCATCTGCCAGCAGTTTGCCGACTACACCGCCGTCGTGGTCGAGCGCCTGGGCGATCGCATCGCGCACTGGATCACCCACAACGAACCGGCCGTGCACAGTTTCCTCGGCCATTTCATGGGCGTCCACGCGCCGGGGCTCACGGACCCCATGGCGACGTTCCAGACCATCCACCATCTGCTGCTGTCACACGGGCTCGCCGCATGCGCCATCCGCGCCACGGCCCGGACCCGGCCCGACGTGGGCCTCACCCTCAGCCTGGCGCCCGTGCATCCCGCGGACGATACGGATGAGGACCGGGAAGCCGCGCGGCGTTTCGACGGCGTGTTTAACCGGATGTTCCTCGATCCCGTGTACAAGGCGAGCTATCCGGACGACGTCCGGCAAGTGCTCGAAGTGATCATGCCCAAACCCGAGCCGGGAGACATGGAGACCATTTCGACGCCCCTGGATTTCCTGGGCGTCAATTACTACTCGCGCCATGTCATGAAATACACCCCCGACATCTTTCCCCTGCAGGCCGAAGAGGTCTATCCCAAAGGCAATGAGTATTCCGGCATGTGGGAGATCTACACGCCGGGAGTGTACGAACTCCTGGCGCGGTTGAAAGCCGACTACAATCCCAGCAGAATCCTCATCACCGAAAACGGCATTCCGGTGCCCGACGGGAAGGACTTCGACGGGAAAGTGCGGGATTTCCGCCGCATCCGCTATGTGCGGGATAATCTCGCCGAGGTTCATCGCGCCATCGAGGAGGATGTGCCGGTGCAGGGGTATTTCCACTGGACGCTAACCGACAACTTCGAGTGGGCTTACGGCTGCACCATGCGGTTCGGACTGGTGCATATCGATTTTGCCACCTTGGAACGGACGATGAAGGAAAGCGGCCGCTGGTTGGCGCAGGTAATCCGGGACAACGGCCTGGATCCAGGCGCGTCCGGGCTGCCGTTCTTTCCTCGCTGAGCATACCGGAGAGAAGGAGGGGTTGTGCCAATGAAGGCATTGACTGCGAATCAGATGCGCGAAGCCGACCGCCGTTGTATCGAGGAGGTGGGCATTCCGAGCGTGGTCTTGATGAACACGGCGGGAACGCGTGTGTTCGAACACGTGAACCGGGGGCCCGTGGGCATCGTGTGCGGAAAGGGCAACAACGGGGGCGACGGCTTTGTGGTCGCGCGCCTCGCGCTGCTGGCGGGATACGAACCCCGCGTCGTGGTCGTCGGCGACCTGGGCGAAATGAAAGGCGACCCGGCCCTCTTCCTCAAGGCCTACCGCAATCTGGGCGGCAGCGCCGTCGCGGCGTCCAGCGAAGCTGCCGCGCAGAGGGAAGTGGCCGACCTGCGCGACTGCGCCGTGCTCGTGGATGCCCTTCTCGGCACGGGCATCACGGGCGAAGTGACCGGTCCCCTGCGTGCGGCCATCGACGCCTGGCCCGAAGTCTATACCATCGCGGTGGACCTGCCGTCCGGGCTCGATGCCGACACGGGGGAGGTTTGCGGCAATTGCGTTCGCGCCGACATCACGGTCACGTTTCAGTACCCCAAGCAGGGGCTCGTCATGCCCGAAGCCAAACGGTATGTGGGTCGCCTCGTCGTTGCGGACATCGGGATTCCGAAGGTGTGCGCCGACGACGAAGCCTGGATCCAGTTTGAACGCACCCGGCGGGACGGATGACCGGCTCATGCGGAGCTTCATTGCCGTCGAATTGCCCAACGAGACCCGGCAGGAGCTGCAGGGGATGGCCATGCAGTTGCGCCGCGCGGGCATTCGAGCCTCGTGGGTGCGGCCCGAGAGCATGCACCTGACCTTGCGTTTCCTGGGTGAGATCGACGAGGATCAGGCGAATGCCGCCGGCGAATGGCTCGCCCGCGAGTGCCGGGGCACGTCTCCGTTCGCATGCGCGGTCGAGGGCGCGGGCGCCTTCCCCAATCTGCATCAACCGGGCGTCATCTGGGCCGGGGTGGGCCCGCTTGACGGCGGCTTGGCGGAGATTCAGGCCATCGCGGAACGCGCGGCCGCATGCATCGGCCTCACACCCGAGAAACGGCCGTTTCGGCCTCACCTGACCCTCGGGCGGGTACGGCGGCCGGACGAGGTGGGCGACTTGAAGCGTGCGCTGGCGCCCCTGACGGAGTTTCGCGGCACGCCGTTCACCGTGACCGGCGTTGCCCTGTTTTCCAGCACCTTGACGCCCAACGGGGCGGTTTACGAACGGATTCGGGAGTGTAGTTTCTGATGGCAGCACACGTGGTATTCAGTCTGTTGACCCTGTACATGATGATGATCCTGCTCCGGTGGTTTGGCCCCTGGCTCGAAATTAACACCGACGCCGGGCGGCTGGCCTGGATCGGCCGCGCAACCGAACCCTTGATCCAGCGCATCCGGCGCGTGCTGCCCCATATGGGCCCCGTCGATTTCGGTCCCCTGGCCGCGCTCTTTCTAGTGTGGCTGGCGCGCAGCATGGCGATGCTCCTGTTCGCCATGGAACGCGGCGCGGCGCGGGCCCTGTAGCGGATACCCGGCCATGCTCCCATCTGACCCCTATGCCGGTGAACGCGAGGCGATGGTGCGGCACCAGATCGCCGGACGC
>DDYW01000076.1 GCA_002348185.1 Candidatus Hydrogenedentes bacterium UBA2224 | reverse complement strand
GGCGTTCCTGGAGCTTTTCGCGGTCATAATCGGATGTGGTCTCCTCGACTTGGGCGCGGATCTGTTTCACGCGTCCTTCGAGTTCGGCGCGCTTGCCGGCGCCGTCAATGAGGGTGGTGTTGTCCTTGTCAATCGTGATCCGTTTGGCGCGGCCCAGATCTTCCACGCGGGTATTTTCCAGCTTATAGCCCATGTCTTCGGAAATCATCTTGCCGCCGGTGAGGATCGCGATATCTTCCAGCATGGCCTTTCTACGGTCGCCGAATCCGGGGGCTTTTACGGCCGCCACATGCAGCGTCCCGCGCAGCTTGTTCACCACGAGGGTCGCCAGCGCTTCGCCTTCGACGTCTTCCGCGATGATCAGGAGCGGCTTGCCGCTCTTCGCGATCTGCTCCAGCAGCGGAAGCAGGTCTTTCAGCGACGAGACCTTCTTCTCGTGAATGAGGATGTACGCGTCTTCGAGCACCGCTTCCATCTCTTCGGCGTCCGTCACGAAATACGGCGACAGATACCCCTTGTCGAACTGCATGCCTTCCACGATCTCGAGCGTGGTGTCGATGCCCTTGGCCTCTTCCACCGTGATCGTGCCGTCGTTGCCGACCTTCTCCATCGCCTCGGCGATGATGTTGCCGATCTCGAAGTCGCTGTTCGCCGAAATCGCCGCCACGTTCTTGATGACGTCGGTCTCGCCGCGCACCTTTTTGCTCTGCTTCGCGAGCTGCTCAACCACCACGGCCACGGCCTTCTCGATGCCGCGCTTCAACGCCATCGGATTGGCGCCCGCCGTCACGTTGCGCAACCCTTCGCGATAAATCGCCTCCGCAAGCACCGTCGCCGTCGTCGTGCCGTCGCCCGCGACGTCCGACGTCTTCGACGCCACTTCCTTCACCATCTGCGCGCCCATGTTCTCGTATTTGTCTTCGAGCTCGATCTCTTTCGCGACCGTCACGCCGTCTTTCGTCACGGTCGGGGCGCCCCATTTCTTGTCCAGCACCACATTGCGGCCCTTCGGGCCCAGGGTGGATTTCACGGCTCTGCTCAGTTTGGTCACACCGGCCAGCACGCCGCGCCGTGCCTCTTCGCCGAACTGAAGTTGCTTTGCAGCCATCGTTGTCAAACCTCCTTTATCTCATCATGCCTCGTATCGGCCGCAGGCGACATGCCCACTACTCGATGACCGCGAGCACGTCTTCCTCGCGCATGATGATGTGCTCTTCTCCGTCAATCTTGACTTCGGTTCCGGCGTATTTTCCCATGAGGATCCGATCGCCTTTCTTCACCTCCATGGGGACCCGCTTGCCGTCTTCATCCAGGCGGCCCGGACCCACCGCCACGACCTTGCCCTCCTGGGGCTTTTCCTTGGCCGTGTCGGGAATGATGATCCCGCCCCGGACCGTCTCGCTGGGTTCCTCCCGCTTGACAAGCAGTCGGTCTGCTAACGGACGAACTTTCATTGCGTGTACTCCCTTGGTTCTCGCCGACGCAAGACGCCGCCCTGCTCCGGCATAATGGGTTCACTCAACCTGACACCGTCTCAGCTTTCGCTCAGATTGGGGGATTGCCCCGCTCGGCTCACGATTCCAGCCATTTTGACAACGCTTCCGGGTTGTTTTTGGCCAGAACCTGCAGCCACGCAGATCAGTTTAGCAAACGACGTGCCAGGATGTCAACACTTCTTTTAATTATTTATCAATAAACACGTTAAGAATTCTGACGCAACGCTTCCGCGGCCCCGGATCTCCCGCCGCTTTGCCCAAACGGCACTCCATGAGGCTCTTTTTGCCCGGATAGGATGCCAAAATGGCAAAATATTAGCAGATGCGCTCAGTGAGTGCCAAATCGGCAGTGCATGACGGAGAACCGAGAGTCGAGGGGGGGGACGGCTCTGCTGTTTACTTGCCCTGGGCCATCTGGAGGAAGACCATGGCGGGAGAGGGGGCGGAAGAGGGCGAATGAACCCCTTCGCGGGCCTGCGTGGCCGCGGCAATGGCCATACAGCACCCTACGAACATGCCGACGATGAACCAGCTCAGGCGAAACACGTTAACTCCCTCCCCGTAGATTGGGCAGCCATCGTATCCTGCAAAACGCTGAATTCAAGGTGTAACGCCGCGCCATTGCGCGTCGCCGGCTCCAATTCTCTAAAATCACTATATCATGGATTAATAGAAAGATCAAGCAAAGTATACTTTTGTAAACAAATAACCTGGGTGCGAAAATCGAGGGGGCTGGGTCATAGGCGTGATTTGTTTACACTTCGGAGCAGTATTCGTGTACACTGTAGGTTCGTGGAAGTGTAATGATACAGGGGGGATAGTGGCCCCATTGCCGGGACGGTAGCTCATGAAGAGAATCGCAGCCATACGAGACAAGCTGGTGCGCTACGCGATTGGCCTGACGGCAGACAGCGCGTGTCTGGGGGTGGACGCGGCGTTGGTTCGCATCAAGGGTTCGGGGCCTGAAATGCTCATCAAGGTCGTAAAAGACAAGCATTTCCGGCATCCCCCCGGTTTGCAGAACCGGCTGCTGGCGGCGCGCCGCTGCGCCCGCGACCTGGCGGTGCTGAGTTTTGAGCTGGGCGCGGAGATGGCGGAAGTCGCGCTCGGCCTTCAGGAATGGGCCCAGTCGGAAAACCTCGAGGTGGATTTTGTCGCCACGCCGGGCTATACGGTGGCCCATATCCCCACGCGGGGCGCCGAGAGCGCCAGCGGCCACCTGTCGATCGGGGACCCGAACGTGATCGCTTCGCAGACCGGGCTGCCGGTGGTGTCCGATTTTGCCGGCGCGGACATGGCGCTGGGCGGGCAGGGCAACGTCTTGCACCCGTATGCGGACTGGGTGCTGTTCAGCCGTCCGGATCGGGTCAGCGCGTGCCTGCATCTCGGCGGGTACGCGAGTCTGACGATCGTGACGCCGGAGATGCACGAGGTCGTGGCGTTTGATGTGGGGCCGTGTCTGTCGAGCATCGACAGCTCGGTACGCCTGCTCACGCATGCGACGCAGACGCGCGACCGCGATGGCGCCATCGCGGGCAAGGGTCTGGTGATCGACGAGTTTCTGGAATACCTGCTGAGTCATCCCTACTTTTCGCGGGTGCCGCCCAAGAGCACCAGCCACGACGAATTTGGCCCGGAAGAATATCTCCGGGACGCGTTGAACGGCCGGCGCGACCACTCGCTGGAAGACATGATCGCGACGGTGACCATGGCGGTGGGTTACAGCATCACGCGGGCGTTTTCGCGGTTTGTATACCCGAGCCACGCGGTGTCGCGGCTGATCCTGAGCGGCGAAGGACTCCACAACCGCACGCTGATGCGCAACGTGAAGACGGGCATCAAAGAGGCCGTGGTGCGCAAGACGGAACGCTACGGCATTCCGTGCAATGTCGTGGATCCGCTCAGCGCCTGCATTCTGGGGAGCGAGGCCTTCTTCGGGAATCCGACCAACCTCCCCTCCGCGACCGGGGCGAAACGGCCGGTCACGACGGGGCGCATCACGATGCCCTGAGGGCCTCTGCCCGGCCTAATTCCGGAGCGCCTGCTGCATCTCGACGATGGCACGGGCGAGGGCGTCCCGCTTCTCCATCATGACCGCGGGCTCGCGCGTATACGAGACGAGGTCCGGCACAACGGCGCCGAGGCTGGCGGCCGCCTGCACCCGGCCGAGCAGGGCCTTGTTCCCTGACTTTTCGGCGCGCTTCTGCAATTCGCGGAACAGCACGAGATAATCGTAGTCGTCGATGCCGTCGCGCACGGTTTCCCAGCGGATGGAAGGCGCGGGACCCGACGCCGACGGATATACGAGGAATCCGTCCCCGTTGACGGGAGTAATGTCGAGCAGCCCCTCGCGCGGATCCCGCCCGTCGGGAAGGTAGTTGATGCTCCAGTAATGGACGCCGCGCACGCCCAGCGCCCAGACCTGCCAGAACAAGGCCCGGTGCTCGATGGCCGCGAAATCCACGAAGAAGTTGGCATACGGGCGCGACGGACTGTGGTTGAGGTAGGCCCACACCTCGCCGCCCCCCGCGGCGCGCTCGAGAATGAGCTTCCCGTTGACCGTGTCGAACATGGGCAGGTGAACGCACCAGGTCTGGGCGGCGTCGGACAGGAACGGCTGGAGACCGTACGTGGACACCATCATGGGGATGTCCGGGGCGGTGTTGAGCCAGTTCTGCATGCGTTCAAAGAGGCGGGGCCACGCGGGCTGGGGCGGTTCGTCGCCGATGTGGGAGAAGGCGCTTCCCGCCAGGCCGTGCTTCGTGACGAACGCGTTGGCCAGGGCGAGCTGCGCGGGCACGTCGAGCAGCGAAGCCGGCACTTCGTGCGTGCTTGCGCCGCCCTGGCGCAGGATGGCGAGCCGTTTCTCGTAGGCGGCCAGACTGGCCTCGTAGTCGGCGCTTTCGGAGGGCAGGGCGGCCAGCTCACGCAGGGTCACCCGGTGCTCGAGCGCGTCGCGCAGGTACGCGCTCTCGAGGGCGGCTGCATCGCCGGAAAAGCCCAGGCGCGTGCACAGGTCGAGCGCCCCCTCCCGCCAGAACCCGAAATCGGTCTTGAGGGCGGGAATCACGGGCAATTCGAAATCGTACACGGTGGCCTCGAGCCAGAACTCCACCGGCCCGGCATTCGACGACACGAGCTGCGCGAGCCCGCGATAGGTCCCCGGCGGGGTGCCGGGAGGCGCGTAGAGCGTCAGCCAGAGGGGCGTGCAGACGCCGCCCTCGGCCAGGAACGGCGCGAGGGGCTCGAGCGGATCCGGCCAGCTCCCCGTGGGGCCTTCAAAATGGCTGGGCACCGCGACCGGGCAATACCCGACGCGGTACGCCCGGATTTGCTCGGCCGCAATTCGGGCGTTCGAGGCCGAATTCACGAGGTCGGGGACGTCGAGCGTCACGTCCAGCCAGTTCCTGCCCTCGGGGGGGCGCAGGACCACCTGCACGGATTCGCGTTCGTTACGGGCGAGGCTCACGCGGGCCACCGCGTCGATTGTCCCCGTGGGCACGGGCTGGTCATCCCGGAAGATCTTGTTCAGGGCGGGCTCCACCCAGACCGCCGTGTCGCCTGCGGCGGCCATCGCGCGTTTCAAGGTGCGGGGCTGGCGGTCCAGGGCGTGGGGGGCGCGGGTCCAGGCTTCCATGCCCCACGCGGACGCCTTCCCAACGTAGAACTGGGTGTCCAGGGCGCCGTGCGGGGCCTTCAGGCCTTCTCCGATATCGAGCGACGCGCCGCCGGTCTCGAACAGTGCGATGAGGTCATAGGGACCGTCCGCGGGAGCGGTCCAGTCGTACGAACACCGGACGACCGTGTTGGTGTCCAGCTCGAACTGTTTGGGTTCGAGTTTCCAGACGCGGCCATTCGGGGCGAGGATCGACGTCTTGATGACCAAGGGCGGCAGGTTCTGGGCCCCGGCAAGATGGAGAATGAGGCGTCCGGGTTCGTAGTCCACCTGGGCGGCGAATTCGGTGGTGGCAAAATCGACGTGGGTGAGTCCCCGGACGAGGTTGATGCGGTAGACCGATTCCCAGGCGCTTTTCGCCTTGAACAGGCGGGGCACGTACGCGGCCTGCACGGCGCAGTGGTCGTCATTGAGCGTGGGCTCGACCAGGAACGAATGGAGGTTGTCGGCGTCAAACACCGCATAGACGGTTTCGCGCTCCTGGGTGTCGGTGACGGCAATCCAGTTCCGCGATGCAGGATAGTAACCCGCGGCTTTGATAGCGCGGACGCCCTGGAGGGTGGGCACGTCGATGCGGTCCGCGGCATCCAGGGCGCCGCCGGGAGCGAGTCCCGCGCGCACCCAGGGCGCGACCCACTGGTCCTGGTCCCCCGTGTTCTCGACCGTCCATCGCACGCGCAGGGAGGCCTCGTTCGGGATGGGCTCGATCAGACGGGTGCTCTTCAGGCCGGTGATGTTGGGACCGTCGCCGTCGTAGGCATAGCGGAGCACCGGACGGCCGGGGACGTCGTCCAGCACTTCGAATTTGACGTTCAGCCGCCGGTTGGGGACATAGAAACTGCCGATCCCGAACCCTTCTTGGAGAAGCCCGCCGCCCCCCGCGTGGTTGCGCGGGTTGTTGACCAGCCCGAACCAGGACACGGTGCCGTCGCCGTCCGCCGGCAACACCACCTTGAGATGGGAGGTCTCGATCTCGACGTCGTCGGCGCCCACGGGCGCGGCGGCCGCGCCGAAACAATGCAGCCCGGCGGTGAAAGCGCATAAAACAAGCCATGGGGTACGGCGCATGGTATCGGGCCTCCTGTCGCGCGCGGTTGTGAACGGGGGGATTTTACTAAACGCGGCGGGCGGAACCAACGTTGCCGCAACGGGAACACGGTCAAGAATCACAACACATCGGGTTTCTGCGCAATCCACTGCAGATCACCGGCGCCGCCGCCATCGGTTGTTTGTGAACAGGCGGATCGACGGAAATCAGGCGCTGCGGGGGCGTAGTGGGCGTCTGGACGGGATGAACGCGTGCCGGAGGCGCGCTAAATGGTAGCGAGAACATATTCCATATGTCGCTGCTTGCACCACATCTCGGCCGCCTTCCGTTTCCGCTGCACGTCATCGGAATCCATCCGACTCGGATCCTTCACCTCGATAATGACTATCCCCCCATCCGCGTATTCGACAAGAAAATCGGGAACGTACCGGCGTTGATGTTTTTGTCCGTCAATCCAGGGGATCGTGACCCCGTGTCTTTTCATCCACTTGACGACCTGCGGGTCCCGCTCCAATCGCTCCATCATGCGCCGTTCAAGATCACTTTGGTATTTTTCGAAATTCCACGGGCTCTTCTTGGGGTTTGCGTATTGGCCATGTATGCTAATCGGCATATTCGATCACTCCCGCGATAAGTCCCGGAATTCCTGCTACTTTCACTTTAACTTGGGGAAGCATCTTCCTGGCGAAGTCAACGTCTGCGCGTTCGGCCAAACCGAGCGAGTCGCCTTTCAGAAACTTCGCCCGCACGTGATGCAATAACGCGCTGTACACGCGATCCTTGAAGCTTGCCGCATAACCGGCATCGACGGTGAGCGTTTCAGACATTTCAAGCAACCCTTCCTTTACCGCCTCACGCACGGCTTCATCCGAAATCTGCGCGACCGCGCCTCCCGCAGCCTCGTTATCTGGTGCGGAATGAACCATTTTCCAGCCGTGCCCGCCCAGTTCATGCCCGACCACGCCCGCGATGCCGAGCTTCGTGATCTCCACAACAGTTGGGTCGTATTCGATGCCGTCTAGCCGCTCTTTCCAGTTTTTAAGCGGCGCAGGCGGAGGGTCAATGTCACCCACGTCAAATTCACCGTCATCCATCACGGACGGATCCACTGGCGGAACGTCAACTACGAGGTCAGGTTTTGCAAGTTCTTGCTTGGGCGGTGGCGGCGGCAGGTCCTCGGTTTCGTCAAACAAGTCATCGATCAGGACCCCGGTGCGTTTTTTGGCGTTAAAAATCTCCCAAAGCCATTGGTGTTCGAGCTTGGGATGATCCACCACGGCGCAAATCTGGGGATCTGAGGGAGCAACGCCCTTTACGCGCACGCGGCGGAGGCCACGGCCGATTACCTGTTGCCCGTAAACCTTGCTTCCGAACTTGCGCAGTAAAAGGATGACGCCCACCTCGGGCACGTCCCATCCCTCGCGCAGCATGAGGACGCTCACAACCGCGCGAAACGGCTTTCCGGCTTGCTTCTGCCCGCTCAACTCGCGCGCTTTCTGCCGGTCTACCTCGTCGCTGTCTTCCGTCACAAGTAAAGTCTTGACCTTGAAATACTTGTTCAAGGTCTGCTCCGCCTTCTCGGCATCGGCCTTGCATACAGCCACGACGAAAAGAACCGGCTGATACCGTCCGTTGGCCCGCCGTTCCTGCTCTTCCAGGCGTCGCAACGCAATCGCCATTTGCTGGCGCATGGGCTCGTCGTCCGTTACCCACTGTGTCGCATTGAGCCCGAGGCGGTCCACCTCAGCCCAGTCAATTTCCTCGACTTTTCGCTTCTCGCCGGTACGGGCATCTGTATAAGTCAACTGCACGGTCTTAATGTCCGGCTGATAGACCACCGGCGTCTTAATGATGCCGTCAGCAAGCGCATCGGTTACGCCGTATTCGTAAATCATATCGCTGTCGGGCGCCTTGCCGTCGGCGCGATCGGGCGTCGCCGTGGTATCGAGCCGAAGCGTCACCTTCTCACGCATGCGTTTCAGGGTGGCCTCATACTCCGGCGCGGGCGAGTTGTGGGCTTCATCGTTGAACAAAGCGAAGTCAGGACCGTTCATCAGGGCCGAGAGATTGCTTTGCCCGCTCTTGTTACTCTGATAAAACTGATGGATGTTCCCGAGTACGACGCTTGCGCTGAACAGGCTGGCCCATCCGCCCTCTCTGCCGCTCCCAAGCGTCGTCAAGACAAAGTCCTGCGGCTGGCAGTGGGCCCATCCTGGAAGCAGGTCTCTGTTCACGAACACCTTGCCGCCCTCGAAATCCTCTTCCAGCCGGTCCCGGACGATCAGATTCGGGCAGAGCATCACGAATTTCTGAACATCGCGCGCGATACGCAACCAGGCCACAATGGCCGCGATCACCGCCGTTTTGCCGCCGCCGGTCACGATGTTGAGTAAAAGGCCTTCCGCGCCGATTTCCTGCTTGCCCAAAATCTCGTGGCAATACACGACCCGGAGGAACGATTCCCACTGGTGCGGCCACAGCGTGCCGTCGCGTGCTGCTTGATCGTCGTCCTGCGAGGTCAGAAACTCGATATACTTGTACGATTCCGCGCTCAATCCGGGCAGGCCGTCGCGCCGCCAGTCTCGGAAAGCGTCTTCGTATCGCGCAAATTGATTAAACATAAGCAGTCTACTCTATTCCAGGCAGGAGTTGTTGCCGAGCGAAACCCTGCTTCATTCGGCGATAGAACTCCTGCCACCCGATGCACGGAACATTCTCAATCGAAGATGCGTCCTGCACGGCCTGGTCATTGCTGACGGCGATCCAGCCCTTCACCTTGCTGACAGTCACAACTTGGCCGTCCGCAGCCCGTTTGCCGCTCTTGCTCTTCCAAAACCCCTTTCTTTGTTGCTTCTTGATGGTAATCCTTTCGCCGTAAGCCTTCTCTATGCGGACCAATTCTCCGCGAAGTTCCGGCGAGTCAAGTAAAATCACAGCGCTGTATTTGTTCTGCCAAATCTGGACCATTCTCTTCAATCCGTCGGTTTTCTGACAGATCTCCCGGTATACTCCTTCCGGAATCACAATCGTGCCCTTTCGAGCATAACGCGCCACTTCCTTGAGCGCTTCCGGGTAATACCTTTGAATGTTGATAAGTGCATCCGAATCCAGACAATATACTTCGGCTACACCATTGGTTGTCACGTGTCGTCTCCCGCCGATCTGAATGTTTCCAAAATGGCGGGGATTTTTTCGACTTTAACGTCCAGTACTTCCGCGAGCTCAAGAACGGACACCGCGCTTTCTGCCTGGCTGGAAGAAAGAACCCGCGCGAGCGTGTTTCCAACCATCCCAAGGCGTTGTACGGCCTGCGTACGGCCGGGGCGGGCGCCGCCCCTGCCGAACCCGCTGCGCGAGGCCCAAGCGCTTCGTTTCGAGGAATAAAAGCCTCGGGGCGCAAGACCAAGTTCTTCCAAATATATGGAGATGACATCGCGACTGACAAAAAACGGCTCTCGAATTCTGTCCAGCATGCTGTCACCCCACTGCTCCCTGAATCGGTGCATGCCCAGGCCGTACAAATGTTCCTCAAGCTCGGAGTGGTCCAGCAACATTCCTGCGGCAAACCGGTTCGCATAGTGTTCGACCTGCTTGCCGTCGCTGGATCCTCGGAAATCGCAGACCACACTCTGCCGCAAAACGAGGTGCGCGTACTCATGCAACAGTGTAAACATGCGGCCTGTGGCACTTTCTGCGTCTTCGCTGTTCACAAGAATGAATGCCGCGCCGTGCACGCCAAAATACGAAGCGCCGCGCACTTCGCTCGCAGGGAGCCGCATCACGAAACAGAAGACGCCTAGACCTTCAATTCTTCGACGCCACCAGTCAAACGCCTGGTGATTGCTCTGCCACTGTTGGCGCACCCTGGCGTCAAACCCCACGCGTCCTCGTTCTCTTTGCACCACGGCTTCGATCTCGTCGCGCTGGCTCGCCTGCCCGATATTGGGCTTCATGAATTGGCCCGTTTGTATGGCCACGTCTTCGGCCCAGTCGGCCAGCTCCTGAAATCGCCGTAGGGTCTGCATGCCGGAAGCGCCGATTCTCGCACCGGGGGCAACGCCGCGGAAATCGAGCAGGGCAGAATCAGCCGGTATGTCGGGCAGAAAAAACCAACCTACAGGACAAACATAGATTTGAGACAGGGCTTCAAGATGGCGCAATGCCGGCGCCTGTTTGCCTGCTTCCCACGACTCAATCGCTTTCGCGGTGATGTCCTTCTTGTATTCACTCCCGAGTTTCGCCGCCTGTTCGGCAACGTCTTCGGGCTTCAAATGAAGCCGTCTCCGCGTCTGGGCAAGTGTCTCTGGATTCACCCACTCGTAGTTTGCAACTGGGCTCATTGCACATCCACCTCGGCGGTCCATAGCCCTTCGCCGCCCATATCGTCCTGTACTTTACAGGCAATCCGCTTTTTGCCGCGGCTCGGGAACTCGTATTGCGCGCTCAGCGCTGCTTCCTTTTTGCTCCCCCGGACGAACGAATAGCCGGGCGTGCTGGAGAAGCGCTTGCCGTAGTCAAAGTCCCATTGCACGTTGATGATCTTGGCCCCGGGGTTCATCACTACGGTCTCGCTGACGTCGAATACATAAGTGCGTGCACCGATGCGCTTGTACCCAGCCTCGACCTTCGGCGGCTGCACGAAGGTCAGGAAGTTCTCGTAGTCCGCGTGGTGGGTCGAGAGCGCCGTCACGTGCTCCCGGAAGCGCGGGGAATCGATGCGGATCATATCCAGCCGGATAAAGTTCAGGTCCGTTTGCTCCAAGCGCCGAAGCCGGTCCGCCGCTTCCACTGCGTCCGGACGGAAGGCCCATGCCAGCATGATCCCATCGCGGAGGTTGTCCTGCTTATACCGCAGGGTTTTGCGCATGGCATTCGCGAAGGCCTGCACATCCGCCGCCGAAACGCCCTTGCTCTGTTTCGGCTCGCCGACCCAGACCGGCACGGCCCCCTTATAGCCGTGAATCCCCTCTTCGCGCTCCTCCGGCACGGCACCAAAGCATTTCAGGACGAAAGCGCGGAATTGCACGGGCGGGGCGTCGGCCAGCCGCCGCGCCTCGTATACGCCCCAATGCTCGATGGTGAAGTCCGGCACGGGAAACAGTTTGCCCGTCTGCTCCTCGATCTGCCGGGTCAGCCGGTCCGCTGTGATCGCCACCGCCACCCTCGACTGGTCGCACGCGATCCACTTGCGTTCGCCCTCGCTAATGAAGTATTCCATCCTCTCCTTCGTGTCCTCCGTGCCGTCGCGTTTCTGGATGGTTCTGGTTACTCGACGGACCCGTAGACCTTGAGCCACCGAAATCGTACTTCCTCCCCCGACAAAGAAATCCGCAACAACGTCGCCAGGGTCGGTTGACGCATCGACAATCCGCTGTATCAATTCCACCGGCTTTTGCGTCGGGTAGCCGATTTGTTCTGTCCTGTCGGAAGGCATCAGTTTCTGAATTGCCCACCAATCCTCCGGATGCTTCCCAAGCTTATTTGGGCGATAGCCTTCATACACCTTGTTTGATCGGTAGATCTTGTCATACCTACTTGGATCACTCTTGGCAACGTCATCGCTATATGGAACACGAACCAAATCAAGATTGAACTTGCAGATTGGCCCTTTTTTGTACCAGAGAATAATGTCGTGCTTCCTAGCGAATCTGTCGCGTGGTACACCTCCACCTCTATAGCACCATGCGATTTCGTTCATGAAGTTACCGTGTCCGAAAATCTTGTCCATCTCCACCTTGATGTAGTGGCTCGCGTGCCAGTCGCAGTGGACATAGATGCTCCCGGTCTTCTTGAGCAGGCGTTTCATTTCGTAGAGGCGGGCGTTGAGCCAGACGAGGTAGCCGGGCATGCCGCCTTCCCAAATGTCGGAGAAGGAGCGCAGTTCGTTCTGGTCGCCGAAAATGACGTTGTAGTTGCGGCCGGAGAAGAAGGGCGGGTCGATGTAGATCAGGTCGATGCTCTCGCTGGGCAACTGGCGCATCACGTGCAGGTTGTCGCCCCAGAAGAGCCGGTTGGGTTCGAGTTCGGGATGGCCGAAGGTGACGCGCTCGACGACCTGAAACGGCAGCATGACCTGCGGGAAGAGCTTGCGGAAGCCCCTGCGCCGGTCCCAGCCCAGCGGCTCCTTCTCGACGGGGATCGAGCCGAAGCGCGTGGGCGGCCGCCAGAATTCTTCTTGCGCGGGCAGGGCGTCGGGCCGTTCGTCCCGCTCTTCAATTTCGGGCGGCACGATGAAGTCGCCCTTCAGCGGCCCCGTGCTTTGAGGCGGGTCCTGGCCTTCAATCGTGTTCATTGCTGCGGAGCTCCTTTTCTGGGCCTCGCGGCTCCTTCGATTTGCCCTCGCTCCTATCGCACGAACACGGATGATGCGGGGCGCACCGCTCGGCTGGAGGGGTCACGTCGGATGTCTATGTCAGCCCCCCCGGAGTACATGGCCCGTCTTTTTGCTATTCCCTCAGACTCGGAAGCAATGTAGGCGAGTTGGCGGCGGAAATCAAGGCCCCGAATCGCGCCATCTAAGATCTTACCGGGGATGGTATCGTCTTGTCATTTGCGATCTTACCGGAACATGGAAGGCAGGACGATGTCAGGAGAGCGGATTTTGGAAGGATTGAACAAGTATCGGAAGCGTTATGCGAAGACGGACCGGGCGGGACGTTCGGCGCTGTTGGACGAATTCTGTGAACTGACAGGCTTCCACCGCCAGTACGCGATTGCATTGTTGGGCGAACCGGCGGACAGTCCGTCTGCGTTAAGCACTCCCGGGCAGGCTGTCCTCGCTCCGGCATGCCCCCCAAAGCTGTGCACGCCTGAACTGAACGCCTTGAGCTTTCGCGCGTGCTACCGTTTCTCCTGGGAGGCTACCCGCAGCCCGACGGTCAGATTTTCCGGGGCAGCCACTGCGGGTGGTCGGCGCCGCGGTCATCCAGTCCGTTCGTGAGTAGGCGGGGACTGTTTCCGTCGGCTTGTGCAACCCACAGTCCGGGGACGCCGCCGGTCCTGGCTCTGCAGAAGGCGATCTGCGCACCGTCGGGCGATTCGCATTGCCGGAAATCCCATACGGGCGGGTCGGACCGGGTCAGGCGCGTCGCTGTGCCATTCTCGGGGTCGATGCGGCAAAGCTCCGTGCCGCCGCGCGCGAGGTCCGGTTTGTACTCGCGGTTAAAATGGTCGATGTCGGGACGATTGGGCTGGTATTCCCAGGCCACCTTGGAGCCGGGAAGCCGGCAGGAACAGAGGACGGCGCCGTCACGGGTCCAGACGGGGACGTTTGAGCCGCCGCCGCGGTTGTCGGGATTGCCGTACGTGGCGCCAAACCAAAGGGACTGGCCTTCGGTCAAGGTGCGCAGTTCCGAGCCGTCCGGGCGCGCCACGCAGAGGTCGGACCAGTCATGGCCGGGGTCCTGCCGGTACAGACAATCCTGAAATGCGAGCCACTGGCCATCGGGCGACCACTGCGGGCAGAAATAGAGGTGGTTGGGGTGGCCTGCGACCAGGATCCGGTTGCCGCCTTCGGTGTCGCTGGTCCAGATCTGGTAGCCGGAGGGACCGGCGAGGTGACAGGCCACGCGGCGTCCGTCAGGGCTGAGGTCAAACCCGTAGGGTACGCCTTCGCCAAGGCGGGTGAACTCGCGGGCGTCGCTGCCGTCGAGCTTCATGTTGAACACCTGGGCGCCCTCGTCGCGGACCACCTGTACGAGGAGGCGCTCGTCGTTCAGGAGAAGTTGGGGAGTGTAGAAGACCGCGATGCGCTCGTGATTAGCCACCTCGGTCAACGAACCACTTTCGAATTCGTAGACCCACAGGTGGGTGGGGGTCTTGTGATAATACTCGTCGAATGGCCTGCCGGGCCCATCCCGGCGGGGTTCCATGCTGAGGAAGAGCATCCTGCGCCCGTCGGAAAAGAAGCCGCCGGGCTGCCAGGTGGCTTGCCCGGGCACGTCGAACTCAAAGTAGCGCAGACCGGTTCCATCGGCGTTGATCAGGCCCGTTTTCCCCTGCGAAGTGAAGAGGATGCGGTCCGGCGAGAGATTCGCGGAGTCAGTCTCCTGGCCGCGCGCGTTCCTGGCCTCGGCGAACGCCATTGAGGCCAGCATCGCGGTGGTAAGGAACCGGCGGCGGCTGAATCGTGCGCTCATCGGGGCATCTCCCCCGGGGCGGGTTGCGCGTTACCCCGGTGGTTTCCGGGACCGCCGTCATTTCGTGCCGGTGACCTTAATCCATTCCTTGGGCTCGAGCTTGCCCTCGATCTGCTTGTTTTTGAGGACCGCTTTGAACTCCTCGAAATCTTTGCCTTCGGGGGGGAGGCGGAAGATCTCGCCGGCTTTCGCGCGTTCGAGACGTTTTTTGGCGTAGATGCGCTCGACCACGGTGAGGGTCAGGTTCGACTGGTCGGGATTAAGCCGGACGATCTCCGTGTAGAGCTCTTTCCGGTCGTTGTTCTCTTCGTGGACGAGTTTCTGGGTGTCGTTTTTGCGGTCGGCATCCGCTTCGAGGGCCTCGCTGGGCCGGAGCTCGATGTAGCCGCGGTCGTTTTCACCCACGAGCGCCTGTTTCTTGAGGGCTTCGACCTTGGGAAACCGCTCTTTCATGCGCAGGGCGATTTCCTTCATGCGGGGCGAATCTTCTTTGAGGGTCGCGGCGTGGGCCTGCCGGATGGGGTTGATGGCTTGGATGAAGGGGCCGATGACGCTGCTTTCGCCCGGCGCTTCGGCGGGCTGCCCCTCGGGGGGCGTCTCCGACTCGCCCTCGATGAAATCGAGGACGCTATCGGCCTGCTGTTCGATGTGCCGGATGTCGACCGTGATATGGGCATCGATCTTGTGCTCGGTCCGGAGGGCGCATCCCAGTACTGCAATCACGGCCGTCGCGGTCATTCCAACAAGGATCCGTTTCATAACACGCACTCCTGTGTTTTCGATATTGACGAATGTCCGCCCGGACTATTCGTTTTTCTGCACCGGCTGGTCCTTCTGTTGTACGGGTTCCGACCGGATGTTTTCAATATCTTCGAGCCGGGCCTCCTGTTGAAGGGCCAGGATCTGGCGCATGGACCCCTCATCGACATTAACATCGATTTTGAGATTAAGATTCGCGCTGCGGAGGTCGGCCGTGCCCGCCAGCTTGTCTCCGGCCCATCCCAGGTCAAGCGCGGCGCTGTCGAACGCCCGCCACGAGGCTTCCCCGAGGACCTCCGTGCTGATGCGTTCGATGCTCTGCGCGCCGGGCACGTCGCGCAGGTATTCGAGCAGGATGTTCTGGAGAAGGGCCTTGTTCATGGCGAAATCGCCCGACGAGACCAGCCTGACGCTCGCGTCCTGCAGGCCGTCCGGCGTAAGTTTTGCTGCGATACGGCCTTGCGCCAGTCCCTGGAGGCCGTATTCGGGCGGGACCATCTTTTCGGAGAACTGCGCCAGGTCGACGTTGCGGAGCCGCACGTCAACCGTGACCACAGGGGATTCTCCGGACAGGTCCACCGAGGCGGTGCCCCGGAGCGTGCCTCCGAACACCTCGCCGGCGAGGGGATTCAGGCCGATGACGGTGTCATTCATGGTCATGGGCGCGGCGATGTTCATCATGGGCACCCCCGCGAGGGCACATTTGACGGCATTCACGTCCGCGCTGGCCGTGATGGTCTGATCCACCCGGAGGTTGCCGGCGGCGGCGATGCCGCCCAGGGCCACGCTCGATCCGCCCGTCACCAGCAGCGGCGCTTCAAGATTATAGTCCGATGTGATGACGAGCTGCTCGCCCCAGGCGATGGTCCCGCCGCCCTGGATGCCGCCCTCGATGGATTCGAGCAGGCCGGCGTCCACGAGCAGGCGAAGTTTCGAGGTGAACGCATACGGCCCGCTCACCTGAAACGGAGAGAGCGTCAGGGCCGCCTCGTTCACGTTCAGGCTGGAGCTGTCCCCATAGGTCAGGGTGAGGTCGCGAAGCGTCCCCGTGCCCGTGTTCAGCGCCAGACGCGCCGTGCCGGCAAGGTGAAACGGCGCTTCGTAGAACGAGAAGTCGCCCACCTGGAGATAATCGGATTGGGCGTCCAGCGTTACGGTCAGCACACCGTCGCGCAGCGATACGGGCGCCTGGTACCGGACTTCCGCGCCGACGCCCAGCTCGGATGCCAGGGGGGACACCACAGGGAACGCGGCCTTGCCCTTGAGGACGCCCTCGAATCCGAGCGGGGCCAGCGTCAACCGCCAGTCGCTGCTTTCAATCGCCAACGCTTCCCCGGCCGTGACGGTCAGGCGGGCGCCGGAGAGGGCGGCGTCCGCCACATCCCAGCGGAAGGCGGCTTCGATGGCTGCCGGCAGAGGCGCCAGCAGCTCCGTCCCCCAGGGGCCGGACGCGGCTTCCAGGGCGGTCGTGACGTCGATGCCGCCGTCGCGCATCGTGGCCGAAAGCGTTCCCGAAACACGGCGCGCCAGGGCCTCGGGCAGGGGCGCCCAGCGCGTAACCGACGCCAATCGCGCCGGATCGACGGCGTCGAGCGTCGCGTCCACCCGCAGGGGGGAGGTCGGGCCTGCCGAGAACGCGGCGGCGATTCTTCCCTGCTCGAGCGGCACGGTGACCGTTCCCTCGACGCTCCGGGGTTCGCTGAGACCGCCTTTGGCCAGCGCCCGGACCGGCCCTGTGAACGGGCTTCCGCTCCGGAATCCGGGCGTCAGCGTGGCGGACGCATCGAAATCCGGCTGCCGAAGCGTGGCGTCTGCCTGCGCGGAGACGCGCTCGAGGGCCGGAACCGTGTCGAGCCACGTGTGGTATTGGGCGGGAAGCACGCCGAGGATTTCCTTGCGCGGCCAGTCCACGAGCGTAAGCGACGCCGTGACGGCGTTTTCGTCAAACGCCGCCGTGAGCTGCAGGGGCAGGGCATCGTTAATGGTAAGATCGGCGGTGTAGTTGGGATATTCGCCGCCTGCGGTGAGGCCGAGCGAAACCAGGTTCCATGCGGAATCGCCCTCGCCCGCGCGGAGGTTCGTGGCCTGTGCGGCCAGGCTTGCCGCGGCCGGCGCGAACCGGCCGGTCCGCGGGACATACACGCCGTCAACGCCGGCATCGCTCANNCCGCGGGACATACACGCCGTTAAGGTGGGCATCGCTCACGGTAAGCGACCCGATGGTCACGGGGACGTCCAGCCCCGGCAGGAGCACGGTCTTTTCGCCTTCGCCGAGGATTCTGAAATCGGGGATGCTTGCGGCGATGTTCACGGCGTCCCCGTCGAAGCGGGCCTGGGCCGTGGCGTCAATCTCCGCCAGGTTGGGAAGGCTGACGCGGCAGATGTCGAGCGCGGCCTGTGCGCCGTCGCGGGAGGCCGCAATGTACACGGAGCCGCCGTCCAGGCTCGTGGCAAATCCACTGAAGGGCAGTTCCACGCGGCCGGTGAGCGAGTCGCCGCGCACCTCAAACGAGAAGTTTTCGAGCGATGCGAGCGCGCCGTCCGCGGAGATGCCCGCCAGTCCGGCCGCCAGGGAGGGCAGCGCCGCCTGAAGCTCGAATTCGCGCAGAGAGACCCGTTCCGGCAAGAACGCCAGCGGCGCAGGGCCCCCCGGTTTGCCGCCCGCGGTGAGGGCCTCGATGCGGGCAAGCAACTCCGCATCCACCCGGATAGCGGCGCGAGCGGCCATTACCGATTCAATCCGGCGCCCCGTCGCGGGGAACAGGCGGTAGACCACGGTCAGATTCTGGACATCCAGCACGGGCGGCGTGTCCGGCGTCTGCGGAAGCACCTGCAGCCGCGCGATGCGCAGGCTGGGGTACAGGTCCACCCCGTCGATGTGCGCGGCAAACCCTGTCGTGCGGCGGATGGCATATTCCAGCAGGCGGGGCTGGGGATACCCGCTGACGAGCGCCAGCGCCACGAACCCCAGAAACAGAAGGCCCACCAGCAGCACCCACCGTGGCCATCGCCGTTTGCGAGCGGCTGCGGGCGGAGGTCCGGGTTTCGGGCTCGTTTCATCCATGACCGCGGTTATCCGCTGGGGGACGCGCCCTCGACGACCTGCACCTTGATCTGGCCGATGATGGGGATGAGCTTGGCCTGGTGAAACAGGTCGCCCTCGGCCAGTTTGATGTGGGTGACGTCGGCCAGGGGCTGATTGAACGTGGGATCCACATCGATCCATTTGCCGATCCAGACCGTGGCCCACTGGTGGAAGTAGAATCCGGGCCGCGCGCCTTCCACATAAATCAGCCCCGCCACTTCGCGCGCGGGGATGCCCGCGGCGCGGGCCAGACCGATAAACAGCACGCTGTGTTCCGTGCAGTCACCCTCCATGTGGTCCAGCACCTCGAGCGCGTTGCTCAACTGGGCGGAGAAGGTGGTGCGGACGTTGTCGTAGACCCAGTCGCACAGCTTCGTGGAGGCGGCGAGGGCGTTGGTTTCATCGCCCACGATTTCGCGGGCCTTTTCGATGAGCCTGGGATCTTCGCTCTGGACAAAGACGGACGGTTTGAGCCAGGCCTGGACCGCCGGTTCGGCGATGGGGAGGGTGGCGGGCTGAAAACCGTCCAGCGAGATGAGGTGGGCCGAAAACTCGAAGACGCCGTCCTTGGGCGCGAGGTACTGGCGTTCGTCATTGAACAAATGGGCTTCCGTGAGGGGTCCGGTAATGTGCAGTTTCAGGAACTGGCGTTCGCGGGGTTTTTCGATGGCCGTATCGATCAAGGCCGCGTTTGAGACGATGACGTCGTTGCTGTAATTGACGTCTTTGGCAATTTCCTCGGGTTCCAGGCGCGTGGTGATGAGTCCCGCCACCTCGTCCTCGAGGGTGGTGCCGTCCTGCGCGACGTAGGAAATGGAGTCAATGCCCATATCCACGAGAGAATTCTTGATTTTGTAGACCTTGGTGGGCACGCCGTCAAAAACGCGCTCCTCGATGGCGATGACCTTGCTGACGCCGCCGATCTCCTGGCGGTACATGGGTTCGAAGATGGTGTAGTGCAGTTCACTGCCGACCGCCCCGCCGTTCTGGATCAGCTCGATCTGCTTGAAGGCGTCGCGCAGGGATTCGCTGGGGCGGGGCAGTTCGACCTCCAGGGCCTCGCCGCCGACCACGCTGCGCATGAGCAGCGTACCGCCCCGTACGATGGCGTCGAACTGCGATTCAGCGCCCAGGGTTTCGACGCGGGTCCTGACCTCGCTCAAGGCGCCATCGGAAGCGTAGGTGCGCTCGCTGAAGATGCGCATGTCCTGTTTGACGCCTTCCATGGTGATGCGGAACTGGGCATCCTCGCTGACCGTGACGCTGCCGTCGTCCTTTTTGACAACGTTGTTGACGGCATAGCCGGATTTCTGGCCGGACATGTATACCCCGTACCAGGTCTGGCCCACGAGCGAGGAAATATCGAGTTCCTGCGCCACCAGCAACCGTGGAAAGAGGCTCAACGATATCATGAGAATCAACCGTTTCATTCGCATGTTCTCCGGAACAGCGCGTTCTCCGTTGGGGTCAGCACGATGTACGGCCGCACCCATGCACCAGAGCAGCGGCCGCCGGGCATTGTACCGAATCCCCGCCCATTATGAAATCCCGCGGGGGGAGAACGAATTCTCCCGCACCGCACGCTGGACTCGTTCGGAGCGCTGAAGGCGCGGTAACATACCCGCCCAGCCCGCAGGGCTGGGTACATGCGTTCCCACACATCTTCCGGTCTGAAGGACCGAAACAACACCCATATCCGTCAATGTCATGGGCCTGCAGCCTCACGCCCTTAGTTTACGCCGATTCCCCAGGGGCAAAGACTCCACCCCCGTCCGCTTCGCGGCCACCCCCGCCAGCGGGGGACAACGCTGCGGGATTTTAGAATCGTTGTGCGGTTAGTGTCGCCAGTCCGCGGGGGACAACGCTGCGGGATTTTAGAATCGTTGTGCGGTTCGCATTCCCCGGCAGCGGGGTAGAAGTGTCGTGACCGGCTTCCGGGTTATGTGTCCCCTGGCGGGGGGGGCGACGCGGGCCCGCGTGGCCGGGGGTGGATTCCAGCCCCGCATGGTTTCGCGCGGCCAGGCCGTACTGGTGGTGGCAACACGGGCGGTGTCAGAACATGCCAGCACCGGGATAGCATGCCTGCCAGTACCTGTGTCTGCACTGGTCCAGCCGTATTAACATAGGCTTGCGTTGGCGATGTCACGGGCCTTCAGCCCTCAAACCTATCGTTTATACCGGTTTTCCCGGGGCTTCACCCCGGGCTGGTATGTTGTCGCGCCGTTGGCGCTTCGGACCTGCGCNNCGGCTGAGATTTCGCCGTTGGCGCTCTGGAGATGCGCATGATACAGATAAGGCGTCCGCACCGCATGCACCAGGCCAGGGCACGCACCGTGGTACCTCGAGGCATCCGGCGACGGGTGTGTCGGGAAATACCTGTAGAATGATCGCGGGTTACATTATAATCGCGGGAATGAGTCTGGGAATCCGTCGACAAGGAGAGTCGCTTTGAGAGCAAGCATGAAATGGTTGGCACCGTTGGCGCTGGCGGCCGCGGGATGCGCCACGATGGGCGGCCCCGGCGAGCACGCCGTGATCAGGGCGAAAAACAAGGTCATTCCGTCGCTGGTCCACATCCGCCCCGTGAAGGAGAGCTTCGCCAGCGGCCAGAAACAGGAATACGTGGTGGAAGGCAGCGGCTTCATCATCTCCCCCGACGGCTATGTGGTGACGAACGAACACGTCGCGGGCGACAGCACCCAGGTGCGTTGCGTGCTCTATAACCGGGACGAGATCGACGCGGAAGTGGTCGGTACGGACCGGTACACGGACATCGCCGTGTTGAAACTGAAGGTCGACGAGACGCAGCTGCCGGCCGCGGAGCTGGGGCATTCGGCGCATATCGAGCCCGGGCAGACGGTGCTGGCGCTGGGCAGCCCCCACGGCCTGTCGCGCTCGATATCCAAGGGGATCGTGAGCGTCACCGACCGCTATTTGGGTGAAGAGGGGCCGCGGCCCGCTCCGTACAACACGTGGATCCAGACAGACGCGGCCATCAATCCCGGCAACAGCGGCGGACCGCTGGTCAATCTCAAGGGGGAGGTCATCGGCATCAACACCCGGAAACTCTCCGGGGCGGACAACGTCGGGTTTGCCATCCCCGTGAACGCCGCCCGGGAAGTGATCGGGGCCATCATCGAACACGGGCACGTGCCGCGAAGCTGGATCGGGGTCCGCATGCAGGAAATGACCAGCAAGACCGATGACCCCTCGCAGCGCGGCGTGGTGGTGGCGGACGTTGACCCGCTGGGCCCCGCCGCCGCGGCCGGGTTCGCGCCCGGCGACGTGATCATCGCGGTGAACGGCGAACCGGTTCACGCCCGTTTTGAGGAAGACCTTCCGGTGGTGCTCAAGCGCGTGGCCGACCTGCCCATCGGTTCGCCGGCGACCTTCACGGTGCGCCGGGGTGAAGAGACGCAGGACATTGCGGTGGTGACCATGGAGGAGAGCGATTACAAGGGCGAGGAAGTGGAATTCGCCGAATGGGGATTTACCGCGGCCGACCTGACGCCCGCCATTGTGCAGGCGGCCCGCCTGCCGTCAAGCCGGGGCCTCGTCATCGCGGGCGTCGAGGTGGGCACGGTGGCCGCCGCATCCGGTCTCCGGCAGGGCGATATCGTGCTCAGCGTGGACGGGCAGGAAATCGCCAATCTCGCCGAGTTTCAGGAACGCTACGACGCGATCAACGCCGCCGCCAACCGCCTTGTCCTGCTGGACGTCAAGCGAGGCGCGCTGACCCGGTTTGAACTGCTGAAACTCGAACCCGGCGCCGAAAACGGAGACGAGGCGGCGGGCGAGGTCATACTGGACGAGGAAGACAGCGAAGAACCGAACGGAGAACAACCCGATGAGGACGAATAGCCTCGTTGCCCTCTGGATCGTGACCGGTCTGGCGGCGGGCCTCGCGGCGGCCCCCGCCGTGGAAGAGGCGGGCGCCTTTTCCCCCGCGTTTATTGCGTCGCAGCAAAAGGCCATTGCCCCGGTCATCTGCCTGCTTAATTTCACCGCCGAAGTGGAATCGCAGCGCACCGGCGAAACCCAGAAACGGTCGACGCGCGCGCTGGGGCTCATCGTATCGCCCGACGGGCTGGTCATGACGCACGGCCACATGCAGTCCGACAAATCGGATCCGTCCAACATCCGCGTGGTTGTAGGGGAAGGGGAGGATGAAAAGGAATATGACGGCGTATTCCTCAAGAAGCCGGACGACATCAACGTGTGTTTTGTGCGGATCCAGGGCGAGCCGGGCGAGCGGTTCCCCTGCGTCACGTTCGCTTCGGACGGACACCTGGGCCTGGGCGAACACATCCTGATGTTCGGGATCATGGGGGAGACGCTCGATTTCGCCCGCGGGGCGCTCACGCGCGCGATCAGCGCCGTCATTGAAAAGCCCCGCACGACGTATTGCATTGACGACGCCATCCCGTTCGGGTACGTGGGCGCGCCGGTCATTGATTCGCGGGGTCGCATCGTCGGCGTGGTGGGCTACGACCTCGCCCCGGCGGAAGGCGGGGAACTTTACGTGCGCAGCGGCCATCCGCTGGTATACCAGGCGCCCCTTTTCGCGAAGTACATCCAGAATCCGCCCACCGAAGACACCCTCGAGGCCGACCAGCCCATCGCCTGGATTGGCGTGTTCAGCCAGCCGCTGACGGACGACCTGGCCGAGTATTGGGGACTGCCCAAGAAAGGCGGCGTGGTCATTTCCACGGTGGTGGAGGGTTCGCCCGCCGAGGCCGCCGGCATCCAGCGCGGCGACGTGATCACCAGTTTCGACGGCACGCCCATGCGCGCCAAGAAGAACAGCGAGATTGTCGGGTTCACCAAACTGGTGCGCGAAACCGGCGTGGGCCGCGAGATACCGGTCAAGCTCCTGCGCAATGGCCAGGCGATGGACATCACCATCGTGCTCACCGAACGTCCCGTTTCGGCCAAGGACGCCGAAGAATTCGTCGAGGACACCTTCGGCCTGACTGTGCGGGCGTTGACGACCGACGTGCGGATACTGCTCAACCTGCCCGACGAAACCCAGGGCGTCATTGTGCGGCGGGTGAAATCCGGGAGTTGGGCGCATCTGGCCGGAATGCGGCCCGGGGTCATCATTCTCCGTTTCGGCGAATACCCGGTGACGACGATCGCGGAATTCGAGGCCGCCGTGAACAAAGTCAAGGAAGCGCGGCCCGCCGAAGTGCCGGTGTTTTGCCGGGCGGGGGCGCGAACCGGGTTCTTCCGGCTGCAGCCCCGTTGGGAATAGCCCATGCGCGCTCTGATGGGTATCGGGATGGCGGTGCTGGCCGCTGGCGCCGCGCTGACGGGATGTTCCGGGCCGCCCGGCGAGAGCGGAGAAGACCGGATGGCCCGGGCCGAATTTCTTGTGCTCGAAGAGCAGTGGGCCGAGGCCATCTCCGTGCTGAAGGAGTACCTGGTCCGGCACCCGGAGGATTCCGGCGCGCACTTCTATCTCGGGCGCTGCTGGCTTAACGTCGCCGAATTCAACGGCCGGGAAGGCCCGTGGCTGGTGCTCGCGGAAGGCGAACTCCGGCTGGCCCGCCAACTCTTTTACGCCCAGGGCAAACGCAGCACGATCAAGCGCTTTCCGGACACCTATTTTGACATCATCTGCAACGTCGAGCGCGCCAAAGTCTACCTGCGGCAGCTGACCTTTGTCATCGACCACCCCGGACAGCTTGCCGGAGCGACGCTTGAGAGCATTCTCGCCAGCCTCCAGCAGGCCGTCGACGACGCCAAGGCCATCGACCCCAGCGCGCCGGACGTCGTCCACCTCGAGAACCTCCTCAAGCCGCTCACCGACGAGGGGCCGGACCCCGAACCCCGGGCGGGTGTTGGAACGTTCATCTGAGCGGGGTAACCGGGACTGACCCGTGCGGGCCCGCCTGGGATCGCCGGGCGCCAGCCCGGCATTCTTCTTGGCGCGACTACGTGTCCCCGTTCGGATGGGGAGGTTTTCGAGGGAGGCTCTTGGCGGTGACGTGGTTGATCAGGTGGACTTCATGGACGTAATGGACCCTATGGACATGTCGGCCTGAACGATGGTGAAGGGGGGCGAATCTCAGCGCATGGTTTGCTGTACCGCGCGGGGCCGCCTGGGAGCGCCAGGCCGCGGGATGCATCTCATCTGATCCCTGTTCTCCCCTCCCGCCGAATCCGTGATTCCCGGTTACGCGTTCAGGCCCTGTTCACCCCGCGCGTCCCGGCCATCGCCTTCACCGTAGCCCACCGAGGCCAGAAGGGTTTCAGGCAGGCGGCCGGCGCGCACCAGCGCGAGCGCGGCCCGATGGCCACGCACCGGCGCGATGTACGGTTCCGCCTGCACGTGCAGAGTCTTGAGATGCGCGCGAAACGCCTCCAGATAGAGCGGACATCGCTCAAACACGCTGCCATTGAGCAATACGGGCGCATCGGCGGGCAAACCGACCTTTGCGAATCCTGCCCGCACCTGCTCCGCCATGCGTTGGGCCTGTTCCGTGATCACCATCGCGGCAACCGGGTCCGAGCGCGCGGCCTGCGCCACCGTTTCCGCCAGCCGTGCGACGTCCCGCATTGAGGCCTTCCCGGCCCATAACGGCAGCATGCGGAACGAGTCCACGCCGGCGGCTTCGGGCAAGCGCGTCACGAGCGCCGTGCCGGGGCCGAGACCGTCGAGCGCCCGGGCCGCGGCCCGGAGCGCGCTCTGCCCGATCTGAAATGCGCTGCCGTCATCGCCGAACGTCTCGCCGCGCCCCCCGACAAAATCCGAACGCCCGTCGGGCATTTGCGCCACGACGCTCGACCCGGTTCCGGCGGTGGCCATGATGCCCGGCGAATCCCCGATATTGGCAAAGAGAACCGGGCGGATATCGTCGCATACGACGGCCCGCGCGGCCCCGAAACGCTCGCACAGGCGCTCTGCCAGCCACACGCCCATACCCGAGGTCCACGCTCCGGACAGGGCCGCGCCCACGGCCTCAACACCGCCGCCCCCGTGTGCGAGGGCCGCGTGCCCCACCTGCGTCAACACCGTCAAACAGGTCTCTTCTCCCAGCGCCACGGGATTCGACGCGCCGCCGGTGGCTTCCGCGAGAAACCGCCCCTGCGCGTCGTAGAGTCCCGCGCGGGTCGTGGTCCCGCCCCCGTCAAAGGCCAGGAAATGCGTCATGCCAGCTCCAGTCCTTCCGGCGGGCGCCAGTCCGGACAATACCGGGTCAGCGCGCCTTTCCGAATTTCCCCCGATGCCGCGATGTCCTTATACAGGTACGCCGAGGTGTTTGGGGTGCGGGCCATGGACCCGCCGCCAACGTGCACCAGACCGTACCGGGCGCTGTAGCCCCGGTCCCATTCAAACCCGTCGAGCAGAGCGCGAAACATGTAACCCCGCACATCCGTACCTGCTTCCAGGGCCGACTGCAGCGCCGCCACGTGGTCCAGCAGATAGTGCCTGCGCGCGCCGTCGTCGCCGGTGGCCAGTCCATTTCCCAGGACCATGAGGGGTTTGCCGAAACGCGCCGCTTCGCGTAACACCGCCGCCAGCCCATTCGCATCCGGTTCGCCGTCCTGAGGAGCCGCGCGCCCGCTTTCCGGGTTGACCTGCGCCGCGCATCCCCCCCGGCCCGGGCGAAACCGGACCCGCCGCGCGCCATAGTAGGAAATGCCCACAAAATCCACGGTGCCGGCCAGCGTCCGGTCCGCTCCAAAGGGACGCGGCCACTGCCCTGACGTCAATGCCGCCGGCCATAGCTCGTTGGACAGGGCCTGTTCCCAGCGGGCCACACGAAGATCCCAGGGACGCGTTTCATCGGCGGGACGCACCACCTCCGCCAGCACGCTGGCGCCGATCTGCGCTTCCGGTGCGTGATCCCGAAGCGCGCGGTATGCCGCGGCATGTCCGTGAGCCATGTGCCGCAGCGCCTTCCAGCCCGCGAGAAGGCTCCGGCGCCCGGGCGGCCAGAGGCCGTTGAGATACGCCATCCGGACGGTCGCCACCGGCGTCAGCATCGGCACCCAATACCGGCTCATGCCGCCGAGCGCCGCGCCCACCCGCGCCGCGTAGCGGGAGAAGAGGCGCGCGGCATCCGTGCGCAGCCAGCCCCCCTTCGAGGCGAACCAGTCCGGCACAGTCGTTTCATGAAGCGCGACGACCGGCTCGAGCCCCGCCGAGGCCATCGTTTCCAGCACCTCCCGGTAATGCGCCAGGGCCTCGGAGTCGGCTCCGTCCTCGCCCGGCTCGATCCGGCTCCATTCCAGCGACACCAGCAACGCATTGAGCCCCAGTTTGCGCGCCAGTGAGATATCCTCACGAAACCGGACCGCGTGGGCGCAGCCCGCCTGTGACGTCGTCCCATCGGCAATGCGGCCCGAACGCTGTTCCCAGCGCCACCAGTCGCTGGCAAAATGGCCCCCCTCGACGGCATGGGCCGTTAGTGTCGCTCCCCACAAGAACTCCGGCGGAAATGGTCTCACAAATCCCTGCTCTCCCGATGCGAGCCGCCCGGCAGTGCAAGCGGGCCCATGGTGTGGCTCCCCCGGCGCCCGGGCGGCGCCCGGCCGCCCTTGACTCCGGTCGCCCCAGTATGCGAATTTCCCTCGTCCGCACTCAACCCGGCGGCCGGGCCGGGGCTTGACAATGGCGGATAATACAGATAGTGTATATCCACATTTTGCCCGCGGGCGGCTGACCCGCGAACAAGGAGATTGCCACCATGAGCCTCATGTACTGCGACCAGTGTGAACAGACCCGCGACGGCAAGGCCTGCACGGACACCGGCGTGTGCGGAAAGAACGCGGACGTCGAGTCCCTGCAGAAGATCCTCCTGTACGGACTCAAGGGGATGTGTTCGTACAAGCACCATGCGCGCCGCCTGGGCAAGACCGACCCCGAGGTGGATGCGTTTGTTGAAGACGCCCTGTTTGCCACCGTGACCAACGTCAATTTCGACATGGAAAGCCTTCTCGAACTGGTCCTGAAATGCGGCGAGATGAATCTCCGGACCATGCAGCTCCTGAACGACGGTCACGTCGAGACCTTCGGCAAGCCGTCGCCCGTGGACATCCAGGAAGGCCTTCAGGAGGGCCCGGGCATCCTGATCACGGGTCACGACATGGTGGATCTGCTCGACCTGCTCGAACAGACCAAAGGCACGGGGATCAAGGTGTACACCCACGGCGAGATGATTCCCGCGCACATGTATCCGAGACTGCGCGAATACCCGCACCTGGCGGGCCATTACGGCGGCGCCTGGCAGAAACAGCGCATGGAATTCGAGGCGTTTGGCGGCCCCATTCTCGCCACGACCAACTGCGTGCTGATCCCCAATCCGGCGATCAACACCTACCTGGACCGCCTCTATACCACGCGCGTCACCGCGGTGCCTGGCGCAAAACGGATCACCACCAACGACTTTTCGGAGGTGATCAAACGCGCTCTCGACATCGGCCCCTTGAAGCCGACCGAACTGGTCACGCGGACGGTCGGGTTCCACTACACCGTCATCCTTGACCTCGCTGACAAGGTGGTCGAGGCCGTAAAATCGGGCGCCATCAAGCATTTCTTCGTGATCGGCGGATGCGACGGGGCTGAACCCGGCCGCAACTACTTCCGCGATTTCGCCTATAGCGCCCCCGAGGAGTCCATCATCCTCACCATGGGCTGCGGCAAATACCGCATCCGGGAGCACGAGTACGGCACGGTCGCCGGCCTGCCCCGGCTCCTCGACATGGGTCAGTGCAACGACTCGTACGGTGCGATTCAGGTCGCCCTCGCGCTCGCCAACGCGTTTAACTGCGGCGTGAACGACCTCCCGCTCACCCTGGTCATCTCGTGGTTTGAGCAGAAGGCGGTTGCCGTGCTGCTCACCCTGCTCCATCTCGGCGTCAAGGGCATCCGCCTGGGGCCGGCGCTGCCCGCGTTCGTCTCTCCCAACGTGCTCGCCGTTCTGCAGGAGAAGTTCGACCTGCAGCCCATAGGCACCGATGCCGCGGCCGACGTGAAGGCCGCCATGGCCGGCGCGTGAGCCACGAATACAGGACGCGAGGACCGTTCCGTGCGGGTTCGCCCCGGGGAGCGGTCCTCGTGTCATGTTCGCGCGGCCTGTCCCCGTCACCGGGTTGCGAACGCGTCCCCTGACCGCGATTTGTCGCGGATGAGGCCTTTTCGCTATGGTATGGACATATTGGCGAACGGGACAGCTGACCATGTTGACGCAGACTTCAGAGACGGCGCTGCGGGCCCTGGTATTCCTTCTCGTAAGCAAAGCCGAGGAGCCGGTGCCGCCCGCCCGCATCGCCCAGCACATCAATACGTCCCCGAGTTACACGGCGAAGGTCACCACGGCCCTCGTCAAAGCCGATATTTTGCGCGCACACCGTGGCATGAAAGGCGGCGTGACGCTGAGCCGGCCGCCCGAGACCATCACCCTGCTTGATGTTGTGGAAGCCTGTCAGGGCAAGGTGCTCGGCGACTTCTGCCAGGACTTTGACCGCATGGAACTCGTCTGCGCGTTTCATCGGGCCATGGCCGAACTTCATGAGGCCATCATCACCATCCTGAAACGCTGGACTCTGGCAGACCTGGTTCAAAAGCCGTTCCCGTCGGCGGAAATCCGGCACCACGTGCAATGCACCATGGAATTGACGCTCATCGACGACGAGGACGCCCCGGAATGATCGGTCCGCCGGCCCGGTTGCGCGCGGTGAAAACCCCGGTTGCGTCGCTGGCCCGGAATGCGGGGGCCATGACGCGCGTCGTGTTCCGGCTGGCCCGCCTTGTCGCTGCCACCGGGGCCTGTTATTGCGCCCTGCTCGCAACCGACGCCCTCGCGCGCGTGTTCCCGGCCCAGTTTGAACCGCGGCGCCGTCCCATCGCCCTCGCCTGGATCCGCCAGCTCCGGAAAAGCATCGGACAGCGCGCCGCCACCAGCGGCCCCGTGCCCCGGGGCCAGGTGTTTCTCGTCCTCAACCACGTCACCTGGCAGGATTTTCTGGTTCAGGACCTTTTCCCGCACGGGCGCCTCATCGCCATGGATTCGTTGCGCGACCTGCCCGTTCTGGGGCGGTTCTTCCGCGCCTTGGACTATGTGTTTGTGAGCCGCCGGCGCGAGGAGGTGGCGCACGTAAACGCCGAGGTCCGGCGCCGGCTCAATCTGGGCCAGAGCCTCGTGCTGGCCCCCGAAGGCGTCATTTCCCCGGGGCGCAGCATCCAGCGTTTCCGGGCCGCTCTGCTCGAAAGCGTCGCCCAGGACCGATTTCCGGTGCACTACGCGGCCACCCATTATCACACCCCGTGGGGATGGCCGCCCCCGTCACGCTCCGTCTTGTTCGGTCCCGATCCCTATTACCGGACCACCGAAGGGAAGATTCCCCATTCGCAACTCGAGATGTGGGGCCCTCCCAGGCCGTTCCTGCCCCATCTGCTCCGGCTGCTCAGCCTGCCGTATCATCGCTTCACCCTGACGCTGGGCAGAGACCCGATCATCCGGGACGACCGCATCGCGCTCGCCAACGCGCTTCACGAAGCCGTCAGCCGTCTTTTTCATCCCATCGACTGACGCGGCGCGGCGCACCCGGGTATGCGGCTCAGAACGGCCAGGCGATGGGCACGAGGAGCGTCGCGGTTGCCATTAGCAAGAGGGTCAGGGGCAGGCCGATCCGCACGAAGTCGCGCAGGCTGTACCCGCCTGGACCATAGACCATCAGGTTCGTCTGATATCCGAGAGGCGTGACGAAACTGGCCGACGCCGCGAACGCAATCGTCATGGCAAAGGGGCGCGGGTCCACTCCCAGCCCCTGCGCAATGGCCACCGCAAACGGAAACATGATCGCCGCCGCCGCATTGTTGGTGACGATCTCCGTAAACAGCGTGGTCATCAGGTAAACGCCCAGCAGCACTGCCCGTGGTCCCCAGGGTCCCATTGCCGCGACGACCTTCCCGGCAATGGCCTCCACCGCTCCCGAATTGACCAGCCCCGTCCCCAATCCAAACGCGGCGCCAATCGTGATCAGGGTCTGCCAGTCCACGCTCCGGCGGGCATCCGCCACCGACACGCAGCGCGTTCCGATCATCAAGCCCGCCACGAGGAACGCCGCCAGCACGATCTCCATTTTGCCCGTTGTCATCAGCAGGATCAGCATGCCCAGCAGGCCCAGGGAAAGCAGCGCCTTGTCGTGGCGTACCGCGCGCGAATCGTTCACCCCGCTGACCAGAAAGAAGTCGCTGTTGTTCCGCTGTGCGTCGACGAAGTGCGGCCCCGCCTGCAAGAGGAGCGTGTCGCCCTGCTGGAGCTCGATGTCGCCCACGCGTCCCTGAAGCCGGTGGCCGCCCCGGTGCACCGCCACGACCGCGGCATTGTAGCGCGCCCGGAAATTGGCGTCGCGGATGGTCTTGTTGATCAGGGGCGAGGTCCGTGAAACCACGGCTTCGCAGAGCATTTCGTGGCGCCGGGCCGCCGCCTGCGCCTCGTAATCTTCATCGATGAACGCCACCAGCCCCGGGATGCGCTCCAGATCGACGATGTTATTCACCACGCCGGTAAAGGTCAGAATGTCGCTTTCCTTAAGCACTTCATTCGGGCCCACCGGCGCGATCATGTGGTTTTCGCGCCAGATATCGATCAGGAACAGGCCGGTCAGGCGGCGCAATCCGGCCTCCTCGACCCGCTTGCCCGCGAGCCGGCACCCGGACTCGATGCGCATGTTCGCGAGGTATTCCCGCGCGGTCGCATCCAGGCGTTCGCGGGCGCCCTGTCTCCGGGGCAAGAGGCGCGGGCCCGCCAGGAGAAGAAACACCGTGCCCAGGATCGCGTAGGGCAATCCCACGCGGCCCAGTTCGAAGATGCTCATTTCGTAGAGCTGCCCGGCCAGGCTGGGATCGCTCTTTACGGCCTGTATCATCAGGCCGTTCACGACCAGGTTGGTGCTGGTTCCAATGAGCGTGCAGGTGCCCCCGAGAATCGAGAAATACGAGACCGGGATGAGCAGGCGCGAGGGCGAAACCTGGTGCTTCCGGCACCAGTCCTCGACAATGGGGATGAACATGGCCACGATGGGTGTGTTGTTCAGAAACGCCGACATGGCCGTAATCCAGCTCAGACGCCGCAGCACGTTGCGTTCATCGCGCGCGCGCCCCAGCACCCAGTCCCCGATGGTCTGCAGTGCCCCCGTCTCGCGCAATCCCGCGGTCACCACGTAGAGGGCGCCCACCGTGAGCATGCCGGTGTTCGAGAACCCCGCGAACATCTCCGCGGGCGACAGGATCCCGGCCAGCCCCATCACGACCACGCCCCCGACCAGCAGGGCGTCCGAGGCGCGGTTCGTTGCGAGACCGAAAAGTATCGCTGCAACCACGCCAAACGAAAACCAGGCTTCCCAGCCCATACCGTAATGCCTCCAGACTTCATCGCGCCGAAGGGGCGCATCCTCCGCACACCGTGTTACCGTTCGCAAACACCCCGCACGCCGCGGATCCTTGCATCACGTGGCGCGGCTCGCTCGGTGCGGGGTCATTGTTCCCGCAGCAAGGCGCGCACGCGCTTCCGCAACACCGGAAGCACCTGTTTCTCAAACCAGGGATTCTTCTTCATCCAGAGCAGATTGCGAAACGACGGATGGGGCAGCGGCAGATACCCCGGAAGGTACTCGCGCCAGGCCCCAACCGTTTCCGTCAGCGATTCCCGCGCGCGAGCGCCCAGGTGCAGCGCCTGCGCGTGCTGCCCGCACAAGAGCGTCAGCGCCACGTTCGGCAGATGTCCCAGAAGCGGCTCGAGCCAGCGTTCCGCGCACTCCTTCCGGGGCGGCCGATCCCCGCCCCGGTCGTAGCGGCCGGGATAACACAGGCCCGCCGGGATGATGGCGATGCGCGACGCGTCATAGAACGTGTCGCGATCCACGTTCATCCATTCGCGCAAGCGGTCCCCGCTGGGATCGTTCCACGGGATGCCGGTGGCATGCACTTTCGTGCCCGGCGCCTGGCCGACAATCAGGATCCGCGCCGTTTCGCTGGCGCGCAGTACCGGCCGCGGTCCCAGCGGAAGTTCCGCGGCGCACACCCGGCACGCGCGCACCCGGTTCAACAATGCCTCGAGCGTTTCGCCGTGGCGCCGCTCCAAACGATGCACGCCGCATTCCGGCACGCACGCGATGCATGTTCCCACGCATTCGGTCCGCGCCGCAATGCGGCGTTTCATCTCGCACTCACCCACCGGCATACGCTCCCGGCGCACCCGCACGAACGGTCGCGTTGTGTCAGACGGGCAGTTCCCAACCCTTGCGGTACTCTTTCGAGACCACTTCCTCGGCGTTTCTGACGTTGGTGACCACGCCCTTCTTGTTGTCCCAGTGCAATTTCTTGCCCGATTTCACCACGAGATTTCCGAACTGCACCATCTCCGTGAACGGTCCGGCGTAGTCGAAATTGGAGCACGCGGGCGTGCCGCCCTTGCAGGCCTGCAGCCAGTTCTGGTAATGGTTCTGGTTCTCGATGCGCTCCATGTACGGGTCCGGCTTCTTGTATTCCGCCATCTTCTCGTCCGGCATCAGGCGCGGCCGGCCGCCGTATTCGCCCTGGGTCATGATCCCGTCATCGCCCACCAGGTACGAGCCGTTCATGTTCCCGTCGCCGAGTTCCTGGGCTTCGGGAATGCCCTCGGGCCGCGGCGGACGGTTGTAGACCTCCTCGCCCGTCTTCGGATCCGCCCAGTGACCGTCGTACCAGTAGACGTCCACCGGCGCCATGTCGCCCCGCGCCGGGAACGAGTACTTGATCGTCGTCGTGAGCGGGAAGGTCTCTTCGTTCCGGCCCTGCTGCATCACGACCTCGACGGTGTAGTCGGTCGCTTCGACGAGTTTGAGCGCCATGTACACGGGATCCATGATGTGGCAGGCCATGTCGCCCAGCGAACCGCCGCCGAAATCCAGCCACGCCCGCCAATCATGCGGGGCATAGCCCTGCGCGTAGGGGCGCATGGGCGCGGGGCCGATCCACCGGTCCCAGTCGAGATTCTCGGGCGTTACGGCGGACGGCAGGGGGTCCGGCCGGCCCTGATTCGCCCACACGGGGCGGTGGGTCCATACGTGGGCTTCGCGCACCTGGCCGATCGCGCCCGACCAGATCATCTCGCACAATTCACGCACGCCGTCGCCCGAGTGCCCCTGATTGCCCATCTGCGTTGCCACGCCGGTTTCGCGGGCCACCAGCGTCATCCAGCGCGCTTCCTGTACGGTGTGCGTGAGGGGTTTCTGCACATACACGTGTTTGCCCATTTTCATCGCCAGGATGGCGGCCGGCGCGTGAATGTGGTCCGGCGCCGATATCGTGACCGCGTCGATCTCCGGCATCTGCTCGAGCATGTTCCGGTAATCCCGGAACCGGCGCGCGTCGGGAAGCTCCTTGAACGCCTTCTCGCAGCGGTCCCAGTCCACGTCGCACAGGGCCACGATGTTTTCGCCCTTGCACGACATGATGTCGGAAAAGCCCTTTCCGCCCGCCCCGATTGCCGCGACATTGAGTTTCTCATTTGGAGACACTTTGCCGGGAACGACCTGAGCGTCGTTCGCCGCGACCCGCGTCTTCGTCGTGGCGCAACCCATTTGGGAAGCCGCGAGCGTGCTCGTGGCAATGAAGGCCCTCCGCGTCAAGTTCTGGTGCTTCATAATAGTTCTCCTGATTGCGAGTGCTGAAGACAAACCGCTCCGACTCCGACGGGCCGGATACGATTCTCCCTATCATATCAGACTCGCCCATTCAAACAAGAGCGCGGAAGCCCCAATCGCGGGGCAAGCACGATGTGGACGGGGTGGACGGGGTGGACGGGGTGGACGGCGGGGTGTGTTCGTGGGTGGCAGCCGGCCGTCTTCCCACTTCCGCGGATTGGCATGGTAGACTGACGAGGCAGCGCAGCATGGGCCTGTCGGCTCACCTATAGACTGAAGAAAGAGACCGGCGAGGGCGCCGGTCCCACACCGGGGGATGAACGGGGCCATTGTCCCCATTCGAACGCGGAAATCCTCGAGACAGACAGGGGGAACCAGGGACGGTGAAGATGAATTCAATCGTGCAGGCATTGCGTACCGCGGCCTTGGTGTGTTTCCTGGCGGCCGCGGCCGGGGCGGAGTTGACGGCGGAGGTCAAGGAGCATCTGGGGTCGCCGACGCTGTTTGTCAATGGCGAGCCGCGGACGCCGATGATGTTCTTCGGGTGGGACCGGGGCCCGGGCCCGACGGTCACGCATCTGACCACGGACTGGCGCGAGCACCACGTGACGTTCACGGCCCCGAAAGACAACGCGGGCAACTGCGGGGTGCATCTGCGTTTCGGGAACGCGTCGGGGACCGTGTGGATTGACGATGTCCGGTTCTACGAAGGGGAGTACCGCGAGGGCGCGACGGAGAACCGCCTGAGCTGCGGCGACTGGGAATGCGAGCGGGCCGCCGCGGACGGCGCCTGGAAACTTTTCGTGAAGACGGAGGCGGGGGCGGAGGCGTCGTGGGCCTTCGACAGCGCGGCGAAACATGGCGGTGCGCAGAGCTGCCGCTTGACCGTCGTGAAGGCTGGGGCCGACGCCATGCACGTCCACTTCTACCAGACGGGGCTGTCGATTGAACAGGGCAAGACGTACACGTTCTCGGTGTGGCTCCGGGCTGATGCCGAGCGGACCGGCGACATGATGGTCCTGCATCAGGGGCCGCCGTGGACCATCTACTCGGGAGCGCCGGATTCGTGGCTGCACAAGCAGGTGAAAATGGCCGCGGCGGAAGGGGTGCACATACACTCGTTCGGTATCGTGATGCCGTGGCCGAAACCGGGGGACGCGCCGGATTTTGCGGCGACGGATGCCGTGCTGGAGCGCGTCATCGATGCGGATCCCGAGGCGCTGCTGTTGCCGCGGTTCGGTTGCGACCCGCCGGGATGGTGGTATGCGGCGCATCCGGATGAGGCCCTCCAATACGACGACGGCAGCCGCGAGCCGGTGTGCGTGGCGTCGACGCTGTGGCGGGAAGAGATGCTGCGGAACCTGCGGGCGCTGGTGGAGCACTGCGAAGCGCGTTATGGCGAGCACATGCTCGGTTACCATCCCTGTGCGCAGCATACGGGCGAATGGTTTTACCCCAAGACCTGGGATGGCCTGCACTGTGGGTTCAGTCCGGCGATGCAGCGGGGGTTTTCGGGGTGGTTGCGGCAGAAGTATGCGACGGACGAGGCGCTGCGCGCGGCGTGGGGCGATGCAGACGTGCGTTTCGACACCGTGGCCGTTCCTGCGGTTGAGGAACGCGTGACGGCGACGGCGGGCCTGTTCCGCGATCCGGCGCGGGAACAACAGGTCATCGATTTTTACGAGTATCTGCAGGTGGCGATGGTGGAGCCGCTGGAGTTGATTGCCGCGACGGTGAAGGACGCGAGCGCGCGCAAGAAGCTCGTAACGCTGTTTTACGGGTATTACTTCGAGATCAGCGGGCTGCCCTTCGGTCCGCAGAGCAGCGGCCATCTGGCCCTGGCACGGCTGCTCGAATGCCCGGATGTGGACATCGTATGCTCGCCGATCTCGTACCAGGACCGCGGCCTGGGCGGGATCGGGGCGTTTATGGCGCCGGTGGACTCGGTCCGCGGCCACGGCAAGCTCTGGCTGAACGAGGACGATACGCGCACGTTCCTGACGCCCGAGGACGCGGGTTACGGGCGGGTCTCGACGCTGGAACACACGCGCTGGGTGCATCAGCGCAATTTCAGCCGCATGCTGCCGCGGCGCCTGGCGTGCTGGTACATGGACCTCGGGGGCGAGGGCTGGCTGGCCGACGAGCGTCTCTGGCGGAACATCGGCGACCTGCGCGCCATCTACGACGCGCAGCTCGGGAGGCCGGCGCCGTGGTCGGTGGAGGTCGCGGTGATCGTGGACGAGACGAGTCCGTTCTACCTGGCCAGCAACGCGGAGGTGATGCGCCCGCTGGCGAACGAGTTCCGGATGCAGCTTTACCGGATGGGGGTCCCGTTCCGGCAGTACCTGTTGAGCGACCTCGAAGCAGGACGCGTGCCGGAGCACAAGGCGTATCTGTTCATTGGGTGTTTTCACCTGAGCGCGGCGCAGCGCGACGCCATCGCGGGCGCGGTGCGGGGCAAGACGGCCGTCTGGTTCTATGGGAGCGGCTTCGTCGGCGACCGGCCGGATACGGCGAACCTGGCCGTGCTGACGGGGATGCCCGTGCGTGAAATCGAGGGGGACGCGGCGGCGATGCTCACGCCGGAATCCGGAGCGCCCCTGTGCGCGGGAGTGCCGCAAGAGGCCTTCGGCGTGCCTACGGCGCTCCGGCCCCTGTGGCGGGTCGAGGAGGGAGACGGGCTCGAGGTGATGGGCCGGTTCGGGGACGGAACCGCTGGCGCGGCCGCCGCGCGGCGGGACGGGGGCCTGACGGTCTACGTCGGTACGCTGACCGCCCCGGCGAAGCTCCTGCGCAACATTCTCATGGCGTCGGGCGTGCACGTCTACCTGGATTCCGACGACGTGCTCGTGACCGACGGGGAGTTTCTCAGCGTGACGGCGACGTCGGCGGGGGTCAAGACGCTCCGCCTGCCGAAACCCGCTAAGGTGCAGCGCATCCTGCCCGAGACGCGTGATCTGGGGCGGGTGACCGAGATCGCCGAGTCCTTCGAGCAGGGCGAGACGCGCTTTTATTGGCTGCGAAACGAGTGACCGCGCCGAAACGTTGCGCGCAACGCCCGCGGTGCGCCGGCTGCAACGGTGCGTGACCGGGCGGGTCAGGCGCGGTACCTTCCGGCACTTTCGCGGATTCTCGCGGGATTCTCTTGAATGACCGGGTCCGTTACGGCGCCCATCGCGCGCCGTGTCCGCCTGTTGGCACTGTATTTGCGGTTGCTTGTCCCAGCCGCCCGTTTACTCCATGGGGAGGAATCGGTACACTCGAAGCGCCAGGGAGGTGGTTTCGACGCAGATGGGTAACTACGGGCAATCCGATCCGCTTCACTTCGCGGCGTTGATGGCGCATCAACTGCGGTCGCCGCTGGACGCGGCCCTGTCGCAGATGGGGCTGCTGCTCGAAGGATATGCCGGAAAGTTGACGGCGCAGCAGCGGGACCTGCTCGAGCGGGTGCAGCAGCGAAGCCGCGAGGCGATGGATGCGGCGAACCGGGTGCTGGCGATTGCGCGGGCGATGGAGTCGGTGGAACCGCCGTCGTCGGTAGTTGATCTGGCCCGGGTGATGCGCAGTGTGGAACGGCGGTACGCGAGCGAAGCGCATCGCCGGAAGATGCATCTCCGCTGCGACGCGCCCGGGGACCCGGTATGGGTCCACGCAAGCGAGGACGAGTTGTCGGAGGTGTGCCACGCGTTGTTGAACAACGCATTCAAGTACACGCCCGATCATGGNNGCGCGAGGCGGTATTCCGGCCGTTCGTGCGCACGTTGAACGCTTCGGGCTCGACCGCTCCGGGCGTGGGTCTCGGGCTCACGTTCGTGCGGGCGATGGTGAGGCGGGCCGGCGGGCGCGTCTGGGCGGACCGGTCGGATTTGGGCGGCGCGCGGATCACAGCGGATATGCCGGCGGCGCCGGAAACAGCAACGGAACCAGGAGTGAAGACGATGGCAGCGAAATTGAAGGTGGTAATTGTGGGCGGCGTGGCGGCCGGCCCCAAGGTGGCATCGAAGATCATCCGGTTGCAGCAGGACGCGGAAGTGACGATTCTGGAGAAGGGCAAGTTTCTGTCGTACGCGGGCTGCGGGCTGCCATATTACGTTTCGGGCGTGGTGAAAGAGCAGGCGGAGCTGATGTCGACGGCCGCCGGCGCGGTGCGCGACCCCGTGTTCTTCCAGAAAGTGAAGAACGTGGTGGTACGCAGCGGTACGGAAGCGGTCGAGGTGGACCGCGACCACAAGCGCGTGCTTGCGCGCGACCTGGCTTCGGGTGAGGAGACGTGGCTGGACTACGATTATCTGGTGCTCGCGACGGGCGCGACGCCGGTCAAGCCGCCCATTCCCGGGATGGACCTCGAGCACGTGTTCACGCTGCACGGGGTGAACGACGCCGAAGGCATCCGCCATTTGTTGAGCCAGGACCGCGCGCGCGACGTGGTGGTTATCGGCGGCGGTCTGATCGGGGTGGAAGTGACGGAGGCCCTTGTAGAGAAAGGGTGCCGGGTGACGATGGTCGAACTGGCCGACCAGATCCTGGGGATGCTTGACTGGGACATGGCCAAGCTGGTCGAACAGCACATGGAATCGCATGGGGTCAAGGTCCTGACGAATACGACCGCGACCGCGTTTGAAGGCGAGGGCGGCCAGGTCAAGCACGTCGTGACCAGCCAGGGCGTTCTCCCCGTGGATATGGTGATTCTGGGGATTGGGGTACGGCCCAACGTCACGCTGGCCAGGCAGGCGGGCCTGGAGATCGGCCGGACGGGCGCGATCAAGGTCGACGACCATCTGCGGACGTCCGACCCCAAAATCTTCGCCGTGGGCGATTGCGCCGAGAACGTGGACCTGGTGACCGGGGAGCCGGCGTATGTGCCGCTGGGTTCGACTGCCAACAAACACGGCCGTGTGGCGGCCATCAACATTTGCGGCGGCGACGACACGTATCCCGGAATCCTGGGCAGCGCCGTGTGCAAGGTGTTTGATTTCTGCGTGGGCCGGACGGGGCTTACGGAGCGCCAGGCCCGCGCGAGCGGATTCGATATCCTCACCGTGCACTCGCCGGCGCCGGACCGCGCGCACTACATGCCCACGGCGAAATCGCTGATGATGAAGCTGGTGGTGGATCGCCAGAGCCGGAAACTGCTCGGCCTGCAGTCGGTCGGCCCGGGCGCGGGCGACAAACGGGTCGATGTCGCCGCGATGGCCATCACCGCGGGCATGACCGTGGACCAGCTCGCAAAAGCCGACTTGTGCTACGCGCCGCCCTACGGCCCGGCCATGGACAACATCATCACGGCGGCCGACATCGCGCGCAACAAGCTGAGCGGCGCCATGAACGGCATCACGGCCCGGGAGGCCCGCGAATGGCTGCAGCAGGAGGACGTGGTTTTCCTCGACGTGCGGTCGCCGGGCGAGTTTGAGCAGGTGCGGCTCCCGGGCTCGATCAACATCCCCCTGGGAACCCTGCGCGGACGCTTGCACGAGCTGGACAAAGACAAGCCGGTCATCGCGTTCTGCAAGATTTCGCTGCGCGGCTACGAGGCGGGCCTGATCCTGAAACACGCGGGCTTCAAGGACGTGCGCGTGCTCGACGGCGGCATCGCCATGTGGCCCTACGAGAAGGTGCAGTAGAAAACGACGCGCGATGCGGGCCGCTTCACTGCGCCGCGCCGCCCTTGGCGGAAGCGCTTTATGCCGTGCGGATGAACGGGTATCATACGGGGCATGACAGATACGGACATGCCCGACCCGCTGGATACGCTCGACGATGTGACCCCGCCGCCGCGACCCGCGCCGCCGGGCTCCTGGAACGCCTTCACGGGCTCGGATTATGCGCTGGCGACGCTCGGGGCGCTGCTTGCGCTGGCGGTGTATCTCAAGACGCTTGCGGTGACGGTCACGGGCGAAGACAGCGGGGAACTGGTGGCCGCGGCCTCCACGCTGGGCATTCCGCACCCGACAGGCTACCCGCTGTGGTGCCTGCTCGGCTTCGCGTTCACGAAGATCATCCCGATAGGCGATGCGGCGTTCCGGGTGAACTGCATGTCGGCGTTTTTCGGCGCGGCGACGGTGTTTCTGGTGATTCTGATCGTGATTCGGCTGACGCGGAGCCATCTGGCGGGGCTGGGCGGGGGCTTGTCGCTGGCGTTTTCGCGGGAGTTCTGGGAACAGAGCGTGATTGCCGAGGTGTACCTGCTGAACGCGTTCTTTTTCGCGTGGTGCATCCTGCTCCTTCTGGCGTGGCGGGAATCGCGGCGGGACCGCTTGCTCCTGTGGTTTGCGCTGGTCTACGGGCTGAGTCTGACGAATCACAGCACGATGGCGATGCTGGGCCCCGTGTTTGCGCTGTACGTGCTGGCGCTCGAACCGGGGCTCTGGCGGCGGGCGGGCCTGGTCGCGTCGATGGCCGGGCTGGCGCTGCTGGGGTTCTCGGTCAACCTGTATCTTCCGATCCGTTCGGCGGCGAATCCCCCCATGGACTGGGGAAACCCGGAGACCCTGCGGGGATTCTGGGACGTGCTTACGCGGAAACAGTACCAGTTCATGTTTACGCAGTACCCGCGTTCGCTGGGGCGGTTTGCAATGCAGGTGCGCGCGTTTTTTGAGGGTTACGCGCGCGAGTTCACGCCGGTCATCGCCTGGCTGCCGCTGGTGGGTCTGGCGAGCCTGTGGCCGCGGTGTCGCAGCGCGGCGCTGCTGTTACTGGGCCTGTTCGCGACGGTGATGCTGGGGTTCATGGTGTTGTTGAACTACCCGCTGACGCACGAGTCGCTGTGGATCATCAGCACGCACTGGATCCCGGCCTACGTCGTGGCCGGAATCCTCATGGGGGCGGCGATACACGCGCTGGGCAAGGCCTCGCGGCACACGCAATGGATTCAGGCGGGCGTGGGCGCGGTGTGCGTGGTGCTGCCGCTGCTGGAACACTATGCGCACAACGACCGAAGCAACGCGCGCATGACCCTGGACTACGCCGTCAACGTGCTGAACACGCTGGAACCGGACGCGGTGTACATTCCCACGGCGGACCACGCGATCTTCCCGGTGGTATATCTGCAGGTGGTGGAGGGCATGCGGTCCGACGTGTTTATCGGCAACAAGTACGGGGAGGTTGATCCGGTGTTCCGCAATTACCTGCCGGCAGAAGAACAGGCGAGCGCGGGCGCGTTTCTGACCAGCGAACAGCGCACCCGGGCCCTCCAGCGGTTCATCGAAGCGACGACGCGTCCCGTCTATTTCAGCCACCGCTCGATGATCCCGCCCCTCCCGAACCATGAGATTGCCAACGCGGGGGTGCTGTACCGGGTTGTGCCGCAGGGGACTTCCCGCTCGTATGCGAGCGTCTGGAACCGGTATCAATGGGACGACGACGAACTGATGGCGGGCGGTCTCGACGGGGACTGGACCGATGCGGCCATCGCGTTTGATTACTTCTTCGGGCTGGGCCGCGCCCTGCTTGACGAGGGGACGTCGGACGGCGCGCTCGANNGGCGGTGGGGCGGCAGGCGGAATGGGCCAATGACGTCGCGTCGGAATGCGCGCGCTACGGATTGTTCGATGCCGCCGAAATGCATTACCGCGAAGCGTTGGCCCAGGCGCCCGACGCGGCGTACATCCGCAAGAACCTCGCGCGAACCCTCATGCTGCGGGAAAAGTGGGACGAGGCACGCGCGCACCTGGACACCGTGCTTGCCGCGAGGCCCGGGGATTACGCGGCATTGCGCCTGAGCGCGCGGGCGTTGCGCAAGCTGGGGGACTTTGATCTGGCGCTGGCGCGGCTCGAGTGCGCGGCGCGGCTGCGCCCCGGCGAAGCCTCGATCTACCGGGAGATGAGCCGCATCTACGGCGAAGACAAACAGGACGCCGCCGCGGCGCAACGGTTTTTGGAGAAAGCCCGAAGCGTCGCGGAAGGACACTGACGCCCCTGGCGCGCCCTGCCGTGTGGCCTAGGGCAGCAGGAACAAGCGTCCGTCGCCCGCGCCCAGGGACACCTGCAACCCGTCCATGTCGGGGCTGTCGTCGATGACGGGGGCCATCTCCCCGGTCTGTTTGTCCACCTCGATGACCTGTTCCGCGGGCGCGTCGAAAAGGACGGTCGGCCAGGCGGTATAGGCGAAGCGGTAGTTGTTCAGCAGCACGGCGCGGCGCCCGTCGGCATGGCGGAACACGCCGATGAGATAGTCGTGCGGCGGGTCGTAGTCAGCGCGGGTGATGTTGACAATGGGCGTGCCCTTCAACACCGTTTCGGGGTTGTCCCCGGCCTCTTCGGAGACGCGATACACGCCGGTGCTGGTGAGTTGCATGAGGGTGGGTCCGAGGTTTTTGAGTTCGGCGTTGATGCGCTGGGCCTCACCGTAGTGGCGGGTGCGGCGGTCGTCGCGGGCGATGATGGCGCCGCCTTTGGGAAACTCCCCTCCCGCGGGCGTGTAGTAACAGAAATAGAGCACGCCTTTAGCGCCGTAGGCGATGGACGTGAAGATCTGCCAGCGGAGCTGGCCCTCGGTGGGGTCGGTATGGGGACCGTAGGGCATGATGTTGAAGAAGTTCCAGAAGGGGATGTCATTTGCGAGCGCGTATTTTCGCATCGTGCCGAGGTTTTCGCAGTAGGCCTCGCGCCCGTCGCGGCCGGGGTGGAAGAGGGGATAGTGGTCCATGCTGAGCACGCCGGATTGGAGGGTTTCCACGAACAGGCGGACGTGCTCGTCGTAGGTGGGCGTTCCGAGTTGTTTCTCGCTGGCGTAGTTGGGGAACAGGTTGATGTAGGTGAGTTTACCGGGCCGTACCGCGCGGATGGCGTCGGCTTTCTTGCGCAACTCGGGGAAATCGGCGGCGCTGGGTTCATCGCGCAGGGCGTATCCCCAGATGACGGGGCCGTCAGGAAGGTCTTCCGGGGCGATGCTGTGGCCCGGGGCCACGAGCCGCAAGTCGTATTTCTCGCAGAGGGCCATCTGTTGTGTGACCGTTTCGATGCCGGCGCCGCCGAATCCGCCGATGACCAGGGTGAAGTTGGCCTCGGCGAGTTCCCGGTACCGCGCGTCGGCGTTGGCATCGAGGGGGGGGTCCACCCAGAGCCCGATGGCAAACCGGTCCTGGACGAATGATTCGGCGGCGTGGGCCGCACCGCCTGCCGCGGCCAGCAACACGGTAACCAGAACAAGAAAGACTTGAGCGCGCATTGTTCCATTCTCCTGTGAGCGGGCAAAGGGACCCTGACGCCGCCGCTGGCGGCTCAGGTTCCCGCGAAGGGTGATCAACCTCTCGACACTGCGGAGTGATGATATTCGAGAGCGAGCGCGGAGTCCAGCACGCCCCTTCTCCGTGTGGCCCCCGTTCGCGGCAACCGGATGTGCGTCGTGTCTATCCGAAGCGATCGGCGGTGGCATGGTGGACCCTATGGACGGTATGGACAGTATGGACAGTATGGACTTGCCTGCCTGAACGATTGTGAAGGGGCTTATTCCTCCGGTGTGGGACCACGGGGGCTCGCGTGACGCCCGGCGTGGTACTGCACCGAAGGAGGACAGATTCTCGAGGCTGTAGGGGCAACCCCCGTGGTTGCCCTCCGGACAGGGCAGGCACAGGGGGCTGCCCCTACAAACTCGACTGCGGTGTCGTTCGGAAGAACGACGATGCCAGATTTATGGGCTGCGCCCGCGGGCTCGGCTCTTGCTGCGTTGTTAAGGGCCGGGGCGTCCATCAAGTCCATCCGATCCATCTCGTCCATGCCGTCCATCAAGTCCACAGACCACGGCAACCGCATGTACGTCGTGCGTACCCGGCGACTGGGGCGGGGAAGCGCCGGGTTGCGTGGAGACCGCGGGCAAGGTACGATTTGGGGGGAACTGGCAGACGCGTGGCCGCGGAAGCGGCACAGCTACGGAGCATCATGGCTGAAGCGCAGACAAAATGCCCGAAATGCGGTTCGGCATACCCGTCGGGCCACCAGATGTGTGTCCGCTGCGGCACGCGGCTTCCTGGAGCGGCGGGGAGCACGGGCGCGGGGGAGGGCAGCGGCAAAGCCGCGGTCTCGACGTTTCATCGCGGCCAGGTGGTGGCGAACCGCTATACCGTGATCGACATGATCGGGCGCGGCGGCATGGGCTGCATCTACAAGGTGCGCGACAACACGCTTGACGAAGATGTGGCGCTGAAGACTCTGCTTCCGAAGTTCACCAACGACCGGCACGTGGTGGACCGGTTTTTTAATGAAGCGCGCATCGCGCGGCAGCTTTCGCATCCAAACATCATCCGCGTGCATGACATCGGCATGGCGGGAACGGTCGTTTACATTTCGATGGAGTATGTGCAGGGCCGTTCGCTGCGCGAGTGGCTGGATTCGATCCCGCCGGGGCAGCGGATGCCGGTTTCGTACGCGTTGCGGCTGATGATTCAGTTGAGCGCGGCGCTGGAGTTTGCGCACAAGTTCACCGTGCACCGCGATCTGAAGCCCGAGAACGTGATGATCACGCCCGAGGGCAAAGTGAAACTGATGGATTTCGGGATCTCGAAACTGAAATCCAGTGTGCAGCTGACGTCGGCGCAGATGGTGATGGGCACGCCGAAATACATGTCGCCCGAGCAATTGAAGGACAGCAGCAGCGTGGATCACCGGTCGGACATCTATGCGCTGGGGGCGATGCTGTATGAGTTGCTGACGGGCAATGTTCCGACGGGGCTGGCGCGCCAGCCTTCGGAGATTCGCCGGGAAACCCCGCCCGCGCTGGATGCGGTGGTCTCGAAATGCCTGGCGCTCGAGCCGGACGACCGGTACCAGAACGCCGGGGAGCTGCGCGTGGAACTGCAGCGTTTGCTCGATTCGGTGGAGAGCAGTTCGGGAATCGAGATTCCCGAATTCGAGCTTCCCGTGGTGCCGGCGGCGCGGGGCGCGTCGATCCTGCGGAGAATCGGGGGCGGCGTGCTGGCGGCCCTGGTGCTGGCGGTCGCGGCGCTCGGCGTATGGCGACTGGAGCGTCTTGAGTCCGGAGAAGCGGCCGGCGCCGCCGAAGAGGCGTCGTCAGCGGTCCCGCGGGAGGACCCGTTCGCGCTGGCCTTTGATGAGCTGACCGCGCGGGTACACCGCGCGCGCGAGCTGGCGGCGGGCGCGGAGGGCACGGCGGGGTTTGTCGCCGAGGGCGGGGCCTTTTGGGAACAGGCGCAGGGACTTGCGGCGCGGCGGGAGGCGGATGCGTTTCGGGCGGGTTGGTTTGCGCTGGAATGTTATCTGGGCCCCGTGCTCTGTCCCCAGGGGATGGTATTCGTGCCTCCGGGGGAGACGGTGGTGGAGCGGGGCGCCGGCCCGGTATTTGTGGACGGCTTTTTTATTGACAAGCACGAGGTGACCAACGGGCAGTTCCGGGCGTTCGCGCTCGACACGGCCAACCCCTGGCCCATGCCCGATTATCTTGGCGCGGCGCGGCTCACCGAAGAGATCCTGCTTTCGCCCGTGGTGGGGGTCACGTTCTACGACGCGCTCGCGTACGCGGCCCGCACCCAGCCCGCGCCGTGGGGCATGTGTTCGCTGCCGACAGAGGCACAATGGGCGCGGGCGGCCTGCGGCGGTCCAGGGACCCCGCGGCCCTATCCGTGGGGGGCGGAGTGGAGTCCGGGGGCCGCGAGTGCGGCCGGAGAAGCCGACGGCTATCCGGGCGCTGCGCCGGTGGGCATTTTTGAGCTCGACACCTCCCCGTTTGGCTGCCGGGACCTCGCGGGCAATGTCATGGAATGGACACGAAGCCTGTTTGTCAGCCCGTACGACCCTTCCGTGGCCGAACAGGCGCTTGAGGCGATCTGGTTTGGGTCGGCCCTGGCCGTGCGCGGCGGCAGTTATACCGACGAGCGGACGTCCCTGACGGAGCGCCGAAGCGCCTGGTTCGACGAGTCCAGCCCGCTGATTGGGTTCCGGTGCGTCCTGCCCTTTCCCGCGGATTCGGAGACCCTGGACGAATTGTTGCGCTGAGTTCGTGGCGCCCGAACGGGGAAAGCGGGTTTTCCGGTGTTTTTTCAACGATTTCGGCGTTCGCTGTTTGACAGGTTCGTAGCGGCGGGCATACAATAGAGGCGAGCTGGCTGAACCCCCATTGACCTCAAAGAGAATCTTATGAGCGAAGTCACCTGTCCCCATTGCGGTAAGACGCGCATCGTGACAACCCGGATTCCGCGGGATGTGGTGGTGATGCTTCCGTGTCCCGAGTGCCACGAACTGGTGGTGCTCTTCCGGGGGAAGGCCATTCCCCTGAACCGCGAGGTGCTGCGGAACGGCACGAAAGAGGAGCGGCGCAACCACATTGCCGAGATTGTGGAGGAGTGTCTGCCTCCGGAGCTCTTCTCGGAGGTGGTGAACTGGGATTTCACGGACGCCGGCCTGCCCATTGCTTTCGGAGACCGGAAGGTCCGCCGCCGGGGGCGCGGCGCCGTGCCGGAGGAAGACGGGCGCGACCGGCCGATCACGGATGAAGACGTAGCCCGGTTCCGGAAGTTCGAACTGCACCGCATCGACGAGCCCCGGTATTTCAAGAAGTACTTCGGCTGACCGGGGCCGGTTCAGGCGCGAGGGCGGGCCGCCGCGACCTGGAAGAGGGCGATTCCTGCCGCCACGGCGACGTTCAGACTGTCCAGCTCGCGGGCAAGGGGGATCCGCACGAGGGCGTCGCAGCATTTCTGCACGGGGCCCCGCATGCCTTTGGTTTCATTGCCCATCACGAGGACGCAGCGGTCCGGCCAGGAGACCGAAAAGACGGACTCGTGCCCGCCGGGATGCATGCCGTACACCCAGAACCCGGCCTGCTGCATACGCCGGAGGGCATCAGGGAGTTTCGTGGCCGCGATGACGGGCAGATGAAAGACGGCGCCTGCGCTGGCGCGGACCACCGACTCGTCGAGCAGCGCGCCTCCGCGCGCGGCGAGGACCAGGGCGCTGCAGCCGGCCCCGACGGCGGTGCGAATCAGCATGCCCAGGTTTTTCGGGTGCTGGACGCCGTCGAGGGCCAGTACCGTTGCCTGTGGCGGGCACGATGCGAGGAAGGCGTCCAGCTCGGCATAGGCGACGGGGCTGATGCTCGCGACCACGCCCTGATGGTCGTGTGAATTGGCGAGCTCGTTGAGCTTGGCGAGGGGTACGAAGTCGTAGGGGATGCCCTGGGTGCGGGCGAGGTCGACCAGGGCCTGTCTGTCGCGCACCTTGGCATCTTTAGCGATGTAGAGGCGGTTGACGCGCCCGTGCGCGCGCAGGGCCTCGCTCACGGCGTTGTTTCCGAAGACTATCTCGCCCATGGCGCTCGATTCCGCATGATCATGCGTCCTTTTCCGGCGCGCGGCGGAGTTCTTTTTTCTCGGCCAGTTTGCGCTTGGTATCGACGCGCCGCCTGCGCGCCGCGGCGGAGGGTTTGGTGACGACGCGCGGTTTTCGGCGGCGCCTGCGTACGGCCAGGCGGCGTTCGAGCTCTTCCAGCGCGGCGGCCTTATTGCGGTGCTGCGAACGGGATTCGGTGGCGGTCACGACAATGCCAGTGGGGATGTGGCGCACCCGCACGGCCGACTCGGTGACATTCTTCTTCTGTCCGCCGGGGCCGCGGCTCTTGTAGAAGCTGATCTCGAGTTCATCGTCGCGAAAGGGCATACACATTCTCTCGCCCGGCCGTCAGGTGCGGCCCCGGAACTTCTCGCGTTGTTCGGGGAGCCAGCGGTGGAGCAGGTCGTGGCAGTTGAGGACCTTTTCGCCGAGGTCGGCGGACACGTAGAAGTATTGGCAGGCGGCCTCGAACCCGATGCGGGAATCGCGGGCCTGCAGAGCGCGGAGCCGGACGGCGAGGGCCAGTTCATCGCGCAGGAGGGCGTCGAGCCGGTCGAGCAGTCCGGTGGCCGTTTCGGCGGTTCCGGCCTGAGGCGGGTTTGCGGCGAGCGCGGCGAGTTCGTCGCGGGCAAGGACAAAGTTGACCTGGTTGGCCATGCTGCGGAAGTTGATGGCGCAGGCCTCGGCGATCCCCGCTTCGTCTTCGAGGGCGGGAGACGTGGGGGCCGACTTGAGGATCAGCAGGTTCTCCTGAAATCCGTCGGCGACCCTGGTGAACTGCGCGGCGAACACCGGGGCGGGGTAGGGACCGCACCAGGTCTGGAGGTCGTCAAAGGGGCATCCGAATCCCATGGTCATGGGGGCGCGGTAGCCGGTAGGCGATTCCCAGAGGAGGTTGGCGGGGCCCAGGTGGACGGGCGAGGAGTAGAGCACGCTGCCGCAGAAGGGGTATTCCGTGAACGCGGCGCTGAACCCTTTCCACGCGCGGACCACGATGGGGGCGGCTTCGGCCCCGAACCGGCGGGTGGCCACGGTGAGCAGCGCCTCGTCGACGGAAGGCCTTTCCGGCCGGCCGATCTCGAGGACGGCTTCCATGTTGGGCGAGGGATACCCGCCGAGGGTCCAACTCATCATGAGGCCGTCGATGCCGGGCGGATCCTCGCGCAGGTTGGCGGCGTGCCGGGCGATGTTCTCGATGGCGGGCACGTAGGGCACCGAACCGATTTCCCACGAGGTGCCCGCCTGGATCTTGGCGAACGTGTCGAGCCCGCATTCCCGCGCGATGGCCCAGTGGCGCGAGGCGCGGGGGCCGGGGCCGATGACCGACAGCGAGTATTCGCCGATGAGGGTCTCAATGCCGCCCCGGGCGATGGGCATGTCCCATTCGCTGACGCTCATGAAGGCCACCTGTTTGGGCAGGCGGCGAAGGATGCCGTCGGCCCAGTCGTTCCGCCATCCCCAGTCCCAGACGATGAGCCGGCAGCCGGTCCCCGCCCGGGCGATGCCGTCGGCGATGAGGGTGTTGCTTTCGGCAATGACCTCTTCGGGCGTGCGGATACGGCAGCGGGGGCATTCGTCCGCGTTGTGATGGGACCAGCAGTTGGTGAAATTCTCCGATGCGGTGATGGTGAACAGACCGGCGAGGTCCGGGACTTCGCGGCAGAGGGAAGCGACGCTGTCGCGGAGGTAGTCTTGCACTTCGGGGATGCTGGTGCAGAGGGTGGCGACCTGTCCCGGCTGGACCTGCATGTCGGTGACGCCCCGCAGCTCGGGGTGTTTGTCGAAGAAGGCGATGGGCATGGGGCGCGGTTCGTTCAGGTAGATGTAGATGCCGATGCCGTGCCGGCGGGCCCGCGCAACGAGGTCGCGCAAGGCGTTGAGGCGTTGTTCACGGCCTTCGCTGAGGCTCGGGTCCCAGGGGAACGTCGCGACCTTGTACAGGGGTTCGTGAAGCCAGACCCCGTTGACGCCCGCGGCGGCCAGCCGCGCGAGGTAGCCGTCGGGATAGGGATCCGCGCCTTCGACGAAGGGGTCGCGGAACGCGCCGAAATACGAGAAGCAGAACCGGGTGGCGAAGAGGCTGTCCGGTTTGGCCGCGGTTTCGGGCGGGGGGGATTGGGTGAGCTCTTCGACAAAGGCGAAGAGGGGTTCGTTTGCATGATGCAGGCCCTCGGGAAAGGTCTCGCGCGTGAGCCGGGCGATTTCGGTGGCGCGCGCGGCGGCCGCCTCCGTGGGCGGGGCGTAGCGCAAGGGGTCCAGCCGCGGTTTGTACTGGCCGAACCACCAGAACAGGCCGTCGCCTTCGCGGAGGACATAGTCCATCTGCTCCGCCGTCCAGCCGAGCAGGGCGAGCAACTGATCGTAAGGGAGGAGTTGCCAGTTACGCCGCAGGATGGTGATGTGCGAGCGGCGCCACTGGTCCTCCGTGATGACGGGCGGGTCGGTCAGGCCCATGCGCTCGCCCAGGGCGCGCAGTTCCTCCGGGTTCGCCCCGATCGCGGTGGCCATACGGTCGAGGGGGACCAGCGTCCAGTTGCGCCAGACATAGGCGTGCAGCCGATCCGGGAAATGGAGCAGGGGAACGGGTTCGGGGGCCGACCCCATCGGAAGTTCCACCGCGTTCAGAAGCAGCGCACCGACGACGAGTCCAAGCATGGCACCGAATCCTTGTGTGTGAGGTTATGCGGCATTTTCAGAACGCCAGAGGCGTTTGCGAGGGTATCGTAGTCGTGCGCGGCGGCGGAATCAACGACGGGGGAATGGGGCCTATAGGACCTATAAGACCCATAAGCCCCATGGGCCCCTATGAGCTGGTATCGGGCTACTTTTTCTCTTCGGGCGGATAGACGATTTTCAGGTGCAGCTCGTCGAGTTGTTTTGGGGTGACCTCGCCGGGCGCGTTCATCATGAGGTCCTGGGCGCGCTGGTTGAGCGGGAACGCGATGACCTCGCGGATGTTGGGCTCGTCGGCCAGGAGCATGACGATGCGGTCGAATCCGGGCGCGATACCTCCGTGAGGCGGGGCGCCGTAATGGAACGCGCGCCAGAGGGCGGGGAATTTTGCTTCGACGACCTCGCGGGGATAGCCGGCGATCTCGAAGGCCTTCATCATGATCTCGGGCTGGTGGTTTCGAATGGCGCCCGAGGAGAGTTCGACGCCGTTGCATACGATGTCGTACTGGTAGGCGAGGACATCGAGGGGGTCCAGGGTTTCGAGCGCTTCCAGCCCGCCCTGGGGCATCGAGAAGGGATTGTGCGAGAAGTCGATCTTCTTCTCGTCCTCGTTCCANNTGGGGAAATCGACGATCCAGCAGAACGATACGAGGTTCGTGTCGATGAGGCCGAGCGCGTTGGCCAGATAGATGCGCACCTTGCCCATGAGGGCGTTGGTTTCGGCCCGCGGGCCCGCGCCGAAAAAGAGGGCGTCGCCGTCCTGCGCGCCGGTCTTGGCGACGAGGGCCTGCTTTTCGGCGTCGCTGAGGAACTTGGCCACGGGGCCTTTCATTTCGCCGTCGCGCAGGGCGATCCAGGCGAGGCCTCGGGCGCCCTCTTGTTTGGCGAAGGCCTCGGCGTCGTCGAAGAATTTGCGGGGCTGGGCCGCGGCGCCTTTGGCATTGATGACCTTGACCGCGCCGCCCTTGTCCACCGCGCCCCGGAACACCTTGAATTCGCTCTGGGCGAAAAGGTCCGACACGTCGAGCATTGTGAGGTCGTACCGGATGTCGGGCTTGTCGGTGCCGTAGCGCTCCATGCATTCGCGGTAGGGCAGGCGCGGGAAGACGTCGGCGGCGATGGTCTTGGTGGACAGCTCGCGGAAGAGGCGCAGCATTAGGACTTCGAGTTCGGCGAAGAGGTCGTCCTGGGTGATGAACGACATCTCGATATCGATC
>DDYW01000218.1 GCA_002348185.1 Candidatus Hydrogenedentes bacterium UBA2224 | reverse complement strand
CAAATTCGACACCTTCGGTGTCGCTCGGAAAAAGGAACGACGCCGGGTTGATCGGCCTCACCCGCGGCCTCGACACCTGCGGTGTCGTTCCCAGACCCGGGCACCAGCTCGGCATTCTTCGTCTTCTTTGTTGCCGGTGCCGAGCTGGCGCTCGGCGATCCCAGACCCAGAACAACCGTCATCTTTCGACATAGCCGGGTCCTCCGTGAACTCAGCGGTCAGAAACGCCCCCGTGTTCTCGCGCGCGGTTGGCAAGGCGGTCGGCGAGACGGGTGTTGCGCTGGGTGGGGCGGATGTTGCGTACGGCGCGCGCGAGGGCTTTGGGGTCGCCGACGATGACCACGAGCTTGCTGGCGCGGGTGACGCCGGTGTAGAGGATGTTGCGCTGAAGCAGGAGGAAATGCTCAGTGAGCATCGGCATCACGACGGCGGGGTATTCGCTTCCCTGGGCCTTGTGGACGGTGCTGGCATAGGCCAGGCCCACCTCATCGAGGTCGTCGAATCCGTAGAGGACGACGCGGTCGTCGTAGGTGATCTGCACTTCGCGCGTTTCGGCATCGACGAGGGTGACGATGCCGACGTCGCCGTTGAACACATCGAGTTCGTAGTCGTTGGAGAGCTGCATGACCTTGTCACCCACCCCGAAGAGGCGGCGTTCGATGCGGCTGCCGCCGGGGTTGAGGGCCTGTTGAAGGGTCTCGTTGAGGCGGGTGACGCCGGCCTCTCCCCGGCGCATGGGCGCCAGCACCTGCACGTCGCGTTTCGGGTCGAACCCGAATTTTGCCGGCATGCGTTCGGCGACGAGTTGAACGATGGTTTCCATGGTCTTGACGGGGTCTTTGCGTTCCACGAAGAAGAAGTCGGTGGTGTTGAACTCGGGAAACTCGCCTTTATTGATGCGGTGGGCGTTGGCGATGATGCCGCTCTGGGCGGCCTGCCGGAAGACGGTTTTCAGCCAGACCACGGGCACGGCCTGGCTGGCGATGACGTCAAGCAACACGTTTCCGGGACCCACCGAGGGGAGCTGGTCGACGTCGCCCACGAGGATCAGCCGGGCCCGCGGCGGGATGGCCCGCAGCAGGCTCTGCATGAGGGTGATGTCGACCATCGACGCCTCGTCGATGACGATCAGCCCGGCATTGAGTCTCCGGGCTTCGTTCCGCTGGAATCCGCCCTCCTTGGGACTGAATTCGAGGAGGCGGTGAATGGTGCGGGCTTCGCGGCCCGTGGCGGCTTCCATGCGCTTGGCGGCGCGGCCGGTGGGCGCGGCGAGTTCCATGGAGACGTTTTTCGCGTTAAAGATGGCGAGAATGCCGTTGAGGACGGTGGTTTTGCCGGTGCCGGGACCGCCGGTGATCACGAGCACTTTAGCACGGATCGCCGTGCGCACCGCCTCGCGCTGCTCGTCCGACAGCCGGATCGAGCGGGTGGATTCGACCCATTCGATGGCGTTCTCGGTCTTGATGGGCACGGCTTCGCCGGTGGCCGCGATGAGGCGCTTGAGCAGGCGGGCACACTCCGTCTCGGCCTGCCACAACCGCGTGAGGAAAATGGCGTCGTCTTCCCGCACGATGAGTCCGCGCGATTCGAGCGAGGCGAGGGCGGTTTCGAACACATCGGCGCCCTCCTGGATGCCGAGGAGCTCGCCCGCGTCCGTGACGAGGGTGTCCCTGCGCTCGAATACGTGGCCCGAGTTGCCGGCCCGGTCGAGCAGATAGACCATACCCGCTTCAATGCGCTGCGGAGCGTTGCGGGGCACACCCAACTGCTCGGCGATCGTGTCGGCGCTTTTGAAGGCGATGCCGGCGATGTCCTGTGCCAGCCGGTACGGATTTTCGCGGAGAATGGCCACGGCTTTGTCGCCGTAGTGTTTATAGATGCGGACGGCCTGGCCGACGCCGATGCCGTGGCCCTGCAGAAACAGCATAATCGACTGCACGGCCCGTTGTTTCTGCCACGCCGCGCAGAGTTGCGCCGCGCGTTTCCGGCCAATGCCCGGAACGGTCTGCAGGCGTTTGGGCTCTTCGCTGATGATCCGCAGGGTGTCGACGCCGAACGCCTTGACCAGCCGTTTCGCGAATTCGGGCCCAATGCCCGGAATCAATCCTGAGCCAAGGTATTTCTCGATGCCGCGGACCGTGTTGGGCACAATGGTCTCGTACCGCTCCATGCGGAACTGCAGGCCGAACCGGGCGTCGTTGACCCATCGGCCCCAGAGGCGGATGGTCTCGCCGGGCGATACCGCCGCGAGATTGCCCACAAAGGTGATCTGGTCCTTCGTTTTCGTATCGCGCAGGCGCGCCACGAAAAATCCCGTCTCGGCGTTCTCGTAGACGATGCGTTCAAGCACGCCTTCGACCACCTCAAGGCCATCGGGCGCGGGCGGCACGGGTTCGGGGAGGAGCCCCTCCTGCCGGCCGCCGGTATCGGACGGGGTCGCGGAGCCGGCCGGATCCGTTTGGTGTATCTGCTTCATTGGCGCCCATTTTGCCAAGGATGGGCCGGGCCTGTCCATAACAGGGCATTGTGGTCCTGTCTGGCCGGCCGGCATTCGGAACAGACCGCTCCTCCCCGCTGTTGATTGATTACAGGAAAAGGAATCGCGATGACGGCACGGAATAAATCGCCACAAGTCCGGCTGGGCACCTGCAGTTGGAGCACGGACGACTGGGTCGGCCGCGTGTACGCGCCGGGAACGCCTTCGACGGAACTCATCACGCAGTACGCCCGGCGCTTCACCACGGTCGAAATCGACGCCACGTTTTATGCGGTGCCGCGCGCGTCGACGGTGGACGGGTGGCGCGACCGCACCCCGGACGGGTTCCTGTTCGCGGCCAAGGCGCCCCAGACGATCACCCACGAGAAGTTTCTGGTGGATTGCGGCGGTGAACTGAATGCGTTTCTCACCGCCCTGGCCCGGCTGGGCGGGAAATTGGGCCCGATTCTGCTGCAATTTCCCTATTTTGCGCGAAAGACCGGGGTGACCCAGGAGATGTTTCTGGAGCGGCTGGTGCCGTTTCTGGATGCGGCGCCGCGCGACGAATACAGTTTCGTGGTGGAGGTCCGCAACAAGCAGTGGCTGACCGAGGCCCTGTTCGAGCCCTTGCACGAGCGCCGCGTGTCGCTTGCGCTGCTCGATCATCCGTGGATGCCCCGTCCGCCGGCCCAGCTCGCACCCGACGGCCTGTTCACGGGACCGCTGGCATATATTCGCTGGCTCGGTGACCGGTACGGCATCGAGAAGATCACCAAGACGTGGGGGGAACCGGTCATCGACCGGAGACGCGACCTCGAGAGCTGGGTACCTGCGATCAAGGCCGCGCTCGACAGGCAGCTCCCGGTCTTTGGCTATGTCAACAACCACTACTCCGGCCACGCCCCCCACGACGTCGCGCTGCTGGAAGGGCTGCTGGGGCTGGCGTGACCGGGGCGGCGTCCCGCGGCGGTCTACCGGCTCTGTTTAAAGAGCCACTTGATGGTCTTCTTGTCGCGGTAGGCGGGATCCCAGGAATTGTGGTCCGTCTTTTCGAACTCGGTGTAGTAGACGGTGCCGCCGGCCTTTTTGACGGCCTCGACCATGTTGCGCGATTCCTCGGGTTTGACGGTCGTGTCGTCGGCGCCGTGGAACGCCCAGATCGGGATCCGGGCGAGGGCGGGAGCGTCTTCGACATTGCCGCCGCCGCAGATGGGCATAAGCGCAGCCCAGCGGTCAGGGTGCCGGGCGCCGCAGATCCACGTCGCATACCCGCCCATCGACAATCCGGTCAGGTAGATGCGCCGCGGGTCGATGGTGTACTGCTCCCGGGTGAGTTCGTAGGCGCGTTCGATGTCCTCGAAGGCCTTGTCCCACCACCCGCCGTCCGGGCATTGCGGCATGACCACGATCGCGGGGAAGGCGTCGGCATTTCGGCGCACCGCGCTGGGCAGCCCGACTTCGGTCTGGAGCAGCCCGTCGTCGCCGCGCTCGCCGACCCCGTGGAGAAAGACGATGAGTGGCCAGGACTTCGCGGGGTCGTAGTTGCGCGGGACGTACACGGCATAGCGCCGCTCTGTTCCGCGGACCTCCATGGTTTTGTTGATGAATCCGGTTGGGATCCCGAGTTCTTCGGCGGTTCGAGCCTTCATGGTGGTTACACATCCTCCAAGCCACAGGGCGCTGGTCAGCAGCGCCATGGCCGCACAGGCGATTTGTTTTGTCATGGTTTGCCCCCCGGTATGGCCTGTCTTTGCTTGACGCAACGATAGCAGAATGAGGACCCGCGGACAACGCGCGGCACGTTGTGAATTCGTGAGTTCAGCGGACTAATCCCGTTCCCGGGACTGGATGATGACCAGCCCGAGAAGCAGCCCGGACCCCGCGAAAATCAGGTCGAAAACGCCTCCATAGCCGCTCCGGGCCAGCAGTTTGGGGTAAGCGGCGGCCAGAGGGAGTTCGAGCGCCTCGCGCAGTGCGAATGCGCCGAGACCGGCCAGGAAGATCAACAGCAGCCTGTGCCACTGGCGCACCGAATCGAGCAGGACCCGGTCCAGGTGAAACCGCGCGAAGCAGGCGAGGGCCAGCCCGGCAAGCACCTGCACGAGTTGTCCGATATGGAGTACCGGATAGGTCTTTGAAAGCGCGAGCGGCGTAAAGGCGTAAAGGCTATCCTTTCCCACCGGCACAATCCGCGCCGTCAGGATGGCCAGACCCCAGGCGAACAAAAGCCATTTGACGTGGTTCGGATGGGTCAGGCGGACGTTGGTGCCCGCCAGAATCAGCGCGGCGAGCAGGATGCAATGCGCGTAGACCAGCGATTCAGGCGGGCCCTTGACCAGAACGACCGCCGCGAACGCAAGTACCGCGATAATCGTAAGCGACAAGGCCAGGCTGTCGCTGCCTGAGAGGGAGAGGGGGGCGCGGCGCAACGGCCAGCGGCCGGCGCCTTCCGGGCGGCCGGTTTCCTGATCGATGCTCAGCACGGCGAGCACGCACAGACCGGCCAGACCGGTGGTCAGCAAGGCGGGTACCCAGATCCCCTTTTGAAACAGATTGACCACCGCTACGGCGTCCCAGAGGTACAACAGGGAACCAAAGGCGGCGAGGGCAAGCGTCGCGCCTCCCTGCCAGGCGCCCCAGGCCAGGGCCACCGCCAGGATATCCGCCGCAATCAGCACGAGAGACAGGACCAGATGCGGCGTGGCGATCTTGCCCACCACCAGCACCCCGCCGAGCACGCTGGCCAGCACCATTACGGCAAGGGCCGACAGGAACGCTGTCTTTCGAATGTCGTGAACGAGCAGCGCCCAGATGAACACGCCCCGGCCCGCCACAAGCACGACCGGCGCCATCATGCTTTGCGGGAGGTAGAGCATGAGGGCGCCGGCCCAGAGAAACGCCACCACGGCCACCATGCGGCGCCCGTGGGAGTGATCGAGTCCACCGCAGAGACACGCCGCGAGCACGGCGCCGGCTGGGGCCAGGGGCGCCGCCCCCAGCATCCATCGCGCATTGCCCTTCAGAAATCCCAGGAACAGGGCCAGTCCGAGGAGGGTAGCGAGGCCTTCGACGAACCATTCCGTCAGGCGGGCCTCCACGAATCCGGGTTCCGGCGCGGGCGCGGGCGGGCTGGCCTTGTGCTCCGCCAGACGCTGCCGGCACGCGCTGCAAATCAGCGCGCCTCTGTGCGCCGTCATTTCCACTGTTCGCAGGAGCTGGCCGCATCCGAAACACACCGCCTTTGACTCTTCCTCGCGCACCGGCTCATCCGGCTGGGGCCGGACCGGCGTTGGCCGGGTCGGCGTGGGACGGACGGGTGTTGCGGGATGCCGGGCCGCCGTGGGCTGAGCCGCGGCAGGCCGTTGCGGCGCCGGCGTTGAAAAACCGCTGGGTTTAGAGTCGCCGTCGCTGGAGAAGCTGAGGTCCACGTTCTCGCCCATCTCACTGAGAAACGCGTCGAACTCTCCGAATCCCCCGCTCGAGAAGTTAACGGATTCGGCGCCGTCGCGGTCTCCGGGAAAGACCTCCTCATACCGGACCGGGGTCGAAGGTCCGTCGGCGGACGGCGGGGTGTCAAAGACGCGGGGGAGGAGCGTCTCGGCGGGCTGCCATTCCGAGCTGCCTTCCTGCTGGAGGGGCGTGCGCTTGTTCACCGCGCCCCGCCGGATCAGCAGGCGCAGCTCTTCGTCGCCGACCGGTCCGAAGGCCTGATTTCCCCTGCGAAAATACCATGCCATTACGCAATCCCTCGTGTGGCTTCTTCTCTATATGAGGCGCGCCACAGACCCCTGGCCATGGTCCTCCTCCCCAAGTATGCAGACAGGCTAGTTGCCTGTCAAAGAGAATCTTGCCGCCGAAGGGGCTTGCGCGGCGCAGGAGGCAGGAGCTCGGGGGGACGTCCCGTGGACCAGGTGGACTTAGCGCAGGCATCCTGCCTTCGTTCTTGTTTTGCAGGGGCGATCCGGATGCAGGCGAAGCGCCTCCGCGACACGGTTCCCCGGACGTGTCCAGAATGTCCTTCTTGGCGTCTTGGCGGCTATGCGCAAGGTATTCGTCCCGCTCGTCACATTTTACACCAGCGGTCCGGATGCAGACACTCGGGTGTGGGATCGCCGCGCCCGGCGGTCATTCGAACNNCCCGTTCTCCATCTTCTCCTCCGGATCGTCCGGAGCGTGCTATGATGACGACTGTCGCCATCGCGGGGGTGTTGGCGCGGACAACGGGAGCTTTCAGATGACACGATACCGCTCTCTGCTGCTGGTTGCCGGAATGTGCCTGATCGCAATGTGCGCCACGGTCAGGGAGCCCGCGAAGGTGGCGGCCCCCTTTGAGAAACGGGTCTTCACGTTGCCGGACGGCAAGCACATGAACTGCCGCATGCGGCCGGGCGACGGGCCGGTGCTGGTACTGATTCCCGGGACCTGGGGAACGTTTGACCGGTTCACGGAGCTCATCGCGGCACTGCCGGACGACCTGCCGGTTGCGGTGATTGAGTTGTGCTGGCAGGGCGGCCAGAGCCCGCCCTCGACGGCGCTTTCAATCGAACAGCTTGCCGACGACGTGATGTGGGTGGTGGAGGCGCTGGGCCTGGAGCAATTCTATATCGGCGGGCACAGCATCGGCGGCATGATCGCCGTGGAGATAGCGGGGCGGGAAGTCCCCGGGCTTGTCGGGATCGTCGCGATGGAGGGATGGACCCACCATACCGTGGTGCAGACGGCGTTTGACGGCGTGGTGAGCGGGCCGCTGACGCCCGCGGAGCAGGCGGCCGCCGATGCTGACCGGGAACGCGAGCGCGCGCATCTGTCGCAGGCCGAACGGAAGGCCATCGGTTCCATCTGGACCCGCTGGAACGGGTACGAGAGCCTGATGCGTTCGCGGGTGCCCGTCCTGCACATCTGGGGTGATCGCGGCAAACCGAGGCCGGACCGGACGGCCCTGCAGATACCGGACCAGCCGAATATCGAGGTTGCGTGGATTGCGGGCGCCGATCACCGCATGCTGACCCAGGCGCCGGATGTTGTGGCGGCATGCATCCGGGATTTTCTGGAGCGAACCGCGCCCCCGGCGAGGGCGGCGGTCGCACACCGGAGACGATGGCCATGTTTCGGGGGGAGGGACACGAGATGCGTAGACGCGACTTCCTGAAACGCACGGGGATGGGGATGGCGGCCCTGGCGGCGGCGCCCGGCCGGGCACAACAGCCCCAGGCGGGCGCGAGGGAGGCCCGGCGCCCGAACATTGTCCTGATCCTGGCCGACGATCTGGGGTATGGACATCTCGGCTGCTATGGCCAGAAGATCATCCGGACGCCGCATCTGGATCGTCTGGCGCGCGAGGGGATGCGGTTCACCCAGGCGTATGCGGGCTGTTCGCAGTGCGCGCCCTCGCGGAGCGTGCTGATGACGGGCTACCACGCGGGCCACACGCCCGTGCGGGGCAACGGCGGCGGCATCCCGTTGCGCGATGGTGATGTCACGCTGGCGGAGGTGTTGCGGGATGCGGGCTATGCCACCGGCCTGTTCGGAAAATGGGGTCTGGGGGAAGCGACGACGGCGGGCGTGCCGAACCAACAGGGGTTTGACGAGTTTTTCGGCTATTTGCATCAAAAACACGCGCACTTCTATTACACGGACTACCTGTGGCACAACGGGGAACGCCACCCGCTTCCGGGGAACCGCGACGGGAAACGGGAACAGTACTCCCACGACGTGATTCTCGACCGGGCGCTCGCATTCATCGGCGAGCGTCGCGACCGGCCCTTCTTCTGTTTTCTTTCGCTGACCATTCCGCACCATGAATGGACGGCGCCCGAAGAGACGCTGCGCGAATATGCGGGCACGTTTGAGGAGAATCCGCCGCCGTTCCGGTGGCGCGAAGGCTACGCGTTTCCGGCGGAACCCAAGGCGACGATGGCGGCCATGATCACCCACATGGACAAAGGCGTGGGGCGCGTCCTGCACCAGTTGGAGCAGTGCGGGCTCAGCGGAAACACGCTGGTGATTTTCACGTCGGACAACGGCGCGGACTCGTATTCGCTGGCGTCGCCGGAGTTTTTCATGGCCAATGGCCCGCTGCGCGGCTATAAGTATGACCTGTACGAAGGGGGCATCCGCGTGCCGGCGATTGCGCGCTGGCCCGGACGGATCGCGGCGGGCAGCGAGAGCGGGCACGTCTGGTATTTCCCCGATCTCATGTCGACGTTCGCGGAACTGGCCGGGAACAGCGAAGCCGTGCCGATAGACAGTGACGGGCTTTCGATTGTCCCCGCGCTGCTGGGGGAAACCGGAACCGGCCGTGTCCAACCGGAACATCCGTTTCTGTACTGGGAAACGCAGGCCGGGACCCGGGCCGTGCGCATGGGCGACTGGAAAGCGGTGCTGCCGAATCCCGAGGCCCCGGTGGAGTTGTATGACCTGTCCAGCGACCCGGGCGAGACGCGCGACGTGGCCAGCGAACATCCGCCGGTCGTCGCGGAGATGCGCGCCCATATGGAGGCCAGTCACGTCGAGCCGCCTCCCCAGACCGAACCCGCTGCCCCCGACGGCCGGCAGTATTTCTAAGACCCGGCATTTGGGGAAGGAGGCCGCGCGCAAAAAAACCGGCGCCGCGCGTCGTGTGGACGGGCGGCGCCGGCAGGGTTCAGGTCACTTGGGGATCGTCAGTTCGGGGATCAAGGCGTCGGCCTTGAGCTCGCCCAGCTCGATTTTCGGGTTGTGGATGAGCTTGATATTGCGGTACCGGTGCGTCTGGGGCGCGCCGGCGTGCATCTGGAACGCGAACTTGCCGGTACGTTCGTCCGTTGCCGCGAGGTCGAGGCAGGCGACGCCCAGCTTGCCGTTAATGGCGGTCCAGATGGCGGGTCCGACGGTAAGGATTTCAAACCGGTTCCATTCGCCAGGTTTGACGGCCTCTTCGGCGCGTCCGTTCCAGTCGAGCATGGCGCGGCCGCCCTGGTGGTACAGACGGCCCCAGACCCCCTGGCCGATGTCGCCCTGGTATCCGAGAGCGTGTCCGGCTTCGTCGATCTTCTTCGAGCGGAACTGGATGCCGGAGTTGGCCGTGGGCGGCTCAAGCAGGACTTCGGCGCAGAAATAGAAGTCGCCGGCCTCGAGCTCCGACCACAGATAGCCGGTGTCGGGGATCTGCTCGGTGCTCTGGCCCACGATCGCCCCGTCTTCGACCCGCCAGTAGTTGCCGGTACCGGTCCAGCCGGTGAGGTCGTTGCCGTTGAAGATGGCGGCATCTTCGCGGGCGGAGGCGCCGAGGGTCTGGGCGATGGCGATGGCGGCCTGGACCGCTTCGGGCCGGACGGCCTCGTCGGCGAACTGCGCGAACGCCATTTCCAGCGCTTCGAGGCTGGGCGTGACCGCGAGGCCGCTCATCACCTGCTTTTTCTCGTCGGGCGTCGAGGCCAGGGCCATGAGCTCGGTGAGCTGGTCGAGGCGCTCGGCCGGGGTGGCTTCACTTTCCTTGAGCATCCGCACGGCGCCGCGCAGGGCCAGGACTTTCAGGGTGGTGTCCGGCGCGGTCCGGGCCATATCCATGACAACCGGGAGCGCATCGGAGGTGGGCCAGTCGCAAAGAGCGCGCTCGGCGGCCGGTTTGATTTCGCCTTCGCCCTGGGCGGCGGCGAGGCGGACCGTCTCGAGGGCCTTGGGGCTTCCCGTGGCGCCCATGAGGCGCACCAGGGCGAGGGCGGTCTGCGGGGCGCTGCTCCGGGCCTGTTCGAAGGCCTCGCGGAACGCATCCACGATGGCGGGGGGAATCGAGACGGCGGTCAGGTTGAGCGACTGGCCCTCGGTGACCGTCTTGCTGTGGGGCACGCCGTTGGCGGTGTACTCGACGCGCAACTGTTTCACGACGCCCTGTGCGGTGTCGCCGAAATTGGCGTTGGACGCGCCGATGGCCATCGCGCCCGAGGCGACCATCTGGGTCACCTTTTCGGTCACGTTGGCCGACGCGCCGCCCGGCAGGTCACCGTAGACGGCCTGTTGAATGACGACACCGGCGCTGGTGGGTTTCCGTTCGCGGTCGACGACGGCCCGCAGCGTGTCCTCCGCGCCCTGCATTTCCTCGGGCGCCTGGGCTTTGCGGAGCATGGCCAGTAAACGGGGCATTTCGGGGATGCCCGCGAACTTCTCGAGGGCGGTCAGAGCGGTCAGGCGCACGGCCACGTCCGCGTCCTTTTCGGCGGCATCCATGAGCGGGCCGACGGGCTCGGGCAAGCCGCCCTTGCCGATCAGTTCGACCGCCACGCGCCGCGCGGCGGGTCCGGGATTGTCGAGCATGGCCATGAGGACCGCATCGCCGTCCGGGGCCGGGAAATAGGCGAGGGCGTTGCGGACGGCCTGGGTCAGCGGGGCATCCTCGGCCGCGGCGAGTTCGGCGATGAGCCGCAACGCCGGGGTGTAGGCCAAGCGGGTCAGCGCGTTCACGGCCGCGATGCGGACGTCTTCGGGGCCCGCCTGGGCCTCGGCCAGGAGCACGGGGCCGGCCGCGCCGCCGCCCCGGTGGCCGAGCACCTGCATGAGGGCGATCTTCCGTTCGGCGGGCAGGGTGGGCACGGCTTCCGCCAGAGCGGCCGTCACGGCGTCGCCGCCATCCATCTCGCGGGCGGTGCGGAGCGCGCCCTTGAAGAAGGCTTCATCCTCTCCGCGCACCGCTTCGAGCAGCACGGGCAGGCCTTCCTGGGGTCCGCGGGCGAGTACCGCGCCGCGCAGGGCGCCGGTGCGCACTTCGTGGGCGGCATTGGGCACGTCGCACAGACGGTCATACAGCGCGATGGCTTCGGGGCCGTTGCCCTGGGCGAGAAACGTCTCGGCGCAGCGCAGCATGCCGTCGCAGACGGCGTGGAGCATGCCGGACGCGGCATCGGCCTGGGGAAGCGCGCTGGTCAGGGCGGTTGCGCATTCGGGCGTGGCAATGACGCCCAGCGAGCGCGCGGCCTCCTGCGCAACGGCGGGGTCGGCATCCGACAACGCAGCGATCACGGCAGGCACGCACTCGGTGTCGCGGCGGTTCGCCAGCGAGTTGAGGATACCCACCTTGAGAGCGCCGCCGGTCGTGGCCAGCGCGTTGCGCAACGCCGCGCCGGCTTCGGGATACGGCATGGGCTCGAGGACGTAGCGCGCCATGTGCGACAGTTCTGCATCGGCGAGCATTCCTTCGAGCACGGGGATGGCCTCAGGCCCGCCATGGATGCTGAGCTGGATGCAGGCGTCCTGTTTGGCTTTGAGATCGGCATCGGACTTCAAAACGGCCAGGGGATCGGCGTCCTGCGCCAGTGCGGGCAGGACCGCGCAGAGGATCAGAACCCCCGCCAGTGTGAACCTGAGAATGGCGTTCCGCATAATCGCGTGTGCTCCTTTTTGCATCATGTTTCTCATATGACCCACGGCTCCCGGTAGGCACGCGAACGCAAGCGGTTCGCTTCGTCGTCGTTGACGAACGTCTCGGTGGCGGGGTCGAACTCGAGATCGCGTTCGAGCCACATGCAGATGTTCGCCGCGTGCACGGTGCACATGGAATGGTGCATGACCCGGGCATTGGCCACGGGTTCCTCGCGCGACTTGACGCAATCGAGGAAGTTGCGCATGTGGTCGAGGGCGCGGCCTGTGCGGGCGACGTATTCGCCCACCACCTCGTCGAACTGGCGGAGCAGCTCGGGCGACGAGACGTCGGGTTCCGAATAGCCGTCCGCGGCGGCGGCCCAGCCGCGCTCGCCGTCGAAGCGTTCGCCGCAGGACCCGTACCAGTACTTGTCGCCGCGCGAGAAGATCAGTTTCTGCCCCGTGACAAACTCGCAGACCATCCCGTCGGCGGAATCGTTGTCGACGTAGTTGTATTTGATGGGCGACGACTCGCCGAGTCCGAGGCCGGCCTGGGCCTGCGCGAAGGTGTGCGCGCCCCATTCGCCGATGCAACTGGTGTGGAAATCGTAATCGCCGCGCCATCCGCCGCGGGCATATTCCTCGTTATACGGCCGCCACGGGCAGGGGCCGAGCCAGATGTCCCAGTCCACTTCTTCTTTGGGGGGTTCCGGCTGGGCTTCCTTCCATTGGCGGGGCATCTTGGCGGCGTCCCAGGGGGCGATGTGCGCGTACGCGACATCGACCTTGCCCAGACGTCCCGTGCGGGCCATTTCGATGGCGAAAACGTGGTTGGCTTCGCTGAGCCGCTGGGTGCCGGTCTGGTAGACGCGGCCGAAGCGTTGCGCGGTTTCGACAACGGCGCGGCCCTCGGTGATGGTCATGCACGAAGGCTTTTCGGAGAAGACATCTTTGCCTTCGCGCATCGCGCGGACCGCCGCCTGGGCGTGCCAGCGGTCGCCTGTGGCGATCAGGACCGCGTCAATGTCGGGGCGGGACGGCAGGAATTCGCGCAGATCGCTGTACATCGCGCAGTCTGTGTTTCCGTAGTGCTGGTCGATAAATCCCTTGACCCCTTCGCGCTGGGCTTTCTGCAGATCGCAGATGGCGACGACCTGGACGTCGGGATTGCCGATCATCCAGCGCAGGTCATGCAGGCCGCGGCCGCGAATGCCGAGGCATCCCACCACGATGCGTTCCGACGGGGCCACCGCGCCATCCAGGCCCAGGGCCGAGGAAGGTATGATGTAGGGTGCCGCGATGGCCGCGGCCGCCCGGGACAGAAACTTCCGGCGAGACAAGTTGGCAGTCATTCGTAAGTCCTCCTGATGCTGCGTTGTGCCCCCTTGCGCGGGCCCGCGCCTCGGGCCACATATCCCGTGATTGTGGCGATTTTACCCTGCCCGCGTCAAGGACGCCGGGGCGCCCGGGATTCGGTGAGCCGCGGGGCCGGGCTCCCGAAGTGTGCATTGCAGGGCGTAAATGCAGTACAATTGCGCCTTTAGTGCCAATCGGAATGCGCAACGAATGGAAAGAATCATGTCTGCGGATACGAAGTTCGAACGAACCATCATCACGGGGGCGCTGCCATACGCCAACGGCCACATTCACCTGGGCCACATTGCGGGCGCGTATCTGCCGGCGGACATCTTTGCCCGGTTCAAGCGCCTGTGCGGCCACCCGATGCTCTATATCTGCGGATCGGACGAGTATGGCGTGCCGATCACGCTGACGGCGCTGAAGGAAGGCATTTCGCCGCAGGAGGTCATCGATCGCTACCACGCGGCCAACGACGAATCGTTTGCCCGACTGGGCATATCGTTCGACCTCTACGGGCGGACCTCGTGGCCGATTCACACGGAAACCACGCAGACGTTTTTCCTCAACCTGTACCGGGGCGGGCACATCGAGAAGCGCGAAATGGAACTCTGGTATTCAGAGCAGTCCGACCGCTTTCTGCCGGACCGCTACGTCAAGGGGACGTGCCCCAAGTGCGGATTCGAGGAGGCCACGGGCGACGAATGCGAGAATTGCGGCGCGCAGTATTCGGCGAACGACCTCATTGCTCCACGAGCCAACATTCCCGGCGACAGCTCGACGCCGATCCTCAAGAAGACGGTCCACTGGTTTTTGCGGCTTCAGGATTTCACCGGGGAACTCCGGACCTGGCTCGAAGGCCATCCCGAGTGGCGCGCCAACGTCAAAGGGATTGCCTACAGCTGGGTGGACGATCTCCGGGCGCGGTGCATCACCCGCGACACGGACTGGGGCGTGCCGATCCCACTTGACGACGCCGACGCGGCGGGCAAACGGTTTTATGTGTGGTTCGACAATGCCATCGGCTATGTCACAAACACGCGGCAATACTATCGCGACCGGGGCGAGCCGGACGGCTGGGAACGGTGGTGGAAAGATCCCGCGAGCCGCTTGATCCACTTCATCGGCAAAGACAACGTGCCGTTCCACGCGGTCATGTTTCCCACGTACCTGATGGGCCAGGGCGACTACATTCTCGCCGACAACGTGGTGGGCAACGAATACCTCAACATCCTCAACCGCGAGACCGGCAAGACCGAGAAGGGGTCGAAATCCAAGGGGAACATGATCAGCGTGCGATGGTTTACGTCGAAGTTCTCGACGGACGCCATCCGCTACTATATCTGCGCGATCATGCCCGAGTCGCGCGACGCGGCATTCGACTGGGACGAGTTTTTCAACCGGTACAACGGCGAACTCTCGAACGTCGTGGGCAATTTCATTCACCGCTCGCTCACCATGACCGTGAAGAACTTCGCGGGCCAGGTGCCCGGGCCGGGGCCGTTCGACGACGACGATCGGGCGATGCTGGCGGCCATCCCGGAACAGCTCGACGGGATCGCGGAGGCCCTCGAGAACTTCCGGTTCCGGCAGGCGCTCGAACGGTTTATTGACCTCGGGCGCAAGGCCAACGTCTATTTCGACGGCAAACAGCCCTGGGTGACGCGGAAGACGGATCCGGAACGCACCGCGACCACGTTGTACGTCTGCTGCCAGGTCGTGCGCGCCTTGTGCACGGCGATGGCGCCGTTCGTGCCCGACGGCGCACGCCGGCTGGCGGGCATTCTGGGTGTTTCCCTGCCGGAGGGCGGACCCGAAGGCGGCGAGGACGGCTGGAACGCGGGCCGGGACGGCCTGCCCGCGGGCGCGCCTCTGCAAGAGCCCGAGGTGCTCTTCCCGAAGCTCGACAAGGACTACATTGCCGAATGCGCCGATGCCCACATGCGCGGGGAAGCCTTCTAGCGGATTGCGGCGGTGCGGGAACGTCACGCAACAGGGCCGGTTGCGCCGGCCGGGGGAGGTTGCGATGGTCGGGTTTATCCTGTCGGCTGTTCTGGTGCATACGCTGTGCGGGGCCACACCTACCGGCGCGGAGATGACGGAATCCCGACGCTGGGTGGATGCCAAGTTTTGCGGGGTCGTGGAGACGTCCACGCCCGCGACGGATGCCATTGAGGTGGTCGCCAACCATGGGCCCGTTCAGCTCGACGCGCGCGCGGGCGAACCCTTGCGCATTGGCGCGGAGACCTACGCCCGCGGCCTGTACTGCCATGCGCCGAGCGAGCTCATCGTGCGTCTTTCACGACCCGCCCGGCAGTTCGAGGCCGTGGTGGGCATTGACAGCCGGGCCGGCGGCGGGAGCGTCGAATTCCGTATTCATGCCGCGGGTGCGGAGGTGTGGCGTTCCGGCCTCGTGCGTTTCGGAGAAGCCGCGCTGCCCGTGACGGCGTCCTTGCACGGCGCCCGGGAATTCGTGCTGGCCGTCAGCGACGCGGACGACGGCATCTCGTGTGACCAGTCCAACTGGGCAGACGCGCGGGTCACGCTGGAAGACGGCACGGTGGTCTGGCTCAGCGAGCTCCCGCTGCTCGGGCAGGACCGTCCGCCGTATACGACCGAGCCGGTTTTTTCGTTTGTCTATGGTGGACGGTCTTCGGGGGAATTTCTCGCGGGGTGGCCAACCGAACGCGCTACACAGCCCCTGGACGAGGCGCGGACCCAGCACGAGGTCACGTACCGGGACCCGGAAACGGGGCTGGTGGTGCGCTGTGTGGGGGTGGAATACCGCGATTTTCCGGTGATCGAGTGGACGCTGTACTTCAAGAACGGCGGCGCGGCCGACACGCCGCTCCTGTCCGATATCCTCGCCATCGACACGCCGTTTCCGTGCCCGGCCTCGACCGAGTGGACGCTTCATCACAACAAGGGCGACAACTGCACCCCGGACAGCTATGAACCCCTGGTGAACTCGCTGGCCGCGGGCGCCGAGCTGACGCTGGGGAACACGGGCGGCCGCCCCACGCAGATTGGGTTCCCCTATTACAATCTTGCGGAGGCCGGGGGCGGGCTGGTGTTTGTCGTGAGCTGGGCGGGACAATGGCGTGCACAATTCACCCGGGACGACACCGGGCTGCGTTTGCGCGGGGGCCAGGAGCTGACCCATTTCACGCTGCACCCGGGCGAGGAGGTCCGCTCGCCGATGATCGTCCTCCACTTCTACAGGGGCGACTGGATTCGCGGCCAGAACCTCTGGCGTTCGTGGATGCTTGCCCACAACATGCCGCGTCAGGACGGGGCGCCGCTGGCACCCCAGCTCTCGCTGTGCACGGGGAATTATTACCCCGGACTGATGAGCACCGCCGCGGGGGAACGCGCGTTTATTCAGCGGTACGCCGACGAAGGCATCCAGGCCGACTACTGGTGGCAGGACGCCGGCTGGTATCCCTGCGATGGCGTGGGCTGGCCCAAGACCGGCACCTGGGAGGTGGACCCGGTCCGCTTTCCCGGCGGGCTGGTGACCGTGGGCGATTTCGCGCGCACGCACGGCATGAAGACGCTGGTCTGGTTTGAGCCGGAACGCGTTCATCCGGGCACGTGGCTTGCCGAGAACCATCCCGAGTGGATTCATGGCGGCGCGGGCGGCGGCCTGTTGGACCTGGGCGACCCGGCGTGCCGCGAATGGCTGACCGGGCACATTGACCGGTTCATTGCGGAGCAGAAGATCGATTTCTACCGCCAGGATTTCAACCTGGATCCCCTGCCGTACTGGCGCGCGAACGACACGGCCGAGGCGCCGGACGGCAGCCGCCAGGGTATTACCGAGATTCGCCATGTGGAAGGCTATTTTGCCTACTGGGACGCCTTGCGGCAGCGGCATCCCGGCATGCCTATCGATTCGTGCGCGTCGGGCGGCCGTCGTAACGATCTCGAGACCCTGCGCCGTGCCGTGCCGCTACTTCGGAGCGACTGGTACGCCGGTCCCGCGGGACAGCAATGCCACACCTACGGCCTCGCGCTGTGGTTTCCCTTCACGGGCACGGGGGTGATCAGCCAGAAGGACGCCTACTGGATGCGCAGTTCGATGGTGGCCGAATTCACGTTCGGTCCCGACGCGGCGGGCGTCGAGGTGCTGGATTTCGCGGCGTTGCGCGCCTGTATCGGGGAATGGCGGCAACTCGCGCCGTATTTCTACGGTGACTTCTATCCGTTAACCCCCTATACGCTCGCGGAGGAGCAGTGGATGGCGTGGCAGTATGCCCGGCCCGAACTCGGGGAAGGCGCGGTGCAGGTGTTCCGGCGCGAAAACAGTTTCTACGAGTCCGCGCGCTTCCAGCTTCACGTTCTCGAGCCTGGCGCGCGCTACACGGTCACCGACATTACGCGCAACCTGGAATCGCAGGGCACGGGCCGGGAACTTGCGGAGGACGGTCTGGCCGTGTCGCTCCCCGAACGGGCGCAGGCGGCCATCTACCTCTACAAACGCGCGGAGTGAACGCGGCCGGTGCGGGATGCCGGCCGGCGAGAGGAGACGGGTGCATGACGGGTGAAGGGATCACGCGGGCGGAGATTGCCCGGGGATTCCGGGAACTGGGCGTTCGCTCCGGCGATACCCTCCTGGTACACAGCTCCCTCAGCAGCTTCGGGCACGTGGACGGCGGCGCGGACGCCGTGATCGACGGCCTGCTCGATGCGCTGGGCCCGGAAGGCACGCTGCTGGCGCCGACCTTGACCGGCGGCCCGGAACTGTCGCCGGAGAATCCGCCTCACATCGATCTGCGCACCGCGCCGTGCTGGGTGGGACGCATCCCGGAGACCTTGCGGCAGCGTCCGGAGGCGGTGCGCAGCGTGCACCCGACGCATTCCTGCGCGGCCATAGGCAAGCGCGCGGCTGAGTTGACCCGCAACCACCACCTCTCCCCCACGCCCTGCGGCGTGACCTCGCCATATTTCCGCCTGGCGCTCGCGGGCGGGGCGATTGTGATGATCGGCTGCGACCTGAGCCGCTGCACGACCTGCCACACCGTCGAGGAACTTGCCAACGTGGACTACCATCTTCAGCCGCGCGTGGCCCGCGGGTCGTGCATCGATCAGAGCGGCGCCCGACTCGAGACGCCCTGCCGCCTGCACCGCTACGACGGTCCCGAACGCGATTTTCCCGTCCTCGAACCCCTGCTTCTCGACACCGGCCGGATGCGCAAAGGCCACATCGGCCACGCGGAGATCCGCGTCATCGACGCGATGGGCCTCATCGAGACCGCGCTCGACCGCCTCCGCTTCGACCCCTATTTCCTGACCCAATTTCGGGGACACAATACTTAATTCGAGCCACAAACCGGGTAACCGGCGACAGCCAAAGACCCGCAAAACCCGAATTAAGCCGTGTGTTCCAAGAATTAAAAACCCGCAAAACCCGAATTACGTATTGTGTCCCCGAAACTCTCCGCGGCGGCGAGCGCTGCGGCGGCGATGGCCACGGCGTTGCAGGCGTCGTCGAGGCGCAAGCGGTTCCAGGGCCGCCCTTCGATGGCGTCGAAGAATTCGAGGAATTCGGTGCGCAGTCCATCGACGCCCAGGCGGTCCGGGTCGACGGGCACCGGTTCGGGTTCGCCGCCGTGCCTGCGCAGAAGGATGGGGTTTTCGCCGGGGGTCTGGATGTCGAGCATACCTTCGGCGCCGGCGACATGCAGGGACGATCTCATGGTTTCTCCCGGAGCGAGCACAAACCCGCCGTCGACGGTGGCCGCAACGCCGTCCGGGCACGCGAAGGAGGCCGTCATGCGCTCATACGCGCCAAGGAGGTGCTTGTGTCCCGAGGCCACGACGCGTTCCGGCATGGCGCAGAGCCACTGCAGGAGGTCGTAGTCGTGGAGCAGCAAATCGAAGGGGGCGCCGCCGCCCTCCGCGGGCCGCATGCGCCAGTCGTGGGCTTTGTCGCGGGACTGCCACCGGGCGGCGTGAAACGTCCGCACCGGGCCCAGACGCCCGGAGCGCACGATTTCGGCTGCGGCGGCATACAGCGGCGTGTGCCGGGTAAGCTGCCCGACCATCAGGACACGCCCGGCACGGGAGGCGGCGGCGGTCAGGGCGCGGGCCTCGTGGGGGCACAAGGCGAGGGGCTTCTCGCAGAAGACATGTTTGCCCGCGTGGAGGGCGGCGTCGGCCTGGAGAGCGTGCAGGCCATTCGGCGACGAAATGACGACCGCATCGATGGCGGGCTCGGCGAGCAGGGCCTCAAACGTCGTAACCGGAATGTCAGGGGCGGGCGCAAACGGTGTGTCGGGCCGGCTGCGCGCAACCCGGGCAAGCTCCGCGCGGTCCGGGAGCGCTCGCAGTGCCGCAAGGTGTTTTGCGGCGAAATTCCCCGCGCCGACCAGAGCGACTCGCAGCATGGCCCACCGCCTTTGGTTTTGTAGACACCATATCCGATTCGGGAGGCGGATCGCCACAGAAACCGGAGAGCCCGAACCGGATACCGTGAGGAAACTGCCGCAAGGCCAATGCCGGTGGAGACGGTAGCGCACGGAGGTCCGCAGTTGCACAGATCTTTGGCGCGCCACCGGCGGGCGATCATGGCCTTCTTATCCGCCTCGCGCACATTTCCGGAGCGCCAACGGCGCGGTAACATACCAGCCCAGCCTGAAGGGCTGGGTCTGATGTTTGGCCCTTTTATGCGGCTCTTGCGGCATAGAATAGGGCGGTTTCGAGGGGGATGGTACATTTCTTGGGCTTGGTGTTCATCC
>DDYW01000074.1 GCA_002348185.1 Candidatus Hydrogenedentes bacterium UBA2224 | reverse complement strand
ACTGGTGCCACGTCATGGAGCGCGAATCGTTCGAGGACGAGGAGATCGCCGAGTTCCTCAACGAGCACTTTGTCGCGATTAAAGTCGACCGCGAGGAGCGTCCGGACATCGACGGCATCTACATGGCCGCCACACAGATCATGACCGGCAGCGGCGGCTGGCCCATGAGCGTATTTCTCACGCCCGACCTGAAACCGTTTTACGCGGGCACCTATTTTCCGCCGCGCACCCGGATGGGGCGCCCCGGTTTCCGGACCGTGCTCGAGTCCATCATCGGCGCGTGGCTGACCCGGCACGATGAAGTCCTCGAAAGCGCGGAGAAGTTCACGGGGTATGTGCGCGAGAACGCCGAGGCGCGCGTCGGCCCCCCCAATGCGCCCACGCCCGCGCTCATTGCGGCGGCGGCCGGGGACTTGCTGCAGTCCTTCGACCCGGACCACGGCGGATTCGGCCCGGCGCCGAAGTTCCCGCCGCACGGGGCCATCGAGCTGCTGTTCCGGCGGTACCACGCGTCAAAAGACGCCGGCCCCCGGGGTGCGGCCCTGCTCACCCTGCGAACGATGGCCAACGGCGGCCTCTACGACCACCTGGGCGGCGGATTCCACCGGTACTCGGTCGATGAACGCTGGCTTGTGCCCCATTTCGAGAAGATGCTCTNNGACGCGGCCTGGGTGGTGCCGCATTTTGAGAAGATGCTCTACGATAACGCCCAGCTTGCGCCGCTCTACCTGGCGGCGTACCAGATCACCCGCGATCCGTTCTACCGCCGCATCGCCGAGGAGACGTTCGACTACGTGCTCCGGGACCTGAGCAGCCCGGGCGGCGGGTTCTACTCGTCCGAAGACGCCGACAGCGAAGGGGAGGAAGGCAAATTCTACCTGTGGACCCACCGCGAGATCGTCGATTTGCTGGGAGACGCGGACGCCGCCCTGTTTAACGCGTACTACACCGTGCGGCCCGAAGGCAATTTCGCGTCGCATGAGGGGTATCACGCGGCGTTGAACATCCTCCACGTCACCGGCAGCCTGGATGACCTCGCGCAGAGGCACGCGTTGTCCGTCAGGGGACTCGAGACCCGTCTCGCGGCCCTGCGCCGGAAACTGCTCGACGCGCGTGCGCAACGCGTTCGCCCGGGGCTCGACGACAAGATCCTGACCTCGTGGAACGCCCTGATGATCTCGGCCCTGGCCCAGGGATACCAGGTGCTGGGCAAAAAGAGACTGCTCCACGCCGCGGAGAAGGCCGCCGCGTTTCTGTTGTCGCACTTGAAAAACGGCAAGCGCCTGCTGCGCAGCCACCGCAACGGCGAGAGCCGTTTCGACGCCTACCTCGACGACCACGCGTTTCTCGTCGCAGCCCTGCTCGACCTCTACGAGGCCGCGTTTGACGTGCGATGGCTCGAGACCGCGCGCGAGCTCGCGGACATCATGCTCGTGAAATTCTGGGACCGCGAGGAAGGGGGGTTCTTCTTCACCTCGCCGAGTCATGCCCATCTGATCGCGCGCGACAAGCCGGTCTTTGACGGCGCGGAACCTTCGGGCAACGCCATGGCCGCGTACGCCCTGTTGCGGCTCGCCAGGTTTTCCGGCGAGGCCGAATACGGCGAGAAAGCGGAACGCATCCTGCGCATTAACCACGCCAACCTCGAGACTATGCCGCGCGCGCAACTCAAAATGCTCTGCGCGGCGGACTTCTACCTCAACGCGCCGAAGGAGATCGCCATTGCGGGCCAGACCGGCGCGCGCGACGTCCGCGCCCTGCTCCAGGCGTTGCATCGGCACTACATTCCGAATAAGGTAGTGGCGTTCATCGACCCGGAGGACCCGGACGCCCAGCGGCTGCGGGATGCCATGCCGCTGCTCAGCGCGAAAATGCCGGTCGGCGGAAAAGCCGCTGCGTATGTATGCAAGGATTTTGCGTGCCGCCAACCGGTCACGTCGCCCGAGGCTCTTGTGGAAGTACTGGAAGTCGAACACGAATAGGAGCGAGAGCCCATGCAGTATGCGAAGTTGTCGCGCATCGTCACCCTCGTAACCGTTCTGGTTCTTGCCGTACCGGCGGCGGCGCAATTCGGGCCGCTCGACCAGCCCGGCGGACCGCCTGAGGCCGCCGTCGCCACGTACCAGGACGCCAGTGGCGCGCTGCCCGGCGGACAGGCCCGTCTCGCCGTGGTGATCGAGATCCCCGAAGGATGGCACATCAATGCCCATGAGCCGCTCGACGAATACCTCATCCCCACCCGGGTCACCCTCGAACCGCCGGACGGGTTCGCCGTCGTTGGTCTGGTCTATCCCGAACCCATTCTGGCCTCGTTCAGTTTCTCGCAGGACCAAATGGCCGTCTACGAGCATTCGGCGGCGATTGGGCTCGTCGTGAACGTCGCGGAAAACGTCGCGCCGGGCGAATATGCCCTGCCCGGCACGCTGCAATACCAGGCGTGTAACGATACGGTCTGCGCGCCGCCCAAAACCGTTTCCTTCACGGCGAAACTCGCCGTCGCCGCGGCTGGAACCGCGGTGACGTCCCAGCACGCGGAGATTTTTGAACGCATCGATTTTGGGAAGGCCGCCGCGCCCGCCGCCGCGGCCGGAGAGGCGCCGCCCGAGCCCGTCGAGACCGTCTCAGAGGACTGGCAAGCGCTGGCGGGGGCGTTTACCGTGACCGGCCGCAATTCCGGCTACCTGGGGAGCGACGCGTTCATCGAATGGGTCGAGGACGTCGAATCGGGCGCGGTGGACAGCAGCCTCAACGCCTTTGCGGGCAAGAGCGCGCTGGCGATCGTCGTGCTGACGTTGCTGGGCGGTCTCGCGCTCAATCTCACCCCCTGCGTGCTTCCACTGATCCCCATCAATCTTGCGATCATCGGCGCGGGCGCCCGGGCCGGCTCGCGGCGGCGCGGGTTTGCCCTGGGCGGCGTGTATGGGCTCGCCATCGCGCTGGTCTACGGCATTCTCGGCGTCATTGCGGTGCTGACCGGGTCGTCGTTCGGGAGCATCAACACGTCGCCGTGGTTCAATCTGGCCATCGCGGTTGTGTTCGTGGTGCTGGCCCTGGCCATGTTCGACCTCATCCAGATCGATTTCACGCGATTTCAGAACAAGGTCGCGATCGACAAGTCCCGCAAAGGCACGTTCTACCTCGCCTTCGGCATGGGCGCGGTCTCGGCCCTGCTCGCCGGGGCGTGCGTGGCGCCGGTGGTCATCTTCGTCATTCTCCTGGCGCGCGACCTCTACCAGGCGAACCCGATTGCCCTGGCCCTGCCGTTTCTGCTCGGCGTGGGCATGGCCCTGCCGTGGCCGTTCCTGGGCGCGGGGCTGTCGTTCCTGCCCAAACCCGGCGGCTGGATGGTGAAGGTCAAATACGCGTTCGGCGTGTTCATTCTCGCGTTCGCCGCGTATTACGGCTACCTCAGCTACGAACTCTTAAGCGACCGCTACGGCGTTGACGAAGCGGAAGTCGCCTCGAGCGTCGAAGGGCTCGATGCAGACGGCTGGACCGCGTCCCTCGCCGAGGGGCTGGCCCGCGCCCAGGCCGAGAACAAGCCCGTGCTGGTTGATTTCTGGGCCACCTGGTGCAAAAACTGTCTCACCATGAACCAGACCACCTTCAAGGAGCCGCGGGTTCGGGAAAGCCTCGCGGACTACGTCAAGGTGAAATACCAGGCCCAGCAGCCCGACGCGTCCCCCGCCCGCGACGTCATGGAACAGTTCGGCGTGGGCGGCCTCGGCCTCCCCGTCTATGTCATTCTCGAACCCCATACTGGCGGGTGATCAGGACGCGCGGCCCGGGGATTCCCCTGCCTGCCTCAGGAGGAACTGCTTCCCGCTTCAGCTGCATGCGGCCAGGTGAAGTGATACCGCCCCGAGCCCGTGGTGACGGTGGTCTTCGCACCAGGACCAAGGGAGCGTATGCCGGGCGCCTCCGCGAGAGGCATGCCGGATTCGCGGATGGTCCCGGTGGAACCGGCGGGCAGGACGATCTCGGCGGCCGTGTTGCCGGGGACCGTGACCTCAAGCCCGATGATCCCCTCATCCTGGCGTTTCCAGGACACGGCAACGCGGCCCCGCGGCGAATCAAAGTAACCCTCCGCGCCGTTGAGCCCGTCGACGATGACCGGCTCGATGCGCAGGTGCTGGAACCCAACGCTGCCGGGCGCCTGACGAATGCCGAGCAGGTAGCCGGTAAACCACTCCTGGGCGTGGCCGAACATGCAATGGTTGAGCGATGAGCCGGGCCGGTCCCACTGTTCGGAAAGGGTCTCGAGCCCCTGCGCGAGCATACAGCCATATCCGGGGGGATCGGTGCGGTCGAGCATGCGGTAGATCACGTCCGAGCGCCCGGCGTCCGCCAGCGCGAGCAAGAGATAACGGAAACACACCTCGCCGGTGGTCTGACGGTACTGGCTGGACTCGAGACCCGCAACCAGGCGTTCGAGCAGGGCCTCGCGGGCGTGATCGGGGCAGAGTCCGAAGTGCAGCGCGACGGCGAGGGATGCCTGGCTGCCGGTCGCGATGGTCTCTTCACCGGCCCGGTAGTAGGCCCGGATGAAATCGGCGCGGACCTGCTCCGCGAGCGCGCGGAACTCCGACGCGTCCGATTCACGGTTCTGCATGGCCGCGACGGCGGCGACAATACGCGCGTTGTCGAAGAGCATGGCCGTAGCGGTCAATTCTCCGGGGGTGTGTTGGGATGCGCCGCGGTGGCCGTGTTCGGGGCTCCAGTCGTACCAGTCTCCCAGACCCGCCCGGGCGAGGCCCTGCTCGTTGCGGGTCGAAGCCAGGTACCGGGTGTATTTCGCCATGGTGTCGTACTGCCGCGCCAGGATGCCGTCGTCGCCGTACCAGCGGTACAGCAGCCACGGCAACTGGACCGACGCGCTCCCCCATTCGGGTGACTCGAAAAAGCCGCCCCTAAAACGCGTGTATTCGGGCGCAATGTCGGGCACGAGCCCGCTGTCAAGTTGCGATTCGGTGGTGTCGCGGCAGATCTTCCGGTAAAGCCCATGCGCGTCGTAGCGGTAGAGGATCGACGGGCCCATCAGGTGTGCCACTTCCAGCCAGCCGAGCTTTTCGCGATGCGGACAGTCAGTCAGCACGCTCTGCAGATTGCTGCGGACCGACCGGTCGATCATGGCGTCGATCCTCGTGAACAGGTGCGGGGCGCCCGGTTCGGGGCCTTCGCAATGAAACGCGCCCACGGGCGGCGCGGAGCTCGTGACGAAATCGGCGCCCAGCTCGAGCACTACCGGCCGTTCCCTGTCCGCACCCGCCTCCTCCGGCAGAACGACGTTCGAAACGAGCAGGAACTGGAATCCGAAGTACGTGAAGCGCGGAAAAAACGTCTCTTCCCCTTCGCCGTCCAGCGTGCAGGTGTATGCATGCCCCTGCCACGGATTCTCGATGCGTTCGGCGGTCTCAAGGGTCACCTGCGCGCCGGCGGGACCCGTTACCGTTATGACGGGGCGCAAGGAGAGATTCTCCTCAAGTGTGGCCACATACCGGCCGTCTTCGAGGCGCTCGCCCTTCTTGACGCCCACGCGTCTGGCCACCGTGATCGGCGGCGCCGATTGCGCGCGGAGCGCGCCTCCAGGCCCTTCGACCACGCGAACCCGTTTCCACCCGCGGTCATCGAAGCCGGGAGCGTCCCAGCCGGGCTGTTCGCGCCGCGCGTCGTAATCTTCGCCGCCGTATACGCAACTGAACACGATGGGGCCATCGTCGAAGCTCCAGGAATCGTCGCTGACGACGCGCTGGACGGTTCCATCCGCATATTCGATCCACAGCTCAAGAATCAGTTTGGGTTCACCGAACGAGCCCAGGAACTTGACGTAGCGCCCGCCCGTGACGTTGTACATGCCGTTGCCGAGCATGACCCCGAGGGCATTCGGGCCTTCGCGCAGCATCGCCGTCACGTCGAAGGGCACATAGAGGCACGTGTCGCGGTAATCGGTCCACCCGGGATCCAGGACGTGGTCGCCCACTTTCGCGCCGTTGATCGCCAGTTCAAAATGGCCCAGGCCGCACACAAACGCCAGCGCGCGTTTGACGGGCTTCGCTTCGACCGTGAACTCGTTGCGAAAGATGGGCATGACGCCCGAGCCCACGCGCGTGATCTCGCCCCAGGGTGCCAGGCCGCACGGGCCGAGTTCGCGCGCTTGGGGCCAGTCGACGGGGAGGACCGCGTTCTGACTGCTTTCCGCCAGTGCGGCGTCCCCGCCCTCTTTGGGTCCGGCCCGCCAGGTCTTGTCGGTCACCAGGGTTTGCGACGTGCCGTCGGCGTATTCGATATCCAGCCGTGCGATGACTCCCGCCGGATTGGCGGCCTCGCCCGTATTGGTCACGTGGAGACCGATAAAGGTCCGCGGCCCCTGCAGGAGCCGGGCCACGTCAAACACGTGCGCCTGTTCCCATCCCGTCTTCGTGGCGACGTGGCCCGTTGCCAGCGGGCCTGCGCATAGGCGGAATTCATTGTCCGCGCTGACTTCGAGCCGCGCGGAGAGGATGGGGGCGGTCGAGGAGAGTTCGAGCACCGTGCCAAAGACCCGTGTGCCCGGGGCGGCTGCCAGGGGTTCTTCGTCGGGCGCCCAGATCCACTGTGCGCCTTCGAAGACGGGCCTCGGCGCGTGCCCCGCGATCCACCGGGCCTGCCAGTCCGACGCTTCAAGCAGGCCCATCGACCAGGTGGCGATTCTGCTCCACGGCGAGGCCTGGCCCGTTGCGTCCCAGACCCGTACCCGCCAGCAGGCGGTCTGCGCTGAGCGCAGCGAGGCTCCCGCATAGCGCGTGTGCAGATCGGCCGACTCGACGCGGCCCGAATCCCACAGATCGGGGGTTTCCGCCTCGAGCAACTCCGGCGCGCTCGCAACCATGACCTGGCAGGCGGTCTGCACCACCCCGCGCCCGGCGCCGCTCAGCACCCAGCTCAGCCGCGGCTGTGCATCCTCGATGCCCAGCGGATTCTCCCGGAAATCGCAGCGCAATTCCCCCACTGTAAGGGCGTCTTCCGCCGCGCATGCAAGAACGGCGACACTCAGAAAAAACAAGCCTCCAAACGTCGTGCGCATACGAATTCCCCTGTGTTGTCGCATTCTTTCGGTTCGAATCGCAGTACTGTGCCAAAGACCCCGTGAAAGCGCGCGGATAGGGGCGTTAGCCGAGGAGTTTCGGGGCCGGGCTCGCGCTCAACTGCCGTTCGATGCGCGTCATCATGCGCGCGGCACGCTGGGCCTGAGGCGATTCCGGCTGCAGGTTGATCACATTCTGGTACGACGCCAGCGCCGACGCCAGATCGTTCGAGCGGCGGTACATCTCGGCCAACTGGAAATGCAGCCCCGGGTCGGCGGGCCGCAGGGCAAGCGCGGTGCTGTACTCGGACTGCGCCTCGGCATACAGGCCCATCCGCGAATAGGCCGAGGCCAGATTCGCGTGGGCCTGCACGTTGTCGGGAATCAGCGTGACCGCGGCCTGGTATTCCGCGAGAGCGGCATCGTACTGGCCGGTGCGCTGGTAATGCTGCGCGAGCGCCTGGCGGGCATCAAACGACTGGGGCACCTGGTCAACCCACGCTTCGAGCACCGCTCCTTCCTCGCCGGGCAGGCCCAGGCGGCGGTAAATCGAGGCGGCCATGGCGTACGAACCGAGGTTATCCGCGCTCAATTCCTGAAACTGGCCCAGTTCGCTCAGCACATCGGCGTCGGCCCCCGCGCGCAGGTAGGCGTTCGCAAGGTAGTAATGCGCAAGCGGGTCATCCGGACGTGTGGCCGACCAGTCCGCGTACACCTGCATTTCCTCGGCCGTCATGCCAAGCTGCCGGTACAGCGCCCCCAGCGTGCGGTAGGACGACGCGTTCGACCCGTCGGCGGCGATGCTCTCCTGGAGCGCGGCCGCGGCCTCTTCGTAACTTCCCCGCTGAATCAGTTTGCGCGCCTGGTTGTAAAGTTGCTTCGACCGCCTGGGATCGAGCGCAACGCCGTCGGCCGCCTCGTCTTCGGCGTCCTCGTCATTCTGGTGTTTCGCGCGCCTGGCCTTGGCGGCCGCGCGTTTAATGGCGGCGGCCGCGGCGCTGTCGCCCTCNNCCCTCGCCGCCGCCGGTCGCGGCCTTTCCCGCCCGGCTGCCCCGCCGTGGCGCGGAATCCGCCGCGTCGTCATACCGCGGGTCCTGTTCAAGAAAAGAGGCCAGCGCTTCCACGAGATAGTCGGCCATGGGATCGGCCGGAGCCATGCCCATGCCGGGATGAACGGGGTCCTCGAGCAGCAGCCCCGCCCGCGCGAGCTCTTCCCGGTCCGCGGCCGTGGCTTCCGACACCGGCCGGTCACGGGAAGCCCCGGCTGCGTCCTTCTGCGCCTGATGAAGACGATAGGTCTGTATGGCCAGCAGGGCAACCAGGAACGCCACTGCTGCGGTCATCGCTTTGTTCACGGTTGGGACTCCGCCTCGCGTCCCGTGCCGGGGACGCCGCTCTACCCGGCGTCAGACTAGCCGAACCGTCGGCCCGGGTCAATTCGCCCGGCCGCCGAATCAGCCCGGGTCAGCCGGACGGGGACCTGTACGACTTATGGGACCGACAGGACCCTTATCCGCAACCGCCCCCTGGCCGCATTGCTGCTGGCATAACGAACGCGGCCCGCGCGGACATTTCTGTCGCGGCGGGCCGCTGCGTGGCACAGGGACTATTCGTCGCGCGGAGCCGGCGAGGGGTCGAAGAGGTCGCGCTTGTGTTTCACGTCCTTGAATCCCTCGGCCGTGTCGAGCGGTTCATGCCCTTCCGTGATGAGGGGCCATTTCGCCGCGTATTCGATATTGAACTGCAGGTAGTCTTCGTACTCTACCGGCAGATCCTCTTCCGGATAGATCGCGTGGACCGGGCACTCGTCGACACACGCGCCGCAATCGATGCACTCCACGGGGTCGATCACCAGCATGTTGGCGCCCTCGTGAAAACAGTCTACCGGGCACACCGCCACACAATCGGTGAATTTGCACTTGATGCACGCTTCGGTAACGACATGGGTCATAGATACCTCTCCTGCAAGCAACCGGCGGGCCTGGAGTGGGTTGAACTGCGCCTCTGACCTTCCGTACGGGCGGGCGGCTACGCGCCATTGATTAACATGATTAGACACACGGTGTCAACCGGAATATTCCCGGCGCGCGTTTTTCGCGGCGGCGTCACCCCCCGGGTTCGGCGATGCGGACGAGGCTTTTTCCGACATTCTCGCCCTTGAACAGGCCGATAAAGGCCTTCGGGGTGTTTTCGAGGCCGTCCACGATGGTCTCGCGCCAGGTGAGGCGGCCTTCCGCCATCCACCGGGCCATGGCGCGCTGGCCCTCCTCGTACCGGGAGGCGAACTGGAACACGAGAAAACCCTCGGCACGGGCGCGTTTCGCGATCAGATGCCACAACAGGCGCGGTCCCTGCGGCGGGGTCAGGGCATTGTACTGGTCGATCTGCCCGCACAAGACGATGCGCGCCTCCGGATTGATCTGCGTGAACACGGCATCAGTCAATACGCCCCCCACATTGTCAAAATAGACGTCGATGCCGGCGGGACAGGCCTCCTGCAGCGCGGCCGGGTACTCGGTCACGCCCTTGTAGTTGAACGCGGCATCAAATCCGATCGTCTTGAGGAACGCGACCTTTTCGGCGGAGCCCGCCGACCCCGCCACGCGGCAGCCCATGATCTTCGCGATCTGCCCCGCAACCGAGCCCACCGCGCCCGCCGCGCCCGAAATAAACACCGTCTCGCCCGCGCGCGGCCGGCCAATGTCGAGCAGGCCGAAATACGCTGTCAGGCCCGGCATGCCCAGCACGCCCAGGGACGTGGACAGGGGCGCAATCGACGGATCGAAGCGGTGGACGCCCCCGCCGTCCGACACGGCGTACTCCTGCCAGCCCCAGAACCCCAGAACCGTCTCGCCGACGGCATAGTCCCGGTGCCGGGATCCGATGATCGTGCCGGCCGCGCCGCCCAAAACCACATCCCCCACGTTGAAGTGGTTTGCGTAGGACCGGCCTTCATTCATAAGGCCCCGCATGTAAGGGTCGACGGAGATGTAGTTGATCCGGACCAGAAACTGGCCGTCCTGAAGCGCCGGGACCTCGGTCGTAACCAGCGCGAAGTCGGACTCCCTGGGGAGCCCTTTCGGGCGCGCCGCCAACTGAATCTGCCGGTTTGTAAGTGCCATAACTCGCTCCTTTCCACTGTTTCGCCGTGGTGCGCCGCGACGGGCCCCCATTCAGGCGCAACACCCGGGACAGGCCGGGCATTTCCAGCCCGCGCCGCTCCGGCTACTCCCCCCGGGCCGTCAGGGCCCTCCCCGAAGGTTTGGCCACCGGGGCGTTCAAATGCAGCTCCTCGTCGGCCAGGTCGGGGTTCAGCTCCGGGGAATACTCGGTGCGGTCGATCGCGCTGAAATCGGAAGACTCGTGCTCCACATCGATCCGGCGCACCAGAAACGTCGTCCGGTCAATCCAAACCGTATACGGCGCGCCGGTGCGGACCGTTCCGGTGACCCGGTAACACGGGACATGCTCCAGCATGGCATCGGGCAGCCGGGCCAGCCCGCGCAGTTCGGCCAGGCTCCGGCCGTGGACCCGATCCGGCATCAGCAAGCGGGGGATGGTGTGTGAAGCGCCGTTGGAAGGTCCGACGGCGCGTCCGATGGCATCGTCGAGCGACCGCATTGGCTGGACCCCCTCCTGGTGACCCCACCACGCCCGGATCGTGGCCGCATCGGCGTAGATGATGTAGAGGCGTTCGCCCTCCCGGCACTGGAACCGGAATCGGTAGGGGCGCTCAAACACGGTGGCAAACGTCTGGGATTCTTCCTGGGTGCCCTCCGAGGTTCGAAACGTGCGCGTCATGACGCCGGAATCACGGTAGGATCCGCACTTTTCATAGGCCTCGACGCTGCGGCCCATCACTTCCGTGGCCAGCAGCAGATCGATGGCCGGAATCTCCTCGATCTTCTCGCGCTCCTGCCCGCACCCGGCGACGAGTACAAGCCAGACAGCCAGGGCCATGGCGGGCAGACGGTGTGGCATTTTGGTTCCGGCGCTCCCTCTCGTGACAGCCTGTTCACGGGCATCATATCACGCTTCGCGCACCCAGGAAATGCCGCCGGCGCTGGTTTGCAGTATGATATTCCCGGGAAACGGAAAGGGTATACGGAGGGTCGCGCTGTGAGTACCGGAAATCTCGCGCCGCGGGCGTTGATTCTGATCGTTCTGTTCGCCGCGGTTTCGCCCGTTCCGGCACACGCGTTCCTGTACCGCGCGCCGGAAGGTTCGCTCAAGGACAATTGCGTCATCTGGCACGACGGGTCCTTCCATCTCTTCACCATGTACCGCAAGACGCAGCAACTGCACGACGTGATCGATGACTGGCGCTATGTCTGGCATGCGACGTCGCAGGATGGCGTGCACTGGAACGACGGGGGCGCCGTCATCCAGGACGCGCCCTTTCCGATCTGGGCGATGCGGGTCTGGCGCGCCGGCGGCCGTTTCGTCATGAACCACGGAAGCTTCACCGATGGCCGGCAGGATGTCCTCCGCTTCTGGGAATCCCCCGACCTGGTGCATTGGACCTGCCTCGGCCCCGACTACGATGTGCGCCGGCCCGACGGACAACGCCTCGACCACATGGACGTGATCGGCCAGGAAGAAAACGGCACGACGGTCTATTACGGCTACGCCGCGGGCGGCCTGCTCCGGTCGGACGATGGCGTGCGCTGGACCTGGGTCAGGGACTATCCGTTGACGGACGACCTCGACGTGCGCGTCGTTATGGAGCCGGGCGGTTGCGAGCGCATCGGCAACACGTACTATCTGCTTGTCGGCGGGTTTTTTCCGGGAAGTTTCGGCTACGCGGTCGCCACGTACCAGTCGGACGATCCCATGGGCCCCTTCCGGCCGGACTATCCCGCCTTCCGGCTCAACGGGCACTCCGGCCGGACAACCGTGGCGCTGTGGGCGGCCTACTGCCGGTATTACAAGGAGCTTCTGCTGACCAACTACATCCATGACCCCGGCGGCACGTTCTGGTGGCATGCGCCGCTTAAGAAACCGGTGCTCGACGGCCAGGGCCATCTCCACATGGGCTACTGGGAAGGCAACGACGCGCTCAAAGGCGCGCCCGTGGCGGTGGAGGCCAGCCGGGTCACGGCCGTCAACCCCAGCTCCCTGGAGACGTTCGTGTGTGAATCGGACCGCGTGATCATGAAGGCGCCGCCCCGCCCGCCCCTGCGCTGGCTCACCGCCAATCCGCCCAACCGCGCGCTCGCCCTCCTGTCGGAGACGTTCGATGTCGAGAGGGGGCTGGTGCTGGAAGGCGACGTGCGCGTAAGCCCGGCCATCAACGCCACGATCTTTCCCGCGACCGGACTCTACCTCGAAGAACAGGGGGGGAAAGGCAAGGCTGTCCTGTTCGAAACGTGGAATCAGACCGAAATCGGCACGCTCGACCTGACCGGCGAACCCCGGTTCGAGGCGGAAGATCAGACCGGCGCCGGGTGCGCCACCGTGGCGGGCATCCCCTGCGACAAAACCTGCCATTTCCGGCTGTTCTTCCGCAAGAACATCTTCGAGCTGTATCTGGATGATCTCTACGTTCAGACGTACGTCACCGGCCAGGCTACGGGCCGGATCGGCTTCGTTGCGCAGGATGGCGAAGTGCGTTTCGAACGGCTGCAGGCCTGGCAGATGAATCTGTAGCGCCCGGGGGAGGCCCGAACAGCATGCCCGCGCGGTCCGCTCAGGCGCCTGGCCGCCAGAGGACCCGCGCCACGAAGACCGCGCCCGTCGCGCCGCCTTTCTTGTAGACCTCGGGGAAGAACATGCCTTCGCCGACCGTCACCCAGCTTTCGTCAGGCGTTATGGGGCCGGCGCCGAAATTCCCCAGGGTGGCGCCGCGTTCCGGGATGAGCACCCGTTCGGTAGCCCGGATTACGCACAGACGGCCGGGGTCCACCTGCGCGATGAACAGCGGCGCGCGGTGCCGGAAAATGTGGTCGTTGTTGGCGCCGCGGCGCGTGTAGATCAGAAACAGCCCGTCGCCGTGCGCCAGCCAGTGCTGTTGCGTATTGTAGCTGCCGAGTTCCGCGCCGTCGTCAAACGTCCAGGGTGTGAGGGGCGCGAAATGGAGCCCGTCGCCGCCCGCGGTCACGTAGTCCTTTTCGTCGTTGCGGATGGTCAGGTAGTACCTTCCCTGGAACAGGACCAGGGACGGCTCGTCGCACCCGCGGGGCACGTCCAGCGCGAGATCGTCGCCGTGTTCGAGGTAGGTGAGCTGCGTGCCGTCAAAGGAACAGTGCACGACGGTGGACGTGGACCGCGCCAGCGCGCCTGCGCCGCGCATTTCGGGCGGGCAGTAGTACTGCGGCACGAGCAGCGTGCCGTCGTCTTTGACCAGCCATTGCGCGCACCCGGCCCCCGCGCTCCAGAACGTCTCCTTGTCGGGGAATTCGAGCATGCGCCAGGGGGCCCACTGGTCCGTTTCCGGGTCGTACACGGCATACGCCAGTTCGCGCGGTTGGGGCGATTCCGTCAACGCCCGGTTCCGGTACCGCACCGTATGTCCGATGGCCAGCAGCTTCCCCGTGGGCGCGTGCCACCCCGGCACGAAGTCGCAGATCCCCAGCGTAATGTCTTCCGGAAGCGCCCGCCACCCCAGCGCGGGCTGCTCTTTCGGTTCCGACCAGGTCTTGCCGAGATCGTCCGAGTGCATCGTATAGAGGCCCGAATAAAAATCGGAGTTCTCGAGGTGTTTTTGAAGCGTCATGATGACGACGGGCGGGGCGTCGCCCGTCTTGGACGGGATCGCGGCCGCGCGCGGCTGAAACCAGCAATACGTTTCGTCGTAGCCCTCGTGGGCGATCTCGAGCCGGAGATCGAACGGGATGCGCGCCGGTCCGGCGGCGTCTTCCGATGCCTTCGCGGCAGCGATCAGACCCAGTGCCGCGACCAGTCCCCACACAAGTGTTCGCATGGCGCACATCCTCCTTTCACCTCACCGGATGGCGACAGTATGATGGGCCGGTTCCCGCGGTTCAATGCCGTGCCGCACTCGCCTGGTGGACAGGGTTGACCGTGTGGACCGTGTGGACCGTATGGACGGGATGGACGGGATGGACGATCCGGCCCTTAACGACTCCGCAAGACTCGAGACCGTGGACGCAGCCCATGGCTCGGGCGCGTCCTCCTGCCCCAACCCCCATCCGGGCGGCTATCTCCCGTGCGGCGGGTTCCGGAACAGCGCGTACAGCGGCAGCAGCCGGCGTTTCACCAGGTTCTTGAGGGGGTGCGGGGCAAGTCGCAGGGCCGTGTCCCAGAGCAGATAGCGCAGGTGCGCGACGCGCCGGCGGCCTCCCACCTGCGCCCGAAACAGCATCGCGCGCCAGGGGGCCAGCGTCTTCGTGCGGCGCCGGGTCACCATCGAATACAGCGCAATGTCGGCCAGACTGCGCTCGTGGAACGCATGCGGTTTGCGGGCTTTCAGAAAGACCCCGACCTCGATGGGGTCTTCCTGCAACGCCTCGATCTCGAAATCCCCGAAGATCTGCCGCATGTCGTCCAGCTCAAACCGCCAGAAATCGCAGGGGTACGCGTGATAGGGGTGGCCACGCGAGCGCGTGGTCACCAGGAGGACCCCGCCGGGCCGCATCACCTGCTTGAAGCCGTGGACGACCCGCCGCCAGTCGCGCACGTGCTCCAGAAGCTCGGTTGAGAGCAGGACATCAAACGACTGCGGGCCGAAACGCTCCAGGAGATCCCGCGCGTCGCAGACTTCATCGACTCCCGGCCCGGGCCTGCCGTCCACCCCGACGTAACGCGCCGGCCCCAGCCGGGCGATGAGGGGGCGGAGACCGCCATGGACGTCGAGCGTCCCCACTTCCAGCACCGTCCGGTTGCGGACTTCCCAGGGTTCGAGATGCTCGCGGGCGAATTCTAGACACGCGGGATTGCACATGGGCAGTGACGTCTGTTTTTCGCGGTACTCATGGACTTCTCAGGCATCAGTATCCGCATCCCGGGGGCGCGTTTTCAACCCCTGAAATCCTCCCAAACCCCGAAAAAGGCGGTTTTCGCGCCCCCGCTTTTCAGATTGGTGCGCTGTCTGCTCATGGTGTACCATAGGTGATAAGGATTCGGGGTATTCGGGCGGGGCGCGGATCCAGGAGAGCGTTGTGTCTGGGCATCCCGCCATAAGCCCGAAAGGTACCAGGTGACTGAGCACTATCGACGACATCCCGACGCCGCCCCCGATCTGGAGGCCGCTCGGCAGCGAATCTCGGAGCTCGAATCGGAGAAGGCCCAACGGCAACGCGCGGAACGAGTGCTGCGAAAGAACGCCGAATTCCTGCGCGGGATTCTCGACACGACGGCGCTTGCCAGCGTATTTGTGGCCACCCGCGACGGCACCATTGTATTCGCCAATCCCCGCACGGAAGAAGTAACCGGGCTGCCTCTCGACCGGTTTATAGGCCGCTCGTGTCTGGCGGACGACTGGCGGGTGTGTGATGCTTCGGGCCAGCGATTGCGGCCCGAGGAAGACCCGTTTGTGTGCGCGCGGGACACGGGACAGCGTGTAAACAACCAGGTGGCCATCCTGGTTCGAGCCGACGGTTCGCTGCGTCATCTCATCGTGAACGCCGCGCCCATGCGCGACCCTGCGGGGCGCATTACGCATGTCGTCGTCGCTGCGAATGACATCACCGATCTGAAGCACACGGAAGAGGCCTATCGCGTTCTTGTGGAAGATTCGGCGCAGGGGTTTTCCCTGTTCCAGGACAACCGGGTGGTCTATGCGAACCCGGCCCTCGTCGAGATGGCCGGCTGCCGGGTGGACGATCTCGTTGGTCTGGCAGCCGATGAATGCGCGGAACGGTTCATACACCCGGACGACCGGCAGGCTACGGTGGCATCGTTTCAAGCTGTGGCGCGTGGCGCCTCGCCTCCCCAGCCCGCGACCTACCGCCTCATGCGGCCCGATGGCGGCGTGCGGCATCTCCAGAGCTAAGTGGGTCTGACGCATTACAAGGGGCGGCCCGCGGTGCAGATCGTAAACGTCGACATCACGGAGCGCGTGTCCGCCGCAAAGGCGCTCGAGGATTCCCGCCAGAACTTTCAGGAGTTGTTCCACCGCCTCGAGGATTTTGTTGTTGTGCTCACGCTCGCCGGCCGGATCATCCAGGTGAATCCCGCTACGATGCACCGCCTGGGCTATTCGGAAGAACAGTTGCTGGGTTCCTCCGTCGCCCTGCTCTACCCGCCGGAACGGCGCTGGGAAGCCGAGGAAATTTTCGGCGAACTGCTCTCTGGCCGGCGGACGGCCTGCGAACTCCCGCTCCAGACGGCAGGCGGCGCGCATATCCCCGTCGACACCAAAGTCTCGTTCGGACTGTGGAACGGCGATCGGGTGCTGTATGCCGTGTCGCGCGATATTTCGGAACGCCTCAAAGCGGAACAGAAGCTCCGTGAAAGCGAACGCCGTTTCACCGAGGCGTTGCAGGCGTCCCGCCACGTGCTCTACCGGTTCAACATGCGCGAGAACCGCTACGACTACCTGAGCCCGCATATCAAGGAGTTTACGGGCTTTTCCTATGAGGAGTTTGCCAGCAAGGGCCTGGGCGAGATCGTCAAGGAATTTCATCCGGACGACCTCCCGCGGCTCCAGGCCGCGATGAGAGAGGCCATTGCAAACGCCCAGGGCAATACCGCGAGCCTCACGATCGAATTGCGCCGCCGCTTCAAAGACGGCGTGTATCATTGGCTCAGCGACTCCATGATGCTCGTGATGGATGCCAACCGTTCCGTCGAAGCCATCGTGGGCTCGGTCCACAATATCGAGGAGCACAAGCGGGCGGAGGACGCATTGCGACGCAAGGGGCAGCACCTGCAAAAGCTGCTTCAGGCCGCGCCCGTGATCTTGTTTGCCGCCGACCTGAACGGGGTGTGCACCGCCCTCGAAGGCCGGGGACTTGAGGCGTTCCACATCGACCCGGCAACGCTCATCGGGAAGCCGATGCTGGAGGCTTACGCGGGGCGTCCCGCCATGAAAGCGTGGCTCGAACGGGCGTTGGCCGGCGAAGAATTCTCGGTCGAGTACCTGGATGAACACAGCGGCCGCGCATTGATCGGGCACGTCGCGCAAATGCGCGATGCGCGGGGAAAGCGCGAAGGAATCGTTGTGATTCACGTCGACATCACCGAGCAGAAGACGGCCCAGCGGGCCCTGGACAATGCCCACGCCATGTTTGTCAGCTTCGCCGAGAAGTTTCCCGGGGTGATGTTCATCAAAGACGAAGAAAGCCGCCTCCTGTTCGCTAACGTCCAGATGCGGGAACGGTTCGCCGCCGATACCTGGATCGGAAAGCGCACCGAGGAGGTGCTGCCCCGGGAAGCCGCCGAAAAGTCGATTGCGGACGACCGGGCCGCTTTCGCGACGGGTTCCCTGCTGGTCGAGGAAACCCTCACCGATCGGCACGGACGAACACGCACCTGGCGCACCTGGAAATTCCCCCTGACGGGCGAAACGGACAAACCACGGCTCCTGGGAGGAATTTCGTACGACATCACCGAGCAGCGCCAGGCCGAACGTGCCTACCGGACGCTCGTGGAGAATTCCCTGCAGGGGCTCGCGCTGGTGCGCAACGGGAAGGTGGTCTTCGTTAACGCCCAGGCGGCGGCCATCACCGGGTATTCGCGGGAGGAGCTGCTGGCGCTCACCGAGGCCCAGGTGTTCGGTCTGATCCTCCCCGCGGACCATGCGCTCGTGCTCGATCGCATCCAGCGCCGTCAATGCGGTGAAGAACTCGCGCCGATGTTTCACATGCGCCTGATCTGCAAAGACGGCGCAGTCCGCAGACTGCTCGTGTACACCAGCGCCATCGAATTCGAAACCGTTCCCGTGGTGCAGATCGCGTTTCTGGACGTGACCGATTTTCCCGAGGCCCGGTACGGCGGGTAACAGGCCGCCCCGGGCTCACTCCGGCGCTGGCGCGGTATCTTGCGCGTCGGGGGCCGGCGCGGCCGGTTCCGGTTCGGCGTCCTCCGGTTCGGCCTCGTAGGCCGCCGGCAGCCGCGGGGAAAACCACTGCCGCAGCGGTACCCCTTCCTGGGGGACCAGAAACAGCGCCGCCAGGATGAGATAGACGATGCTGATCAGACGTTCCCACACGGTCTTGCGGGCCACCCACCATTCGTTCATCACGATGGCGAAATCGGGAATCAGGATGTGCACCCCGCCCGCCATGAACAGCGCCACGCCGAGCACCTGCGCGGCGAGCGGCAGGTAGAGCTGGCCCGCAACGCGGAACACGCCCGCCCCCAGCAGCATCAGCAGGACGCCGAAAACCCGCACCGGAGTTTTCTCGAGCAATCTGCTGATGAGACCCCGCGTCGTCAGGGGAGACACCAGCCCCACAACGCCGAGGATCACAAAGACAAACCCCACAATGCCGCGGATGATGATCGACAACACCGGCGCCTCCTTCAAGGCCTGATCCAGGCATACAACGGGCCCCATGCTCCGTTGATTGCGGGTTCCTATTTTACCCCCGCGCGTCCGGCGCGCAAGTCCGGCCGCGGGCGGGTCCCGTACCGCTAACGCTGTTCCGGCCGGCCGGGCGAGCCCACCGTCTTGATCGCGCCCTCGGAGTGGTAGTCCAGAAAGTCGCCCAGCCGCAGCGGGACATATGGCCGCGTCGCGGCGGTCGCGGCGCCCTCGGCATACGCCACCCGGAACTCGAGCGCCGTCGCATCATAGACGACATTGAGCAGGTTGCCGTCTTCGTCGGCCACGAGCCGCGACAACGCGACCATCGTTTCGACGTCGTATTTCCCGTAGTTCTGGGTAAGATGGGCAAAGGCCGCCTGGTTGTTCATGGTGTAGTAGATGGCGTTCTTGAGGATGTTCGGGGCCACCTCGTCGGTGGGGTCGTTGTCGGCCCATATATCGAGATTCGGCGCATAGGCCCTGATCTTCACCGCCTTTTTCCCCTGGCCATCGCCGATATAGAACCGGTATTTCTTGATGCGCGGCGCGTCCTGCACCAGACGGACGGCCGTTTCGAGGCTGTCCGCGTCGTAGAGAATGTCCCGGAACAGCGTCATGAAATGTTCGCCGTTGATGTCATACGGCATGTCGTCGTCGGGCGACGCGCCCTTTTCCGAAAGCGCGATCCCTGCCGCGTTTATGCCCGTGTTGCAGCCAATGCATCCGGCGAACGTGACGTTCGCGTGGGCCAGGCCCCGCCGGGGCAGATAGACGACCACCACCGGGTAATTCTGCAGCCCGGCATCCATGGTGAAATCGAGGTTGCGGATCTGGTACAGGTTGCCGTTGGCGCTCGCCTCGTTCCACACCGCCACCCCGCTGCAGGCGTACGGCGAAACCACGGGGATCATGTGCGCGCGGACCAGCTCTTCCTCGGGCATGCCCGAGCCGTCCGCCAGGCCGCGCAATTCGTCTTTAAACCGCTGATCGGTGTGCGGGCCCACGGACGCCCATGCCGCATCGAGCGATTCGTTGCTGTACAGCGGCGAGCCGCTCGCCCGCGCATAGGCAAGATACCCGCCCATGCACCCGGCCACCTCGTCTTTCATCAGCGCGCCGAACGCATGACCCATCTCATACGGGGTGCCTCTGACCACCACCACCGCGATTGTGTCGGCGCCCTCGCCCGCCGTCGTGAGATACCCCTCCGCCAGCGCAGGCGCCGCTGCGAGGCCGCTCAACGCCGCGCATACCAGGAACCCTCTCACTATCCGTTCCATGATGGGACCCTTTCATCGTGAGGATACTTCGTGATGCTGTCTCGGGTATTGGCGCCTCTATAGTGGTCGATAGGCTGCCTCCGGCGCAAGCCGCCGAAGCTCGACCGTCTCCCGGTGGACCCGGTGGACCGGAAAACGGCGCGTCAGGAAGGGGGGGCCGCCCCAACCGGCTTACAGGGCCATCGCGAGCAGGGCCTCGAGCATGCGGTCGGTGACGGTGATGACGCGGGCGGAACCCTCGAATGCCCGCTGATACTGGATCATGAGCGAGATTTCTTCGTCGAGAGACACGCCCGAGACCTGCTGACGACGCTGCTGGAAATCGTCGACGAATTGCTGTTGCACCACCAGGCGTTCCTGGTTGGAGCGGCTCTCGACCCCGAGCTGGGCGATGGTGGCCTCATAATAGTCGCTGAGCGAGCTGGCGCCGCCGTCGAGAATCAAGGCGTTGCGGAGCGCCGCCATGTCGAGCGCGGCAGTGTTGTCGCCCGTGGCGAGGGGATCGAGACTGTATCCGGACGCAATGAGGCCGGGGTCGGCCTCGATGAGGGGATTCAGTCCGATCGAGGCGGCATCGTGTCCGGTGAACAGGCCGTGGGCGCCCAGCGCCGTCAGGATGCCCGTGCCGTCGTTGGCGAACCCGAACGTGTAGCCGCCGGAGGTGCCGAACTCGAGGCGGTCGCCCACCACGGCGGCGGAGAAATTCGCGACGCCGTCAAGCGACGCGGCGAGCTCGTTGAGGGTGGTACCAGCCGTAATGGTGATGGTGGTCGTGGTGGGGACGCCCGCGGCGTCATAGACCACAACATCCAGCGTGCCGGGCTCCACCGCGAAGGGGAGCGTCCCGCCCACGAGCGCCGCGGCCGGATCCGCCACCGCGTTGCTGCTCGTGAGTGTGCCGGACAGATTGTTGAGCCCGTTGCCCTGCGTTTGAATGGCGTTGATGGCCCCGATGAGCGCGTTGGCGAGGGTGTCGAGACGTTCCTGGTATTCCGGAACGAGCACGTCGCGCACGGTCAGGGCCGCATGAAGTTCGCCGTCACGAATATCGACGGGCAGGCCGCTTTCGGCAAAACGGACCTGGAGGAGGTCGGGGCGCTCGGGGTCAATAGCCGGATCGCGCACCGCTTCGAGCGGGTTCCAGAGCACGCCTTCAACGAGCGCGTCGCTGCCGATGAACACGCTGACCATTTTGTCGTTCTCGACGGTCGTGATGTTGACCATGCCGGCGAGTTCATCGAGGAGGCGGTCGCGCTGGTCGCGCAGGTCATTGGCGCTGGTGAGGTTGGCTTCAGCCCGGACGATCTGCTGGTTGATGTCGGTGAGACGTTCCGCAAGCGAATTGATCTGCGGCACCAGGTTCCGCACCTCTTCGTTGGCATTGGTGCGCAGGGTGTTGAACCGCAGGGCCACGTCATTGAAACTCAAGGCGAGCTGGCGGGTTTCCGCCACCAGGGCCTCGCGCACGGACGAGGATTCGACGTTGTTGGCGAAATCGCTCAGGGCATCGAAAAACTGGCCGAGCCGCGCGCCGAACCCGTTTTCCCCCGGCTCGAGAAAAATGCCTTCGAGCAGCGCGAAGTACCCCGCGGTCAGTTCCGCGCCGGTCAGGCCGGGCAGTTGGCTGCGGTAGGCCTGGTCTATGAACGTGTCGCGGATGCGGACGATGTTGTCCACCTGGACGCCGCGGCCAAGCTGACCGTAGGGAAAGGTCGTGGGAAGACGGGTCAGGAGTTCGGCGCGCTGCCGCGAGTACCCTTCGGTGTTGACGTTCGCAATGTTGTGCGCTGCGGTGTCGAGCTGCACCTGGGCGGCGGTCAGCCCCGACCGCGCGACATCCAATGCGCTGAATAAGGTGCCCACTCCCGTCTCCTTTGTACCCTGTACTGCCCGGGCGCGCACAACGCCCCGGGATGCCGGGCGCAAATCCTGTTCCAATTATCGGCAGCGCGCCAAAAGGCTTTAGTGCAGAACGGGTTGCGGCGGATGGGCCGGGACGGGCTAAACCCCGGAACGGGAAAAGGTTGCCGCGATTCCGGCAATTCCTGCAGCCGGAAGCCGGGTCTACTCGCGGACGTACTGCGCCAGAAACGCCAGCGCGGCTTTCGGAAGCCCCTCGTGGCCGCCCTCGAAAATGGTCACCCGGCAGGAGCCGGCGTACCGGCGAAGGTAGAGGGTGCGCTCGAAGGTGGCGTCCTGCTCTTCCCGGCTCGGAAGGGGTTCCTCGCGGGCCAGCGTGGCCATTTCCGCCTCGCTCACGGGCGGCGCGCCATACACCCCCGCCAGCACGTTGAATGCGTCCAGGGTATGGTGGACCGGCACGGAACCGGTGTGTCCGTCGTGGATGCCCGTGGCGATGTCGAGAGGCAGGTCCTTCGCCCGGTGAAGATGATGCACGGGAGACCGGTAACGAAGCTGCTCGTCCACCGCTTCCGAGGCCCCGGGCTTGCCGCCCACGCACAGTTCGATGTCGCGGGCGTACTTGTTCCCGGCCTCGGCCGATTCCCGGTGCCAGGCCGCCAGGTCGGCAATACCGCACCAGGCGGACGCGGCCGCCCAGCGTTCGGGGGCATGCGCCGCCATGACCAGCGTCATGTGCCCGCCGCCCGATTCCCCCGCCAGGTAGACCCGCTGCGGATCGACGGCATACTGGCGAAGAACATGCTCCACCGCGTCGAGGATGTCCTGCCGGGCCAGGGGCGACGCGCAGGCGTCGGGCGTATTGTTCGGGCCGCGGAAATGGGGCTGGAGAAAATGCCAGTGGTACCGTGCGGCCTCGTCCCGCCAGCGCTGAGTATCGAGATCGTAGCCGTTGCTCCACGTATGGAGAAAGACCAGCAGAGGACGGGGCTCGGCGCCGCGCGCCTCGATGAACAGGCAGGGCTGCGCGGCCGCGTCGATGGTGCTTGTCACGTGGAGGGTCTTCACCTCAGAAACGCCTTCGTTGGCAACCGGTCCGCACGAGACGGCCAGGACCGCGCTCAGGCATACAGCGAGGATAGCGTTCAGCGCGCGCCGGCCCATGGTCAACCGCGGGCCGCTTTCACGGCGTCCGCGAAGGCCCGGGCGTTGGCGGTGATCCCGGCGAAATCCCGGGCCAGGATCTGTTTCTTGCTGACAAGATTGCCCCCGACGGCCAGCGCCGCCGCGCCCGCGCCGAGAAACTCGCCCACATTCTCCAGTTCCACCCCGCCCGTCGGGACCAGCGGAATCTGCGGCAGCGGGCCTTTGAGTGCCTTGATGTAGCCCGGACCGCCCACATTTGCCGGAAACACCTTGACGAAATCCGCCCCGTTCTCCCACGCGGTCAGGATCTCCGTCGGGGTATAGGCGCCGCACACGATCGGTTTGCCGTACCGTCGCGCCATCTGGATCGTCGGGATGGACACGGTGGGTGTGACCACGTACTGCGCGCCCGCCAGGATCGCCAGGCGGCACGTCTCGGGGTCCAGGACCGTGCCCACGCCCAGGAGCGCATCGGCCTTCTGGAGCTTCTCCGAGGCGGCCTGGAGGCATTCCAGCGCGCCAGGGGTGGTCATCGTGACCTCGATACAATGCACGCCGCCGGCCGCGACCGCCTCCACGACCTTCACGAGATCGTCCCCGCCGGTATCCGCCCGCACCACCGCGATGATGCATTTGTCGCGCACGTACTGGATGGCATCGAACTTGTCCATCGGATAACCCCCTTTTATGCGAATCGCCGCCCCGATTCGACCACACTTCAGCCGCACGTGTCAACAAACGGCCATTGACACGGTCCGCTGGATGATGGCAGCCGGTAAAGCATATCTGCTGCGAATCTCGCGCGGTGGGCCCCAAGCCCGGGATACGTGCACGTGGCGTGGTGGACCCCGTGGACCCTGTGGACGGTATGGACAGTATGGACGTGCCTGCCTGAACGATTGTGAAGGGGTCGAACAAGAGCATGGTTTGCTGTATCACTCGGGGCCACGTAATCATTCGAACGGGGATCCTGTAGCGCAGGCGTCTCGCCTGCATCCGGGTCGCCCCGAGAAGATAAGCCTGCAGGCGAGAAGCCTGCGCTACAAGACAGGAATGTCCCCGCCAAGACGGTCCGGAGAAGCAGACGAAGAACGGGGACATGTTCCANNCGAACCGGAGGGCAGCCACGGGGGCGTGACAACATGTCCTCGTTCGAATGGCCGCCGGGGGCGGCGATCCCGGACGACGCGCAGACGATGAAAATGCGACTCCGGGGACCCCGGAACGGGGTCCAATTTGAGTAGCCCTGGGCGCAGCCCAGGGATCATCCGCACACAACGGCCCAACCCCCGAATGGGGGTTGGGGATGGGGGGATGCGCGCGATCCACGGGCTGCGCCCGCGGCTACGCAAATTCGACACCTGCGGTGTCGTTCGGAAGAGCGACGATGCCGGGTTCATGAGCCTCGCCCGGGGTTTCGGGCCCTGCGGAGTCTGTAGGATCCGGGCCGTCCATCCCGTCCAGCGCGGGCACAGTTCCTCCGATTGGGCGATTTACACGGTCTGGGCGGGTTGGACGTGCCAGCGGGTGCGTCTGCGTTTTCCGGCATAAAGCATTCGGGCGCTTGCGTTTTCCCCTGAGGAGGCCGGCCCGGCGCTCGCACCCTCCCCGGAGGATGTGGTATCGTAACGGTTGGGCAACCAGAAGGAGATGTATTACCTATGGCAACCATTCGAATTGTCGGTGTGCAGATGGTGGTATCCCCGAGGCTGGACGTGAATCTGCCGAAAGTGCTCGACTACATCATGAATGCCGATGGCGATTTTGTGCTGTTTCCCGAGATGAGTCTGACCGGCTACCACGGCGATTTCAGCGACAAGGCGGCCCGCGCGGCGTGGGAACAGATCGCGAAGGCCTGCCGGCAGAAGTACATCACCGCGCTCATCGGGACGGGACGCAAGCGCGACAACGACGTGCATATCCAAACGCGCATCTATACCGATGAAGGCGAGCTCCTGGGCACGCATGAGAAGCTCGTGCCCACCAAGTCCGACCGCGAATTCTGTAAACCGGGCGAGAAACTGCGCATTTTCCACCATCGCGGCCTGACCTTTGGATGCACCATCTGCAACGACCTCTGGGTGACTCCCGGCTGCGGGCCGTATCCCGACCCCCGCCTGACCTATCAGTTGGGGCAGAAAGGCGCCCAGATCATCTTTCACTCCGCGAATTCCGGCGCCGACCCCATGCACCGGGCCTTCCACGAGTCCAACCTGCAGCTGCGCGCCGTCGAAAGCAAGGTCCATATCGCCACCGCGAACGCGGCCAGCCCCGACGGGCCCGTGAACTGCCCCTCCGGGATTATGTCGTCCGAAGGCCATTGGCTGGTCCAGTGCCCGCTGGAAGGCGAACAGACCTATTCGCACGACATCGACGTCGAGATCGACGTGGGCGCCGAGGAAGAAGGCGAGGCGGTCAAATAACCTCGTGCGCGCCGGCAAACGTGGTACAATCAACCGGGCGCACGACAGGGCGTTACGGCATCCGGTGCACAATCGAGCGCAGGCGCCTGTGAAGCAGGGGAAGTGCATGAGGCGGGATTCATGACTGCGGGCACCCATTCCCGGCGGAGATTCCTGGTCCGGTCCACTGCCATGGGCGCAATGGCGGCCCTGGCCGCGCGCGGGACCCGCGCGGGCGAGGAGCCGGCCCAGACGCCGGAGCCGGCGCCGGAACCGCTGCGCTGCGCCATGATCGGGGTCGGCAAACGCGGGGGCGCGCTGCTCCAGACCCTGCTGGAACTGGACAACGTCCAGGTCGTGGCCCTGGCCGATACGTACGACGTGTGGCGAAACCGCGCCCTCGCCTGGTGCAAACAGAAAAACGATGAAACCTCTGACTACGTCGAGTATGACCGCCTGCTGAAAAAGGAAAAACTCGACGCGGTGTTCATCGCGACGCCGCCGCACAGCCTCGCTCCCGCCGCCCTGGAGGCCCTCGAACAGCATTGCGCGGTCTACATCGAACGCCCCATGGCGCTCACGTGGGAGGCGGCCAAGGCCGTTCGCGCCAAGGCGCGCGAAACCGGGGCGGTGGTCCAGGTGGGGAGCCAGTACCGCAGCACGGACCTGCATCTTCAGGCCCGGGAGATTCTGGCCTCGGGCGGCCTGGGCAAACTCGCCATGGTCCAGGTCAACCACTACGACGTGGGCCAGACGCTGGATCCCGAGAGCCTGCCCAAGGAGGCCACCGAAGAAAGCCTGCATTGGCCCCTCTTCCTCGGAGAAACACGCGAATACCCCTTCGACCCGCTCCGGTACTTCTACTGGGTCCACTTCGAGGAATACAGCGGAGGACTCAATGGCGGCATGCTGGCCGACCACCTCGACACCTTCCATTTTCTTTCCGGCGCCGGCATGCCTGCGCGCGTGATGTCGGCCGGCTCGCTCGCCAAGTTCGCCGACGGCCGCAGCTGCCCCGATACCGTCAACACCATCGTGGAATATCCCGGCGGGCTCCAGTTCACCTACACCGCGACTCTCACCAACGACCGGTTCGGCGTGGAAGAACGCTACATCTGCACCAGCGGCGCGCTCCACATCCGCAACATGCAGGAAATGACCATCTACCGCGAGGATATCGAGGAAAACCTCAAATCCAATGGGCCCAATACCCGCGCGCACATTGAAGACTTCCTCGCGGCTGTCCGGTCGGGCGGCACGCCCCGCGCGACCGTGGACGAAGGATTCCATACCGCCGCGGCCTGCCACATGGCCGTTCTTTCCGACCAGAGCGGCAAGGCGGTCACCTGGGATGCCCAGGCCGAGACCGCCGTCGTCTGAGCGCCGGGCACTGCGGATTCCCCTGGCCGGGAGGTGGGGCATCGGCCCCGGAAACGGTCACGTGCCCGGACCGGCGCCGCTCTCCACTTCGCCTGTTGCGGGGTCGTAGCGCCATGCCTGGCCCGGGTACGGATGGGGCGGAACGAATTCGAGGTCGCCTTCTTCCACGGCGGCTTCAAGGGAAGGCGGCCAGGCGCCGGTGCGTTTCTGGTACCGGTTCACGCCGCCGCGAATGCGGTTTAAACGCCGTCCGAGCTTTTCGTTTTGGAGCGTCGTGTTGAGGACTTCCCGGCCGGAGAGAAAATACCGGCCCCCGAGGGGATCGTCGGGCGCGCGCTCGAGGATGCCGCCCGAAACGAGGTCGTCCAGGGATTCCGGCAGCCGGCTGTGGCGGTTCTCGTAGAGCTCGACGGCTTTGCTGAGCTGGCCGCACACGTCGGCGATGGCGAGTTCGTGCAGTTTTCTCTGAGCGAGTTCGCGGAGCATGTTCTCGTCGCTGTTCCGGGCCATATCCTCCCACAGGGCGCGTTCGAACGCATCGAGATCGTGTTGCCGCGCGATGTTGGCGGCGAGATCAACCACAAATTGGGGGGCCGTTTCGGTGGCGACGGCCAGGTGCAGAAACCGGGCGGCCTGCGCGGGCGAATCGGGGCTGTCTTTCCGGTTCAGCAGATACACCATGGCGATCTCGTACGGCAATTCCCACGCGCGGGGATTGTGGAGCATGCCGCGTTTCAGGAGGTTGACGCTGGCGTCGCTGTCGGCCTTGAGGGCCGCCAGGAACACCCCGCCATAGCGGTACACGTCGACAAAATACGGGTCGAGACGGGTGATCGTGTCGGTCATGTGGTTGAGCCAGACGTATTTGTGATCGCCCTTGAACTCTTCGGCGGTGTATTGGATGCACTGGAGCCAGAGCAGGTCGGCGACCACGCTGTCCAGGCCCCCGGTAAAATGCTTGAGAAGCTTCTCGTTGGGGAGATACAGCAATTCCTCGTCAAACCCCGTCTCGCGCGAAGCGTCGAGCTGCTTCTGCGCCACGACGCAGCACGCGAGGCCGATGGCGAGGGTCAGCGGCGCGATGACCAGCCACCGCGCGATCATACGTCCTTGTCCTGAAACGCCAGCGAGGCGATGATAAGCAGCACGGCGGTATAGACGGCGCCATACGCCATGGCCCAGAGAACGTAGCCCGGCGCGACGGGCACGCCGTTCGCCGCCTCGGCGCGGATGTCGAAGTTCGAGAGGTTGGGAATGATGTAATAGACGGCCTCGAGAACGCGTTTGCTGAAGGTGCCGTCAAACTGCGGCGGCAACTCGGTGAATATCGAGGTCGCATGCCCGACAACATACGTTGAAAAAACGATGATCGCGCCAAGAATCGGCGAGGTCACCGCGGACAGCAGCACCGCCAGCGCGGTGATCAGCAGCAATTGCCCGTAGATCAGCAGCACCGCCTGGAAGAACGTGACGTCGAGACTGCCGCCCAGGACGACAACGTATACGGCCGCGACGGCGGCCATCACCGCCGTCACCAGCGCGAGCAGCGCCGCCAGGCCCAGGTACTTCCCGAGAATGAACTCCCAGCGGTGCATGGGGCGGCACAGGATGGTGTAGATCGTGCGCTTGTCGATCTCCTTGTACACGAGATTCGTACCCACGAAGATGGCGATCAGCACCCCGAACACCGACACGGCCGCCAGCGAAAGATCCTTAACGATCTTGATGTCCTGGCCGATGCTGATCCATCCCAGCGCCTTCGAGCCGAAAATGGCGGCCGCGGCAAAGAGCAGCAGCACATACAGCACCTTGTCGCGCACCGCTTCGCGGAACGTGTTGCGCGCCACGGCCAGCACTCTCATGAGACGGTCTCCTGTTCGCGCATGAAATACTCCTCCAGCGATTCCCGGATGGGCGTGAATTCCACCAGCGTGCCGCCGGACTGCAGGATGTCCGACGCGACGGCGTTGGCGCCGTCTAGGTCGTTCACGAAGAAGTGCCGCCCCTGTTCGGATTCGCGAACGCCGTCGGAGCGCGCCGCGACCGCGGCCGCGGCCGCTTCGCTCAGGCCAGTGGCGATGATCTCCACCCGGTTGACCCGGCGGTTGAGCAGTTCGTCGAGGCGGCCCTGCGTGGTCAGCTTCCCCTTGACGAGGATCCCCACGCGGCTGCAGATCTGCTCGACGTCGCCCAGCACGTGCGAACTGAAGAAAATGGTCTTGCCCTGCCCGTGAAGCAGCAGAATCAGTTCGCGGATCATCCGGCGGCCCAGAGGATCGAGGCCCGACATCGGTTCGTCGAGAATGAGCACCTCGGGATCGCCCACCAGCGCGACGGCAAACCCCAGCCGCTGGCGCATGCCTTTGGAAAACCCGCGGACGCGCTGCCCGGCGATGTCCCGCAGGTCCAGCAGCCCGGCGAGCCGGTCCCATTCGGCCGCGCGTTCGGCGCGGGTCAGCCCATGGAGTTCCCCGTAGAAATCGAGCGTCTCGCGCGGATTGAGGTACTCGTAGAAATAGGGGTTTTCAGGCAGGTAGCCGATGTGTTTGCGGGTCGCGCGCCGGCGTGTGTCCTGCCCCATCACGAACGCCTCGCCGGTCGTGGCACGAAGCAGGCTGCACAGGATCTTGATCGTGGTGGTCTTGCCCGCGCCGTTCCGGCCCAGAAACCCGAATACCTCGTTCGGCGCGATGGTCAGGGTAAGACGGTCCAGCGACTTCACCGCGCCGCGCCCGATGTGCCCTCGGTAGACCTTCGTGAGATTCCTGGTGGCTATCGCGTCCATACGCTACCCTTCGAAACCGGAACTGGTCCTGCCCTGCGAACCCGGCGCCAGCCGCTCCCCCTGGTCATGCGCTACAGTTTCAAGTTCTCCTGGATGCTCCGGACGGCCCGTTTGACGTCGTCGGCGTGCCCGAACGCGCTGAGGCGGAAATAGCCTTCGCCGCTGGGCCCGAACCCCGAGCCGGGCGTGCCCACGACGTAGGCCTCGTGGAGCAGCTTGTCGAAAAACTCCCAGGAACGCATACCCCCGGGCGTGGCCATCCAGATATAGGGCGCGTTCACGCCGCCGAACACCTCGATGCCGATGCTTTCGAGGCCCTCGCGGATCACCTTCGCGTTGGTCATGTAGTAGTCGATGATCGCCTGGCATTCGCGCCGGCCCGTTTCCGAAAGCGCGGCCCGCCCGCCTTCCTGCACGATGTTCGACGCGCCGTTGAACATCGTGGTCTGGCGGCGAAACCACAGGCGGTGCAGGGCGCCCGGTTCGCCGTCTTCGCAGGCCAGCGTCCTGGGCACGACGGTCCACCCCAGGCGCACGCCCGTGAATCCGGCCTCCTTCGAAAAGCTGTTGATCTCGATGGCGCAGTCCCGGGCGCCGTCAATCTCGTAGATGGTCCGCGGCAGGGCCGGGTCGGCGATATACGCCGCGTACGCGGCGTCGAAGATGATGACCGCCTTGTGTTTCAGCGCGTAGGCCACGAAACCGGCCAGTTGCTCTTTTGTCGCGACCGTGCCGGTCGGGTTGTTGGGACTGCAGAGGTAGACGAGGTCCGCCTTGCGCGAGGGCACATCCGGGAAGAAGCCGTTCTCCCGGGTGCAGGGCATGTAGATGAAGCCGTCGTACTGGCCGTGGACCGCCCGGCCCGTGCGGCCCGCGATCACGTTGCTGTCGACATACACGGGGTAGGCGGGGTCCTGCACCGCCACGATGTTGTCGGCGCCAAAGATGGACTGGATGTTGGCGGAATCGGGTTTCGCGCCATCGCTGACAAAGAACTCATCGGGTTCCAGCGTCACGCCGTAGCCGGCATAGCGGCCGGCGAGCGCCTCGCGCAGCTCGGCGTTGCCCTGCTCATCGCCGTAGCCGGTGTAGGTCTCGACCTTCGCCAGCTTGTCGACCCCGCGCCGCAACCCTTCGATGATCGACGGAGGCAGGGGCTCCGTCGTATTGCCAATGCCCAGACGCATGACCGTGACTCCGGGATGGGCGGCCAGAAACTCGCGCGTGCGCCGGCCAATCTCCGGGAAAAGGTAGCCCGCCTCGAGTTTGCCGTAATTCGGATTGAGCGTAGCCATTCGGTTGCATTTCTCCGCGTGACGTCAGGTGTTTCTGTCTGGAATCGGTTCCGCCGCCCCCCCGTCACCACTCCCCTCGGGCGCATCACTTCGTCCGGGCGGCATCCCGCTCAAGTGTAATACATCGCGGCCCGGAAATGCGAGAGACCGCCCCAAATCGCGCGGCAAGCACGACGCAAATGCGATTGCCGCTGATGAGGGGGCCACAGGAACGAGTTGCGTGCCGGCGGCCGAGCGCAGAACTGAGGACGGTATGGACGAGATGGACGGTATGGACGCCCCGGCCCTTAACGACACCGCAGGTGTCGAGGCCACAAGCGCGGCCCATGAACCCGGCGGCGCCCCGTTATCGAACGACACCGCAGGTGTCGAATTTGCGTAGCCGCGGGTGAAACCCGTGGATCGAGCGAATCCCCCCTATCCAACCCCCATTCGGGGGTTGGGCCGTTGTGGTGTGGCTGATCCCAGGGCGTTGCCCTGGGCTATTCACATTGGACCCCGTTCCGGGGTCCCCAGGCACTACGCGATCCCGAGCTTGCCGACGGGGAGATGACCTCGCGGGCACCGGTCCTGCACCGGAGAAGAAGGTAAAGAACGGGAACCTTGTAGCGCAGGCGTCTCGCCTGCATCTGGATCGTCCCTACAAAACAAGAACGGAGGCAGGATGCTTCCGCTACAAGACAAGAATGCAGGCGAGACGCCTGCGCTACAAGAAAGAAGCACGCCGCACTGTTCCGATGACCCCGCGAGCCCGCGTGGTCCCACACCGGAGGAATAAGCCCTTTCACAATCCTTCAGGCAGGCGCGGTCCATAGCGTCCATACGGTCCATAGCGTCCATGTGGTCCACCACGCCACCGGCGAGCGGCGCTCGACCGAACGGTTGCGCGGGGGCATGAGCGCAAGGTATGGTTTCTTCACAGACGCAAGATTCGGGAAAGGGGCCGCTGCATGAACAGTTACGAACGGTACATGGGGATGGTGAAGGGCCAAAAGGTGGATTTTGTGCCGCGCGTGCCCATCCTGATGCATTTTGCCGTCCGCTACGCGGGAGTGACCTACGGCGATTTCGCGCGCGACGGCGAAACCCTCGTGGCGGTCAACAGGAAGCTGGTCGAAGACTTCGGGTTTGAGCAGCTCGACATCATGTCGGATCCCTGGCGCGAAACCGTCGATTTCGGGGGGACGATCCAATACCTGGACGACGCGGTGCCCAAATGCACCCGCCCCCCGCTCGCGGATTCCCGGGATCTTGGCCTGCTCCTGGATCCGGCGCCGCGCACGTCCGAACGGATGAGCAATGCCCTGCGCGCACTCGCCCTTTACAAAGAATTCGGGTACCACCGGTATTCCATCACGGGATGGGTCGAAGGCCCGGCCGCCGAAGCCGCCGACCTCCGCGGCGTCACCAACTTCCTCATGGATCTCATGACCGAGGAGGGCTTCGCCTGCGACCTGATGGATCGCTGCGTCGCGAATGCCATCGCCTTCGCCCTGGCGCAGATCGACGAGGGCGCCGACACCATTGGCATCGGAGACGCCATCGCGAGCCAGTTGTCGCCTGAACTCTACGAGCGATTCGTGTTCCCCCGCGAAAAACAGCTCGTCGACGCCATCCACGCAGCGGGCGGACTGGTGCGTTTGCACATCTGCGGCGACATCAACCATCTTCTCCCCGAGATCGCCCTGCTGAATGTCGACATTCTCGATTGCGATTCGATGGTGGACATGGCCGCCGCCCGCGATACCCTCGGCAACGGGGTCGTCCTAACCGGCAACCTCGACCCGGTGCGGGCCGTCATGGATTCCAATCCCCAGGCCATCCGCGACGCCCTGCGCGAGATCTACGAAACCGTGGGCAACCCTTATTTCGTCAACGCGGGCTGCGAAATCCCCGTGGCCACCCCGCTCGACAACCTCCGCGCCCTCTGCGAACCTCTCCCTGCGGCATGAGGAAGGGCGCCGTGCAAGAGGCCCGGGACCTTGCCGATATGCTACAATCCGCGCCGTGACAGCAGCAGTTCTAATGATCTGCGCGGCGGTCCTTGCGGCGGAGCCCGCGGGCCAGCTCGCGTTTGTGGCCGGCACCGAACAGGACGACCGGCGCGTTGAACTCGTGGACATCGCCACGGGCGCGCTCACGCCCGTGGGCCCCGGCGATCACGACGGTGCTCCGGCCTGGTCGCCGGACGGCCAATGGCTCGCCTTTCCGACGGCTGGTCCCGGCGGCATGGTCATCCGCGTGACCCGCGCCGACGGTTCCGAGACGCGCGAGATTCCCCACAAGCATCCCTGGAACGACATGCCCCGCTGGTCTCCCGACGGGCGCCTGCTGGCATATACTGGCGCGAAGGAAGCGGACAACATCCGGCCCGAATCGCTCGCGGCGGTGGCGTCGGTCATGGTCTACACCATGGACGCGAACACCGAGGAGCAATGGGGCACGGAGACCGTGAGCCTGTACCGTCCCGTATGGATGAACGCCGGGACCGTGATTGCCATCGGCGTGGTCCCCGGCGAGAAGCGCCTGTCCACCGAGATTTACATCGTGACGCCAAGCGCCGTGAATCCGCTGCCGGCCATCGCCATGCCGTCCGCGGGCCAGTATGTCGAGTGGGCCGCCGAGGTCAATCTCCGGGAAAACCTGCTCGCGTACGAATCCAACGATGGCGGCGACCGCGAGGTGTTTGTGCTGTCGTTCAAACGGGGTTCGACCGACGTGTCCAACCATCGGGCCGCGGACTGGAACCCCGTATGGCAGCCCAATGGGCAGTGGCTGGCGTTTGAGTCCTTCCGGTCGGGGCGCCGCGGCATCTACCGCGTGTTCCCGAACGCCATCCGCGTGGTCCCGGTCGCGGTTGCGGCGGAGTACGACAACTGGCACCCCGCCTGGTCGCCCGACGGCGCGTTCCTGGCGTATGTCTCCAACCGCGAGGGCACGCCCCGCCTCTTTGTGACGGAGCTCGAGACCGGGGATACCCGTCCGGTGACCACGGACGGCCGCTTCGCTCTGGCGCCCGCCTGGAGGCCCGCGCCATGAAACGCCTGCTCTGGCTCTGGCCGGTGCTGCTGCTGGGCGCGGCCGCCCACGCGCGCAACGCCGACGGCACCCTGGATCTCATCATCACCCCCAACAACGGGGTGCCGGTGATCATCGCCCCCGGCGAACCCTTCGAGGCCACGCTCGCCCGCCGCGCCACCCTTCGGCTTGTCAGCGCGGACGGCCGGACCCTGGACCTCGAACCGGACTGGGCCGCGCTTCCCGGGGGGATGCACCGCGCCACCTGCGCGACGTCCGGGAAGCTCGCCACCGGAACCTATGCACTGGAAGCTGTCGCGGAGGGGCGCACCGACACCAACGTCCGGGCGGTGTTCGTCACGCATCCCATGCAGGATTATCCCGTGGTGCACCTCACCGACGTGCACATCGGCAGGCCCAACCGCGACCCCGCCCCCGAGACCGTGTTTCGCCGCCTGCTCGAGCAGATCAACGGCATCCGGGCGGCCTTTGTGCTGATCACCGGCGACCTTACCCAGGATGGCAAGCCGGAAGAATTTCGCGCCTTTCTCGAGGCGCTCGACACCTGCGTTATCCCCACCTTCGTCTGCGCGGGCAATCACGATCGCACCGCCCTGAACTACGAGAAGACCTTCGGGCCGCTGGTCTACAGTTTCCGCTACGGTCCCGACGGGTATCTGGTCTTTGACACGAAGGATTTCGTGATCGCCGACGCCCTCGACACGCAGGTAGGCGAACTCCAGCGGCTGCGGCGCGCCATCAAACCGTCGCGCTGGTCTATCGGCGCGACCCACCGCTACGATCCGGCCATGAGCATGCGCAGCCAGTTGGTGCTTTTTGTTGACGACCCCCTCGATTTCCTCATGTTCGGCCATTGGCACAGCGAGAGCGAAGAAAAGCGCGTGCCGTGGCGGACGACCCCGCTCGTCGTCACGCCTGCCGCGTTCGACGGGGCGTGGCGTCTCATCCTGGTCACCCAGACCGGCATCCACCCCCAGGACATCCAGCAGGCCGGCGCCGCGGCGGGAGGCTGACCGCACGGAAATCCGGGGAGGCACAGCGCCCCTCGAGGGCCTGTTTCGGGTGGGGTATTCTGCATCGGCGAGAAAGGGGACAGATTTCAAGCGCCGTCCACAGCACAACAACGTGTACCCGGCTATCCCCGCACGTCAAAGCGGGCCACGGCGAACGGTGCGAACGTGAACGCCTGGCGCGCTGCCTGCACGGACGCACCGGGACCCTGCGCGATCGTCTCCGCGCTGGCGCCGGGCGATGCGGCAGATGGATTCAGGGAGTTCACGGCCGGTCGGGCCTGTGTGCGCGCCTGCGATTCCGCCCGCTGGAAATCGATCCGGATGATCGGCTCCTGAGCGCTCTTGCCAAGGGCTTCCCTCCGGGCTTCGAGGCGTTCCCGGGCCTCGGCGCGCTGTTCTTCGGTCCGGGCCTGCTGTTCCTGCCGGAGTTCCTCGAGGGTGGGGACCATCTTCCGGGCTTCTTCAAAATTGCGGTCCACCGTATGCACCGTGATGGCCGGAATAGAGATGGTGTTTTCGCCGAATCCCGCGCGGATGCGGCCTTCGTCGGCGTGGAAGCCCGGTTCGGATGCCGACGCGGATTCTTTCGACGTCCGTCCGCTCGAATCCGACGCAGCCTCGATGCGCTTCGTCTGGAGCGTGCCGGGTATGTTGTCTATCACCATTCCCATGGATTGCGCCCCATCGACATCCTCAATTCAGGATGCCTAATCAATTAAAATTATCCCATCCAACTGTGCGTATGTCAAGGAAACAGGAGCGGCGAATGCGCATAACCTATTATATTATTAAGCTTTATGAGCGATTCTGAGCCTCCGCGGGTATCCCCTTGGCCGTCCGGGGCGGATCGTGGCCGCGACGGCCATGTTCCGGCCGCCTTATCCCGCCAAAGCACCGTTCGCGCCTTGATCGCCGGCTAACTTGAGGCCAGATGACTGAAACGCATGTCCTTTCGGGCACGGGAGCATGTGCCGACTCATCCCTGTGGTGAGATAAGAGAACACTTCGTCTTCCCGAGCGCCGAAGGCGCAATACATACCAGCCTGGCCTGAAGGGCCAGGAAGACGGATGTCCCAAACAAGGGAAGGGCTGAAAGCCCGCGACATGTGTAGCCGGAGGTCCGTATGTGCCGGTCCTTCAGACCGGACGATTTGGAGGAATACCTGTACCCAGCCCTCCAGGCTGGGCTGGTATATTACCGCGCCTTCGGCGCTAAGGAAGGCGAAGTGCTCCAAGTCCCGTAGGGACGGCAGACAATAGCCCACCACTTCAGTGGTGGGAACTTCCGCATCCCCCAAATCACAAGTCCCGTAGGGACGGCAGAGCATAGCGCGATCGAAGTTCAACTTTGTAGTGCGGGCCGTGTGGACGGTATGGCCTGGGCCACCCGGGATCAAAGAGTCCACCCCCGTCCGCTTCGCGGCCACCCCCGCCAGCGGGGGACAAGGCTGCGAAATTCTACAATCGCTGTAATGCCGGGCGGGGTGAGTTGCGCCGCGAGTCCGCCGGTTGGGGTCGCGGCGGGGTCTGGCAAACCGTGCCGCAAACCAGTACACTTTCCGCATGGATCTCCAGGCCTACATTCAGGACGAAGGGATGCGGCGCAAGGCCTTTCCGGTGACGGGCGAATGCGTCTTTCTCGGCCATGCGGGTGTGGCGCCGCTGCCGCAGGCGGCCGCGGACCTCATGCGCGAATTCCTCGACCGGGCTTCGCACCGGAAGCAGGAGGGCGCCTGGACCGAGACCTGGGTGGAGGCCTCCCGCAGGTTTGCCGCCGAACTGCTGGGCGCGGAGCCGGGCGAGATCGCGTTGCTCGGACCCACCGCGCTGGGCTTGAACCTGGTCGCCGCGGGCCTCCCGTGGCGCCCGGGCGATGAGGTCGTCTACTACCCCGACGATTATCCCGCCAACGTCTATCCGTGGGCCGCGCTCCATGCGCGCGGCGTGAGGCCCGTGGCGCTCCGGCCCGACGCCCCCGGCGTGATCACCTGGGACCTGGTCGCGGCGGCGCTCACCGAACGTACGCGCCTGGTGTCGCTGGCGACCGCCCATTTCCTCAGCGGATTTCGCGTCGACGTGGACACCATCGGGCGAAACCTGCACGAGCGCGGCGTGCTCTTCTGCCTGGACGCCATCCAAACCCTGGGCGCGTTTCCGTTGCGCGTCGAGCACGTCGATTTTCTCAGCGCGGACTCGCACAAATGGCTGCTGGGTCCGGCGGGCGCGGGCATCCTGTACGTAAGCCGCGACAAGTTCGACCTCCTGCAACCCGCCTTGCTCGGTTCATGGAACGTGGTGTCGCCGCAGTTCATCGCCCAGGACACCATCGCCTTCTACGGGGGCGCGCGGCGCTACGAACCCGGGATGCTGAATCTGCCGGGGATTGTCGGCATGGCCGCCTCGCTTGAACTCCTCCTCTCGCTCGGCATCGACGCCATCAGTGCGCGGATTCTCGATCTGCGCCGCGGGTTTCTGGACGGTCTGCGCGCCCTGGGGTACCGTCATTGCCTCGAGGCGTACGGTCGGCCGCCCGATACCACCGAGGCCGAACTCTCGGGCATCATCACCGTGTGCCATCCTGAAAAGGACCTGCCTGAGGTCGCACGCCGCCTGCAGGCGGCGGACATTGTCGCCTCGCTCCGGCACAACCGCGCGGGCGACGCGTTTCTGCGTTTCTCGCCTCATTTCTACAACACCGAAACCGAACTCGACCACGTGCTCGAGGTGCTCGGGCGGTCCTGAAGGCCGTTCGCCCCGAAGGCCGCGAGCGATTCCGCCAGCGGAAGGAGATCGTCGCGATGAAAAGTTACCGAAAGGAACTCTGGTTCAACGCGTCGCAGCGCCGCCAGATTATTCATATCACGCCGCAGATCGAAGAATGCCTCCGGGAAAGCGGCGTGAAGGAGGGCCTGGTCCTCGTCAATGCGATGCATATCACCGCGAGCGTGTTCATCAACGACAACGAGTCCGGCCTGCACGCCGATTTCGAGCGCTGGCTGGAAAAACTCGCGCCCGAAAAGCCCTACGACCAGTATGCCCACAATGGGTATGAGGACAACGCCGACGCCCATCTCAAACGCACCCTCATGGGGCGCGAGGTCGTGGTGGCGGTCACGGACGGCAAACTCGATTTCGGCCCCTGGGAACAGATCTTCTATTACGAGCTCGACGGCAAGCGCCGGAAACGCGTGCTTGTTAAGATCATCGGCGAATAGAGGTAAACGGCGGCGGAAGCGGACGCCCGGGCCGCAGGGCCTCAGGCGCGCGGCACGATGCCCAGCGCCGCATTGATGATGCCCTGAATATCCAGCGCATCCACCGCCCCGACCCGGTTGATGTTGGTGGGCACCGGTGTGTCCAGGCCGAGGGCGGCGTTGATGACGTATTGGATGTCCGAGGCGTTGACCTTGTCATCGGCGTTGGTGTCGCCGTACACGCGCGACACGGGGTGGCTTGCGGACGACGCGGGATCGGTGCCCCGCTCCGCTTCGATGAAATCCCAGTAGTCATCCCCGTCGGAATCCACTGCGAACGGCTGCGACCCCAGCCCGGCTTCTTCACCGTTGGTCAGAGAATCGTTGTCGGCGTCTTCGGCCGCGTCGGCGGCATTCCGGGGGTTCAGGGCGTTCCAGACCTCCCAGCCGTCGAGCATGCCGTCCCGGTCGGTGTCCGGCGCCAGGGGATGAGTGCCGAGCGCGGCCTCGACGGCATCGCTCAGTCCGTCCCCATCCGTATCGGGCGCGAGCCCCCGGTCCAGGACCCACACGATGGCGGCATCGCCGGTCGAATGGACGGCGGATGCGTTCGCCGGCGGAATTGGCGCGAGGATAGAGGATGCTACCAGCGTGGCGGCCGCGGTACCGGCAAGGCCCGCGCGCTGACACCGCAACGCGTGGGCCACGGCCTTGGCGGGCACCGCCCCCGTCCGCACGAGGAGTTCGCCGATGCGGGGCCGCCCCTCTGCGCGCTGCCGCGCAATCGCCGCCTTGATGTCTGCCCGGTCAACCAGCCCCCATTGGACCAGGATGTCGCCCAGACGTCCGAGGGACGGGTTCTTCTGTTGGGCGGCCAGGGCGGCGTCCACCTGATCGCGTGACACCAGCGCCTCATCGACCAGCAGATCGCCCAGCATCGCGGTTTCCCGCGTCTGGGCCTGGGCGGCCACAACGGCGTCGAGCGCTTCACGCGAGATCATACCGGACGCCACCAGGAGGTCGCCTAGCCGCTGCCCCTCGGCCGGAGGCTGCAAGCGGGTGACGCGCAGGTTTTTGTGCCGGCCGGCGCTCAGCGCGCGCAGGAACGCGATGTACTCCGGCAACTGTTTCTCACGGGGGATCCGGCCTTTGGACTTCAGGGCTTCATCGACATAGCCCACGTGGCGCCGCAATACCTCGACGCAGTCGAAGGCCACGTCCAGGCGCGGGCCCCGGAGCGCAAACGCGCTGTCCGAGGCTCGGGCGAGGTATCCGGTGAACGCCCGGGCGAAGCGCCCGATGTCGGCCAGGCCGAGATAGCTCGCGAACCGGGCAATGGCCTGGATCGACCGGCGGACGGATTTCAGGGCGCGCGGGTCCGCGGACTCCGATTCCAGCGCGAGAAGGTTGCGGTCCGCCGCGTTCAACAGGTTGCGCGCCTCGTCTCGAAACCGGGCCAGCGCCGCGTATTCATCCGCGGACAGGCGGTTGCGCTGTTGCGGTGGGCCGGTTTCGGTGGCGCGCGCGGCGAACCGGGCCGCCAGCGAGGCCAGGCCGTGCCGGACCGAGTCGCGGATCAAACCCTGGCTGCGCAGAGCCAGCACCACCCGCTTTGCGGGCACCAGCCCCGCCCCGACCAGCGCCTCACCCAGCCGGCGCGGCGCCGGCTGGCGCTGCCGGTCAAGGGTCTTGTTCAGGCCCTGGCGCGACACGGCGCCCATGTGCACCAGAATCTCTCCCAGCAGGGGATGCTGCGGATCGCGCGCCTGTTCAGCAAGCGCCCGGTTGAGCTGCTCGCGCGAAATGCGCAGTTCTTCCAGCAGCAGCTCGCCGATCGGCTTGGCAGGAGCCGGTTCCGCGAGCTCGAACAAGATGTCCTGAAGATCGCCCTTGTGGACATCGCCGGATTCCATGAGCAGTTCGCCCAGCCGTTTTTGCGCGTCGCGGGGCGTGATGGCCGGTACAGCCCGCCTAGGAACGCTCAGGGATTCCACGCTGTGCCGCAACGCCGGCAGCATCCGCGGCGACGGCAGCGGCTCCCCCGTGCGCAGCGATTCCTCCACGTACGCCAGGTACCGTTTCAGCACATCGATCACATCGAGGCAGGAGTCGATGGTGGTCTCCGGAATCAGGCCCGACTCGAGCGCCTCGCGCGCCCGGCGTTCCTGCTCCTCGACGTAGTAGTACAAATCGCGGAGCTTGAGACGGTGCGCCGCCCGCCGGACATTCCCCAGCGCGCGCACCACCGCACCGAGCTCTTCCATATCACTGGGATCCGTCTCAAGCGCGATCAGGTGCAGTTCAACCAGGCTCAGTTGTTCCAGCCCGTTGCGCGACAACGCCCGAACACCGTTCAGATGGACTCGCGCATGAGCCACCGCTGTCTTCTTTGCGGAATCTTCGCCGTCGGCTCTTGCACGGCTTCGATGCATCAGACTCCCCTGGACACCCCCGGAGCGCCCGCTCCTGAGATGATGATGAACCTGCGACCCACGCCCGGCACCTCAGTCCCCAGTGCGCATCCGACAATTTGCCGCCCGACCAGGCCGATTTCAGGTGTCAACCAACACGCAGATCTCGCGCCAACCCATCTAGATTGGTTTTGTCCCGATTAAACCGTTACTCGGCATGCACATTTCACTAAAAACCATTATGGCTCCGTAGACAGGTACGCACCAAAATTGACAGTTTTCATGAATGAACAACAAATGAACACCGCTATGACTTCCCGGGACGGGTCTTACCCGCATACGCGCAGATCGCGTCAAACAGGCGCGCCACCGGCTCGACACCGAAATCGGCGAAGTTCCGGGGGTTATTCCAGAACTCATCGAGACGTCCCCGGCCTTCCTTCTGATACATGACGATCTTAATCATCATTTGGGCCTTGTCCAGGCCGCGAATGAGGCGGGCCTCGGGGGAAGCGGCATCGAGCAGTTCGCGGTGGTATTCCGCGTACCGTTCCGGGAACCCCGCGAGCAGGTCGTCGAAGATGGCCTGTTCCGCGTCGCGTTTGGCGTCCTTGAGATAGGCGTCGCCGACGGGCATGGGGATGTCCATGAGCCGGGCCTCGGCCAGATCGTGCATGATGGCCATGGTCAACGCCTTGTCGCGGTCAAACTGGCCGGGACACGCATCGCAGACCAGCAGGGCCAGCAGAGCGACGAAATGGCTGTGGGCCGCCACGGATTCCGGTTCGGGCACGCCGCGCAGGACATAACCCGCGCGCGGGATGCGGTCAAGCGGATGGATCTCGGCCAACAGGCGGATGATGCGCGATTCAAGACTGTCCATGAGGGGAGTATGCCAGAACGGTCCCCCCTCGCGCCATGCGGCCGGTCCCTGCCGTTGTGATGCTCGCGCGAGGAGGTGCATGCATGCGGGGCGAGGCTCGCGCCCGGCTATTCGCGCTCGTCCTCGAGCGGGGAGAGGTCCTTGAGCGGTCCGAGCGGAGGTGCGGGCGCGCCGAAATCCTCTGGCCCGTCCGAATCGGTCCAATCCGGAACGACCGGTCCGGATTCGTCCCCGTAGCTTGCGCCGGGCTCGATATCCTCTTCATCGGGAGCGGGCGGCAACACCATCCGGTCGTCATCGAATTGTTCGTCTTCGTCAACCTCCGGTATGGGTTCGTCTTCCCGCGGGGAGGCCGCCGGTTCGTCCGGAAGCTCCTCGCCAGGCGCCTGGGGCGGCTCCCAGGAGGCGTCATCCGGTTTCTCGCCGGACGCTTCGGAGTCCGCTTCGCGGGCGGTCAGCCTGGTGGACCATTCTCCGAGGGCGTTTGCGGAAGCCGCCAGATTTGCCCGCATCTCCTCGATGCGGCGGGCAGCTTCGCGGCGGGCTTCGCCGGCTCGGGCAAGCTGGGCCCGCAAATGCGCGATTTGGCCTTCAAGCTCGCCTGCCTGGGCATTGGCATGGGCCACCTGTGCAGCGGCATCGTGACGCAGGGCCTCCATGTCGGCGGCCTGTTCGGCCAGCCGCGTTTCCAGTTGTCCCACGTGAGCCTGAACCGTCTCGAGGCGGCTCGCGGATTCGTCGACGGCGGACTGTAGACGCTGGCCTTCGCGCACGGCCCGATCGAGTTCCTCGCGCAGGCTGTCCCGTTCGATGCGGCCTTCGTTCAGGGCGGACTCGAGACGTTCCCTGGCCTCGCGCGTTTCCTGCAACGCCGATTCGATGGTGGCCCGTTCGGCGCGGCTGGTATTCAGGGCGGCGTTGAGCTGCGCGCGCTCCTGCTCGAGATTCTCGAGTTGGACCCGCAGCGATTCGCGCTCGCTATCTGCGTTCTTGAGGGCGTCGCGCAACTGGTCCCGTTCCGCGGTCATCGCCTCCAGCGCGGCCTGGGCCGTCTCGCGCTCGCTGTCGGCGCCTTTCAGGGCGTCGCGCAGTTGGTCCCGTTCCGCGGTCAGCGCCTCCAACGCAGCCTGGGCCGCCGCAGCCGCCTCGCGCGCGCGGGCAAGCTCGTCCTGAATCTGCTGCTCGCTCTGTTCCATGCGCCCGATCAATTCGCGCCGCTCGCGGTCGAAGTCCTGCTGGAGCGTCCGGGCGCGGTCTTCCGTCGCCTCGAGTTGCTGCTGGAGGCTGGCCAGACGTTCTTCCTGCATCTCGGCGGGGCCCCGCATGGCGAGGAGGGTTTCCAACTCCTCGATCTGGCGGCGCTGTTCCTGCTCGGTCTCCCGAAAGCGGATCTGGTTCCCCTCGATTTGCGAAACGAGCCGTTCGGCGCGTTCGACGAGCATGTTGGCTTCATGCCGTGCCTGCGCGGAGTCGTTTCGCGCGGCCTCCAGCTGCTGCGCCAGGGTGGCCACTTCTTCTTCCAGCCGTCGGCGTTCGGATTCATGTCCGGCGGTGGTTTCGGCCAGGGAACGCGTCTTCTCGGTCTGCGCGTCTTCCAGGGCCGCACGGAGATGCTCGATTTCCTCCTCCGTGTCTCCCCGGCGCGCCAAGTCCCGGCGGAGGATTTCGAGTTCGCCGCGCGCTTCGGCCAGTTCGGCCCGGACCTGCGCGACCTCGTCCGATGCGGCCGCTCCGGAGGGCAGGTCTCCGTGCCCGGCGCCGCTGGCGTCAAGCCGCACCTTCACCGATTCCAGCTCTTCCCGAAGACCGAGCCCGAACCGGGTTGCCGCGTCGAGTTGCCGCGTCAATTCGGCGTTTCGCGCCTGGGCCTGTTCCAGGGCGTCCCGGACGGCAGCGGAAGCGTCGTTTCCGCCGGCGTCCGCGCCCACGCGTTCCAGCAATCCCCGCAACCGGTCAATCTCGACCTGCTGTTTTTCAATGACGGCCTCGCTCTCGCGCCGCAATTCGCGCCGGAGCACTTCGAGCTGCGTCTCGCCCTCGCGCAACCGGATTTCGACGGTCTGGCCCGCGGCGATCATGTCGCGCAAGCCCGGCGGCAGGGCCTTGAGACGCCGCGGATGCACATTGCTGGCCAGCAGGACGTACTGGTTGTTATCGATAAAAATGCGAACGACCGCCTCGAGTTCCTCGAGCAAATCGTCGAAAAGCTCGAGCTGGTCAATCAGCAGTATGGCCGAGTCGGCCTTCTGGACGGGCGACGGATCCCCAATCAGGTCGCGCACCTCCCGGCGGAATTCGCGGGCAGTCACCACCGCAAGCGACGTGCGCGGCGATGTTGCCTTGACGCGTTTCCAGATCGAATACAGGAGGTGGGTCTTCCCGCAGCCTTCTTCACCGAGCAGCAGGACGGGCATCGGCGCGACCGGCTCCAGCTCCGCAATCCGTTTGCAGATGCTCAGCGCCGCGCGATTGCCGTCCGCCTCGAGAAAAGTATTGAAACTGAACCGCTTCATTGCCCCTGATTCTGCGCCGTTTCCGCGCCTGAAAGGATTCTATCCCCCCTGCCGGACACTGTCAACCAAACCCCCGCCGCCGGGTCGATTGCCGCCCGGAAATGGGGTATATTCTGTTGCGGATCGGCCGTTCGCCGGAACCTGCCGGTCAGCCAGGGAGGCGCAGGTATGAGCTGTTCACGCCGCCAGTATTGTCTGTTCGACGGGTTAACTGGCCGGAGTATGTGTGCCGCGATGGCGGTTGCCGCGTGTGCGCTTGGTGTATGCCCGGAACCGGCACG
>DDYW01000001.1 GCA_002348185.1 Candidatus Hydrogenedentes bacterium UBA2224 | reverse complement strand
CTTTCGACACACTATCTTTCAGGGCTGCAAGAACCGACACAGGTCCGGGCTACTCTCGGCCGCCCTTTCAGGGCAACCCCAAGGGGCATGCGGAAATCGTTTCCGGGATTTCCGAATGACGCTGCGGGAGAAGATTCGGAGGAGAGGACGAAGAACGGGGATCTCGCAGCGCAGGCGTCTCGCCTGCATTCTTGTATTCTCGGGGCGATCCGGATGCAGGGGAGACGCCTGGGCTGCGAGATGGAAGCATGCTGGGCTGTTCGAATGACCCCGCGGCCCGCGGGGCCCCACACCGGACCGGTTCCACACGTGATGCGGATGCAGCCCCATGGCGAGCGTTCAGCAGGGGGGATGCATCTCCGGGCGCGTTCAGGGTATCAACATAGGGTGGGCCGTTTCGGGTTTCGGGCGCATCCGGGGCGGGAGTCGCTGCCAGGTGCGCATTCTGAACCTTGTTGAAGGCAGTTGTTGTGCTAATGGGAACGGATTTCCTACAATCTGGCCATGCTGTTACCTAAGTGCTTGCTACAGAGGAGCCTGATACTTGCGCTGACGTTGGGCGTCACGCTGCAGGCGGCCCGGGCGCAACAGCAATATCCTCCGCTTACCATTGAAGTCAGCGCGGAACACCCCTTCTTTGTGTTCGACATGACCAGCAGCGACGATGCGGACGTCGCGAGTACCGCACAGCAGCTTGTGCAACGGTGGGGGGAGCTTCCGGCGGAATTGAAGGCGTTTTCCGCGCTGTGCATCCGCATCGAAGGGCCGGGTCTGGCGGCGCGCCACGAACGGACGCGCGGCGTACTCGAGGTCTTGCAGGCGTCGGAAGTGCCTGTTGTGCTGACCATCGCTGACGCGGATCCCCGCGGCGCGTATCCGCTAAACTTGATGGAAGAACTGCTCCGCGATTTTGTGTGCATCAAGGGCGTCCGGGCTCACGGACTGCGTTTTGATGAGTACAGCGAGTTTGGTCCGGACCCTGAATTGAACGTTCCCGAGAGTGTGCGCTGGCTGGTAGGTGTCCTGGACGCATCTGCGCGGTACGGGCGTCTGATGATACTGGAACTGGACGGGCTGCAGTGGCCGCGGCTGGTGTCGAACGCGTCGTGCCAGGCCTTATACGACAAGCTGCTCACCTGCGGGGCGTACGTGGCGCCGGTGGCGCGCTACCGTGGGGGACACGACATCGCCCGGATGAGCACCGTCTTTGGGCTCTGGCTGGAAGGAGCGGCCGGCCAGTGGGGCGTCGGGCCGACGTCGGCGTGGTACAGCGATGCTCGCTTGTTGATGCCGGGGGTCTTCGGCTATGGGGCGACCCATGCCGCGATGCCGCCGTCGTTGTATCGGGCCATGGTTCTCAACGGGGCGATGACCGGCGCTACGGTGTATGTGTTTGAGCCGGAAGACGACCTGTGGTTTGGCGCGGCACAGCATCACTGGAAGAGCGCGATCTATCCCACGTTGCGGGAGTTGACCGAGCACGGCCTCATCCCGCGGAAAGAATTCGTGGAGGAGAAGGTGCGTGTCGCGTTCCAGCTGGACCGGTGCCGGTCGCCGCTGGATTTTCAGCACAATCTTCGCGACATCGACGGGGTGGCTGGGGAAGGCTTCATGATATGGGGGGCTTACGGGATGGAACGGCCGGGCCAGATCGAGGAACTGGTGCCCAATTCCGGCCGGCATTACTGGGTTCCCATTTTGTCATCCTACGCGCCTCAGGCCTCCCTCCAGCGGTTTGCGGAGGTGGTTAAACCGGGGCGGATGGCGTCGCCTCAGGCGTGGACGGATCTCCTGGACACGCACTATGTGCCCGACGGGGCGGGGACGGCCTCGATTTTTCGGGTTGGCCGGGGCGTGTTCATTCTGAACAACCGGGAGAGCCACCGGCAGGTGCAGGATTTCCGGGTGCCTGGGGTTCCGGCGCCCGTCCGGGGGGTGCAGGCGCGGCGGACGGCGGAAGGCGTCGAACTGACCTGGCCCTTTCGGGAATACGACTTTGGCTACAAGGTGTACCGGCGCTATGGCCCCACGGAACCGTTTCATTTGGCAGCGGGGGACGTCGAGGGGCGGCGCTGGCAGGATACGCTGCCTGGGGCGGGGCAGAGCGTGGCCTATGCGGTGACCGCGCTGACGACGGAGAACGAGGTTTTCGCGGGGATGGTGGATTTCGGGGAGTGCCTGGCGTTGAGCGTAGTTGAGAGCCGGATCGCCGAGGAGGTGGTGGTCACGCCGCTGGCGGACGTCTTTGACAGCCGGCCGTTGCCCCGGAGCAATGCGTTGACGGAAGGATTTGAGGCATGGTGGCCGGGGTTTGAGGGGGTGCCGGACGACAAGCTGGCGGTGGCGAAGACCATTGTGGAACGCATTGAAAAACTCGACCGGGCCTTTTCGGAAGAAGACCTGAACGGGGTGCTGGATCTTTACGCCGACGAATACGCGGACCCGGAGAATTGGCGTCTTCAGTATGTTCAGCGGGCGTATCAGTGGTTTTTCGAGCGCTACCATCGATGCATGATGGCGCGCCAAATCCGGCGCTGGGACTTCTCGGCGTACGAAGCGGGCCAGGAAGTGCGGGTGCTGCTGTTCTGCCGGTTCAGCGGGGTGGCCCTTTCGGATTCGACGGGCCGGTTCGCGGGGGAGGAGGCGTTTTTCCCACGGACCGAACGGGGCGAGGTGTGGCTCACCTTTGCGAATTACGAAGGCAACTGGCGCATTCGAAGCACGCAACCTGCGCTTCCGAGTTTTAAGGACATTCTCAGCTTTTCCAGCGGCCCGTATGACGCGATTGGTCCGGGTCCTGATCGTTACCAGCCGTAACGGTCCCGGCGGGCAGCACATCCACCGCGGCCAGCTCGTGCTGGACCCTTCGTCCGGCCAGGATCACCAGAAACGCTCCGCCGATGAGGACAAACGCGCCCAGCCATTGCGAGAGGCGGAGGAATTCGTCATCGAGCACCAGGATGGCGAGAAGGTAGGTGAGCAGGGGGGTGAGATTCCCGACGCTGGTGCTGAACGCCGAACCGAGGCTCCGCTGGGCGTAATTGAAGCTGGGGTGCGCTACGGCGATGGGCATGATGCCCGAGAAGAGGGCGACGAGGGTGAGGCGGGGCCCCGCGGTCACGAGGTCGGCGGGGCGTCCCAGGGCGAAGGTAAGCGCAAGAAATCCCAGGGAGGTCAGCAACGCCAGCACGGTGAACATGGGGATGGGGTGCCACGTCATGACGATGTGCTTGCTCCAGACGCGGTAGACGCCCCAGCTCATGGCGGTGATGAGCAGCAAGAGGGATGACCGGTCGAAGACGGGCCGGAGCGAGCCGGGGTCTTTGGTGAGCACGGCCACGGCGCCGAGGAAGCACAGGGTGGAACCGGCGAGGAAGAACGGGCTGCGGATAACCGCGCGCTCTTCGCGGAAGAGCATGAAGCTGAAGAGCACCACGAAGACCAGGGACAGCATGTTGATCACCTGGGCCATCGTGGCGGTGGAGCCGTAGCATCCGGCGGTCCAGGTCCATTGCTGGAAGGTGTTGAGCAGGGCGATGCCAAGCACGGGGCGCGGATCGCGGAGCAGGCGCAGGAATTCAGCCCGGTAGAAGACCAGGCTGACGAGCGTGAGGGCGGCCGCGCCGCTCGCATACCGGATAAAGGCCATGGAGAATGGTTCGTAGGCTTCCCGCAGATAACGGATGAACACGGGCGCCTGGGCCCAACTGATCATGGCGAGGAACAGAACGAATCCGGCCAGGGTTTTGGAGGTGTCGCGCATCGGTCTCGTGTATTGGGTTCAATAGTTTCTTCGAGTTATGGCGTCCATGAGTGACGGATGTTCAAAAGGCGATGAAACGGGCGACCATGTCGCCGAATTCGCTCGTAGTTAATGCTTTGTAGCCGAGTTCGGGATCGGCGAGGTCGGTAGTGGCATAGCCTTCGCGGAACACGGCCCGCAACGCTTCCCAGACCCACCCGGCTTCGCGGGTGAGTGCGAAACTTTTCTCGAGCATGAGGGCGAGGGACCCGATCATGGAGTAGGGGTTTGCGATGCCTTTTCCGGCGATGTCGGGGGCAGACCCATGGGACGGCTCGTAGTAGGCCTTGTGGGGGCCGATACAGGCGGAGGGCATGAGCCCCAGCGAGCCGACCAGGCCGCCGGCGAGGTCGGTGAGGATGTCGCCGAACATATTTTCCATGACCATCACGTCGAACTGGCGAGGATGGAGCACCATGGCGGTCGCGGCGGCGTCGACCAGGATGTTCTTGACGGTGACATCGGGGTAGTTGACGGCCACCTCGTCCAGGATGGTGTTCCACAGCACGCTGGAGATAAGCACATTGCTTTTATGGACGTTGTGGAGCACTTTTTTGCGGTTTTGTGCTTCTTTGAATCCGACGTGGAGGATGTCGCGGATTTGCTGTTCGTCGTATTCGAGGGTTTCCTTGACGTAGCGGAGGCCGTTCTCGCCGGTGCCCTCTTCCTTGGCGCCGAAATAGAGGCCGCTGACGAGTTCTCGGATCATCATGATGTTGATTCCGTCGCCCACCACTTCGGGCTTGAGCGGGGAGAAGTGGGCGAGTTCCGGAGGGAGATAGACGGGCCGGAAATTGGCGAAGGTGTTGTATCGTTTGCGCAGGGGGAGGAGTGCGCCGCGCTCGGGCTGCTGGTGCGTGGGGATTTTCTTTGATTCCTCGTGACTCAGTCCGATGGGACCCTTGATGATGGCATCGGCTTCGTCGCAGACTTTCTGAGTCTCGGGGGGGAACGAGGCGCCGGTCTCGAAATAGGCCCGGCCCCCGAACGGCGCATACCGGAGGTGGAACCGGATGCCGCTTCGCGATTCGACGGCCCGGAGGGCCTTGACGGCTTCGGCGGTGATTTCGGGCCCGATGCCGTCGCCTTCCAGCACGGCGATGGTATGTTCTTCAGCCATGGCGTCTCCGGGAGATACGGTTGTGACTGTATCCGCGCGTTGTGAACCGTTCGGCGGATTGTACAGGAGAAATATAGCCTAACATGTTGGCGCAGGGGACTTCCAGCGCGAAAGAGCGCCCCGAAATGGGGGATTCTGTGCATAGCGTCCGGGATAGTAATTGAACCGGTTACGGCGCATGGCTATAATCGGTTGTTTTTCGCAACGAGGAGATTGAGATGATACGAGCAGGTGTGATTGGTGCGGTCGGGTATGCCGGTCGTGAACTCATCCGTCTTCTGGGGATTCACCCCGAGGCGGAACTGGTGGCGGCGATTGAACTGGAGAGCGGCAAGTCGCTCGGCGAGGTGATGCCGGCTCTGGCGAAGACGACGTCGGTAAAGCTGGAAACCTTTGATGCTGAACGCCTTGCGGAACAGTGCGACGTGGTGTTCATGGCGCTTCACGGGGGGACGTCCATGGATTTGATCCCGCCGCTGCGCCAGGCGGGTGTGAAGGTGATCGACATGGGTCCGGATTTCCGGCTCAAGAACACGGCGGATTTCAAGAAATACTATGGCATGGAACATCGTGCGCCGGAATTGCTGGACGAGGCGGTGTACGGGCTTGCGCCGTATTACCGCGAGCGGCTCGCGACGACGTCGCTTGTGGCGGTTCCGGGCTGCTACGTGATGAGTGTGTTGTTCCCGGTACGGCCCCTGGTGGACGGCATCTCGCGGGATTTCCCGGTGATTGTGGATGCGATCTCGGGGTTGTCGGGGGCGGGCCGCGCGCTGCATGAGGCATTTCATTTTCCCGAGATGAATGAGAACGTACGGGCCTACAAGCTGGGGATGCATCAGCACACGCCGGAAATCGAGCAGGAGCTCGGGGGCGACGTGATGGTGCAGTTCTCGCCGCATGTGGGACCGTATACGCGGGGCATCTTGAGCACGATCACGTTCCGCCCGAAGGCCGGGCTCGATGTGGCGAAGTGCTACGAACGGTATGCCGGCGAGCCGTTCCTGCGGGTGTTGGGCGAGGGGAAACTCGCCGAGGTCCGGTTCGTGCGCGGGTCGAATTTCTGCGATTTCGGGTGGGTGATGGACAAGCGCACGGGCAACCTGATCGTGGTCAGCGCGATAGACAACCTGTTCGGCGGGACGGCGGGCATGGCGGTGCAATGCATGAACATCATGTTTGGCCTGGACGAAACGAAAGGCCTGAATTTTGGAGGAATGGCGCCGTGAATGGGGTTGAAGGCGGCGTCACCGCGCCGACAGGCTTCCGTGCGTCCGGTGTGGCGGCGGGCATCAAGCGGACTTCGACGAAGCATGACTGCGCGCTGGTCGTGAGCGACCGCGCGGCGTCTGTGGCGGGGATGTTCACGACGAACGTGATGAAAGCTCCGCCGGTGGAATGGAATGTGGGCGTGTGCGCGAAGGGCGCGGCGCGGGCGGTATTTGTGAACAGCGGCAACGCCAACGCCGCGACGGGCGAGCGGGGTCGCCGCGACGCGCGTGCGATGGCGGAGGCGGTGGCCGGGATCATCGACGCGTCCGTGGATGAGGTGTGTATCTGCAGCACGGGTGTGATCGGGGTGCCGTTGCCGATGGACCGCATCCTGGACGGCATCGGGCGGTGTGCGGCGTCGCTTTCCGTGGAGGGGCACGGCGATGCGGCGCGCGCGATCATGACGACGGACACGGTGCCCAAGGAACTGACGCGCGAGGTGCGGTTGAGCGCGGGCACGGTCCGGATCGGGGCGATGGCGAAAGGCTCAGGAATGATCTGCCCGAACATGGCGACGATGATTGCCGTGCTCACCACCGACGCCTCGGTGGACGCGCCGGTGCTTTCGGGGATGCTCCGGGACGCCGTGGGGCAGAGTTTTAATTGCATCTCCGTGGACAATGACATGAGCACGAGCGACACGGTGCTGTGTCTGGCGAACGGCGCTGCGGGGCTGCCGCCGATTGCCGCGGGGAGTCCCGATGGCGCGGTGTTCCAGGCGGCGCTGGCCGAGGTGTGCCGCACGCTGGCGAAGATGCTGGTGAAGGACGGCGAGGGCGCGACGAAACTGGTGGAGATCGCGGTTTCGGGCGCGGGCAGCGATGGCGAGGCCCGGACGCTGGCCCGTTCGATAGGCCTTTCGCAACTGTGCAAGACGGCGTTTTTTGGAGGAGATCCCAACTGGGGGCGCATTGTGTGTGCGGCGGGGTATGCGGGCGTGCCGTTTGACCCGGCGGCTGTGGCGTTGTGGCTTGGGGACGTGCAGCTGGTGTCGGGAGGCATGCCGGCGGGGTATCGTGAAGAGGATGCGGCCGCGGTGATGAAACGCCCGGAATTCCGGATTCGGCTCGAGGTTGGGAAAGGGCCGGGTTGTGCGGTATTCTGGTGTTCGGATCTCAGCTACGATTACGTCAAGATCAATGCCGATTACCGGACGTAGGGGACAGGGGCTCAGGGGAGCGACATGCACAGCCAGATGCACGAGTTTATTCAAAAGGCCTCGATCCTGATCGAGGCATTGCCGTATATCCGCGAGTTCGACGGCAAGACGGTGGTGATCAAGTACGGCGGCGCGGCGATGGAGAACGCGACGCTTCGCAAGAGCGTTGCGGAAGACATCACGCTGATGAAGTATGTGGGGATGAACCCGGTTGTGGTTCACGGCGGCGGCCCCGAGATCAACCGCCGGCTGAAGCAGCTCAATGTCGAGGCGGCGTTTCACAACGGGCTGCGGGTCACGGATGACGAGACGATTCGGGTGGTGGAGATGGTTCTGGCGGGCACGGTGAACAAGGAGATCGTGGCGCTGCTGAACACGGCCGGCGGGAACTCGGTGGGAATTTGCGGCAAGGACGGGAACTTGCTTCACGCCCGGCGGATTGAACTCCCTGACGGCGCCGACATCGGATTTGTGGGCCGGATCACGAGTGTGAAAAGCGAGATCATCGAGACGTTGTGCCGTGCGGGGTTCATTCCGGTGGTGGCGCCGCTGGCGACGGATCGCGAGGGCAATACCTGGAACGTCAACGCGGACACGGCGGCCGGGGAGATTGCCGCGTCGCTGCGGGCGGAGAAGCTGGTGTTCATGACGGACACGCCGGGTCTGCTGCGCGACGCGAAAGATCCGGAGACGCTGATTCACCGGATCGACCGGGACGAGATTGCCAAATTGAAGGATTTGGGGGTGATTGCCGGAGGCATGATCCCGAAGGTGGATTCGTGTCTGCTGGCGCTTGACCAGGGCGTGCGGAAGACGCATATCATTGATGGGCGCGTGCCGCATGCCTTGCTGCTCGAGATCTTCACGACGCAGGGCCTCGGAACGCTGGTTACCCGCTAGGGTTTTTCGGTGGACAGGTGGTCTTCGCAAGGAGGGATGTTACGTGCCGGATACCGAGATGCAGCTATTCAAGGTGATCATGCAGGGCGGAATCCTCATGATCCCGATCGGGCTCTGTTCGATTGTGGCGCTGGCCATTATCATTGAACGGTTTTACAGCCTTCGCCGCGCGTCGATCGATACGCGGGAGTTCATGGACACGATGCGGCAGGTGCTTCGCCAGAATCGGATTCAGGATGCCGTGGAGATCTGCGATGAGGTGGATGCGCCGATTGCGCGGATCATGCGCGCCGGCATTCTGAAATACAACCGGACGAAAGAGGATATCCGGGAGGCGATCGAAGACGCGGGGCATCTGGAGATCCCGCGGCTGGAACGGTATCTGTCGGCGATGGCCACGTGCGCGAACATTGCGCCGCTGTTGGGGCTTCTCGGGACGGTGGCGGGGATGATCAAGGCGTTCGCGCAGATCCAGGCGCTGGAAGGACAAGTGAGTCCCTCGGATCTGGCAGAAGGTATCGGGAACGCGCTGGTCACGACGGCGGCGGGCCTGACCGTCGCCATCCCAACGCTGGTGGCGTACAATTATTTCGTGACCCGGGTGGAGAACATGATCCTCGAGATGGAGATCAGCTCGTCGGAGTTGATAGAACTGCTGACACGGCATCGCGGTGAACGCGAGATTTAGGGACGGGGTTTCAACACTGGGTGTAGCAAGCGATGCAATTTAGAGAAGGCGACGGCAACAGCAAGAGACGCGTGAAGGCCCAACTGGACCTGACACCGCTGATCGACGTTGTGTTCCAGCTCATTCTGTTTTTCATGCTATCGTCGACGTTTGTGGTCCAGAGCACGGTGAACATTCAGGTTCCAGAGGCGCTTGGGGCGACTGCGCTGGAGAAGAAGGACCTGACGGTGACGCTGGTTTACGGCGAGGGCGGCCCGGATGGGCACGGCCCAATCTATGTGGATAATGTGGAAGTGTCGAGCATGGGGCAGTTGTCGCAAAAGCTGGCGGACGAGAAGCGGGCGCGTCCGGACCTAATGCTGTTGATACGCTCGGACGGGCGCACCGAGACCGCGCGACTGGTGAAGGTATTAGGCATTGCACGGAGTCTCGGCATCACGAATTTCGGTATCGCGGCGCAACCTCCTTCAGAATCTGAGGAAGGGTAACCAGGGCGGCATGCTCAGAAACCGCTTGTTTCTGGTGGCTCTTTCTGTGTCGGCGCTTTTCCACCTGTCGATGGTCACGCTGTTCTCGATCGTCTTCGAATTCCCGGTACAGCGCATCGACTACTACAGCTTCCGCATTCTGTCGGAGGGGCCGGCGTTTTCCGGTGAAGCGCCCGCGGCTCCCGAGGAGCGCATCACGAGTTTGCCGTCCCTGCAGAATCCGCTGCGGAACACCGAATTCGAGGGTCTGGACCTTGGGGAGCCATCGGGGGGCTGGTCATCGGGGCTGCCGGCGATCGAACTTCCCCGCCTTGAATTTGCCGAGATGGAGATGCTCGAGGTGCGTGAGGAAGGGCTCACGATACGGTCACGCCTGGCGGATTTTCTGGACGCGCCGTTGAGCGAACCGTGGTCGCGGCTCAGCCGGGGGTTGGAGCGGTTGGGGGACGCGCTTACGTCGCCGGGGTTATTTGACGAAGCGGAGGAGGAGATTCTGGAGCGGCCGGCGCCGAAACTGGTGGCGCGGCCTGCGGAGGGATTTGAAGCGTATGTGGAATGGATGTCGGAGCCGCGGGACCGGGAATTGCTGTTCTCGCCGCCGATCGAAGCCTTGTTCCGGCTGCGCCCCGAAGACTTGACCGAGCCCATTACGCTGGTGTTTCGGGTAAATCCTCAGGGGGAAGTGATTGAGGTGCTTACGCCGCTGCCGGACGAGGCGGGGATTGTGGTGAGTGCGGCGCGCGCCTTGACGACGTACCGATTTGAGCCTCTGGACGCGACGGGGAGCCGGGATCAGCACGGCACGCTGCTTATCACCTCCGCGCGGGAGAACGAGGGCGGCGCGCCATGATCCAGTTGGAGATAGGCGAGGCGCTGATCCTGTACAGCGGGATACTGTTTGTGCTGGCGGCGGGGATCTGGCTGTACACGGAAATCAGCGCGTGGCGCTCGCATCGCACGCTGGGCAAACAGTACCTGTGGCGTTGTGTCTTCTGCGGGTTCAGCTATCTTGACGAGCAGGCGGAGACCCTCTCGAAGTGTCCGCGCTGCGAGAGCCTGAATTCGGCCACGGACAAGCACGTGCGCGTGGTGAAGGTGCGGAGTGAAGTGCGCGACAAGCCGGCGCCGGACGCTGCGGGGCCGCGGCGGAACACCTCGAAGCGAAAACGGCCCACCCAGCGTCGGCGCGGCCCGCGCAAACGCCGCTAAGCGCGCTTTCCGGCCGGCCGGGGCTCAGTATCTGGCCCAGTAGCCGTCGACCCAGACTCTCTCCTGACGGGATTCGTAGCGGCCTTCGACCCAGACGTTTTCCCACCGCTCTTCTTCGACCAGGACCAGGCTCTCCCGGCCATTGATGATCTCTTTGCGGTAAACGGCGGGGATGTGGCGGTTTTCCCAGTGTGCGGGGATCCAGACATTCGTGTACACGGTTTCCCAGTGCCCGGGCACCCAGTACGAGCGGACGGGGTGGGAATAGACGTAATTCCGGTATGGGCGGCGGTAGCGGCCCGGGTAATACCTTCCCGAATTGGAAATGACCACCCCGCGACCGGTGGCGGCATACGAGCCGCGCGGGCCAACCCGGGCGACGATACTGCTCGCCTGGTGGCGGTAGGTGGGCACATCGGTCCGGAAATGGACGCCTTCCGAAGTGCCCTGGCTGTAATGCTGGGAATGGGGCCTGTGGTATCCGGACTGGACCCTGGGCTGCTGGTTTTGGTCACGGCCGGCCGAGGCGCCCATCTGCGCGGCGTACGCCGTGCTTGTGCACAGCAGCGCAAACAGGATGGCCCAGGGCCAGCGCTGGAGGAACGATTTAGGTTTTCGAGGCATTGTACGTGCTCCTGTTCACGTTTCACGTATATTGTATACTACCTCTCACAGAATAACGACGAGCAGGGGCTGAATTAATTCACGACACGAGACGAGACCGCTGACGCGGTTGGGGTTGATGGACAGGAGCCTGGACGGCACACCCGGGATGGGTGGAGCATTCTGAAACGGTGAAGGAGTCTGGAATGAGCTTGAACCGGCGCGATTTCTTAAAGTGCAGTGCGGCATTGGGTTGCGGGGTGGCGGTCTTTGCAGCGGGGGAGACGGCGCCTGGTCCGAGACAATATCACGTGTGCCTTTCGCGGCAGGTTTGCGAACAGACTCCCGAGCTTCTGCAAGTAGTTCGCGATGCGGGGGTTACGGACATATGGCAGGCGGCGTTCTTTTACGGATACTGGCGGGACACGGTGGAGGGTCTGAAGAAAGGCCGTGCCCAGGTGGAATCTCTGGGATTGCGTTGGCATCCCCTGAATGTGCCGCTGGGGCATCCGGGCGACTCGCTGGGCGACGCGACGGGCCAGACGCCTCTGACGCCCCCGGCCCACTGGCGGATGGCGGAACGCGTTGACGGCGCAGCGCACAGCGGGACGTCGCTGCACGAGCCCGCGACGGCCGAGAACGTGGCAGCGGTCCGGGAGATTGCGACGCTGAAGCCGGATATCCTGTTTCTGGACGATGACTTCCGGCTGGCGGTGGGGCCGGGCATGATCGGGGGATGCTTCTGCGCCGAGCATCGAGGGCGTTTTCTTCAGGCGGGTGGGTTTGCCGAATCCGTCTGGGAAGAACTGCGCGAAGACGCGCGTGCGAGGCGTCTCTCGAAGGTCTTGCGGGCCTGGGTGGAGTTCACGTGCGACGAGCTGACGGGGTGTTTTCGCGCGCAGCAGGCCGCCGCGCCCGACGTTCGTCTCGGCAACATGATCATGTACCTTGGGTCGGAGAAGGCGGGCATTCGTCTGGCGGACTACCGGGAGGCGCCATTCCGGGTGGGCGAGCTCATGTTCAACGATGCTTCGTTCAACCGTCTGAAAGGCAGGACGGACGAGTTGTTCAGCGTGTTGTTCCACCGGCGCTATGCACGGCCGGAATGGGCGTGGAGCGAGACGACGGCGTTTCCCGCGGACCAGTTGTCGGCGCGGAACCTGGCGGGGAAACTGGCCATCTCGACGATAACGGACGTGCGCCACACGATGTTTATGTCGGGCATGACGCCGTTTCCCATCGAACATTGGGCCACGCTGAAACCGGCCATGTCCAAACAGGCCCGGGTGCATGCCCGGATTGCGGGCCATGCACCGAAGGGGCCGTTCAAGCATTACTGGGGCGATGCGCAACGGTATGTGGGCGATGACCAGCCGTACAGCCTGTTCCTGGCCGCGGGCATGCCGTTTGAAACGGTGGAGACGCTGCCGGACGACGGTTGGACGTTCCTGGCGGATTTCGATGCCCGGGACTTGGATGCGCAGGCGCTCAAATCCGGCAGAGGGGGAATTGTGACGCGGCGTGCGCTGGCGGCGATGCCCGGGGCGTCGCGGGCCATTGAGGAAGACCTTCCGGGCCTGTTTGCGCTCAAACGGGAGGTTGTGGGGGCCGGGTACGCCGGTCCGTGGGTGGAAGACGACAAACCGGTTGTATGCGCGTGGTACCCGACGGCTGGCGCGGTGCTGCTCTGGAATCTCTCCGACGGGCGTGAGCAATTCCAGCTTCGGGCAGGGGACCTGACCCGGAGCGTTGAGGTGGACGGTCTGGATGTTGAGCTGGTGGAGGGGCCGGAACTGCGCGGCGCCCAGTGAACGTCGCGGCCGGTGGCGCGGTGGACGGTATGGACGTGCCTGCCCTAAACGACTCTGCAAGAGCTGAGATTGCGGGCGGGCCTCGTACCTCTGGGCCTCGTCGTCGGGAACCGGGTTAACGTCGTGTTTACCTGGCGAGTCGGGCTATTGACGCTTACATGACTGGGGTATAGAGTAGCAGCTAGTCAAATAGGACGGGTCAAGTTGGCGATTCCTAGTGCGGAGACGGGGGGCGCTTTCCCGTTTCCGTGAAGGCGCCGCCGAGGGGGGAGGCGTCGGCAAACCGGCGAGACAGGAAGGGGGGACGGTCGCGGAACAGTTGGACCCTTCAGGCCGGGCGCTCTTCATCTCAACACGGAGTGATGGACGGGAGTCTTGCGTATTGGACGAGTGCATTCTTGAGGGACAGGGGGATACGGCATGCACAAGGTGAGGGGCGTTTTCGGCGGTCTATTGGGGGTTGTGGTGTGTTCGGCGGCGCTGATGGCGTTCTTCGCCGGGGGCTGTGAGAAGGCGGCGGTGGATGAGACGCCGGTGGTTCGTCCGGTGCGGTTTTTTGAAGTGGGCGCCTCGGAGGCCACGGAGACCAGGATGTAGCCCGGGGTGGTGGAGGCGTCTCAGGAAGTGGAGTTGGCTTTTCGGGTGGGGGGCCCGCTGGTGGAACTGAACGCCACGGAAGGCGAGCGTGTGGAAGCGGGGGCGGTACTGGCGCGGATCGATCCCCGGGACTTCGAAAACCGGCGATCCCAGACGGCGAGTTCGCTGGAGAGTGCGGAAGCGGAGTTGAAAGCCATGCGTGCGGGGGCCCGGCCGGAGGACCTCCGGGAAATGGAGGCGGCGGTGGCATCGGCCCAGTCGCTGGTGACGCAGGCGGAGGCGGATTTCAAACGGTCTGAGCGTCTGCTGGCAGAGAATGCGGTGGCGCAACGGACGTTTGACACGGCGCGAACGAGCCGGGATCAGGCGCGGGCGGCCCTGCAACAGGCGCAGGCCCAACTGGAGAAGGGGCGGTCAGGCGCCCGGCCGGAAGACATTGAAGCGACTGAAGCCAACATTCGCCGGCTTTGCGCGCAGACGCAGGAAGCGGAGGATGCGCTTTCCGACACGAACATGATGGCCCCGTTTTCGGGTCTGGTTGCGCGGCGCTACGTTGAAAACCACCAGACCGTGTCGGCGGGGCAGCCGATCGTGAAGCTTCAGAACAAGGACACGGTGGACGTCGTGGTGCACATTCCGGAGCATGACCTGCCGAAGGCTCCCAGGCGCGCGGACGACATGGTGGACACGGGCAATGTGCGGGTGGTGTTTGACAATTTCCCCGGGCAGGAGTTTCCGGTGGTGGTCAAGGAATTCCAGACGGAAGCGGACCCGGACACGCAGACGTATGAGCTTCGGCTGAGCGTCACCCCGCCGGACACCGTGCTGATCGCGCCGGGTATGACGGCCTCGGTGCGGGTGGTTCGGGGGACCGGAGGCCTTTCGGGCACATTCACGGCGCCCTCGGAAGCGGTTTTCCAGACGCCGGATGGGGCGGCGGCCGTCTGGGTGATTGATCCGAACACGAAACGGGTGAGCGTGCGGAGCGTGGAGGTGGGGGACATCCGTGGGGGCCGTGTGGAAGTGCGGCAGGGAGTGACGGCGGGGGAGGTTATTGCCGCGACGGGGGTGCATTATCTGCGCGAAGGGATGGAAGTGCGGGCGATGACCGGCGGGAGCGACGCCCAATGAACATCGCGGAGTATTCCATCCGAAAACGCATCGTCACCTACCTGATGTGTTTCCTTATGATGGCGGGGGGGGCTGTATGCGTACGAGAAGATTGGCCGCCTGGAAGATCCCGAATTCACGATCAAGGACGCGCTGGTGTTCACGCCGTATCCGGGGGCGACTTCCTACGAGGTCGAGGAAGAAGTCAGCGATGTGATCGAGCGGGCGGCACAGCAGATGGGTCAGGTGGACCGGGTCACGTCGCGCTCGGAACCGGGCCTGTCGATCGTGACCGTCACCATCAGGAACACCTATGACAAGGACGAATTGCCGCAGGTTTGGGATGAACTCCGGCGGAAAGTGCAGGACGCGCAGAGCCAGCTTCCGCCGAAGGCGGGTCCGTCGCTGGTCAATGACGATTATGGCGCCGTGCACGGGATCTATTTCGCGTTGTATGGGGACGGCCACACGTTCGCGGAGTTGAAGGACACGGCCGATTTTCTGCAGCGCGAGTTGCTGCTGGTGGACGGGGTCGCGAAGGTGGCGCTGTTCGGTGTGCAGGACGAGGTCGTGTACGTCGAGATGTCGAAAGAGCGGATGGCGTCGCTTGGCGTGGCGCAGTCGCAGATCTATGACGCGCTATCCGACAAGAACCTGGTTGCGGATGCGGGAAGCGTGCGGTCGGGCGGCGAGTACGTTCACGTCCGGCCCACGGGCGTGATTCGTTCCGTGGAGGACATGAAGCACCTGCTGATCGGTTCGGCGGGGGGCGCCTGGTGTATCTGGGCGACGTGGCGGAGGTTCGCCGGGGCTACGTGGACCCGCAGAAGCCGCTGTTGCGGTACGACGGGCAGGCGGCCATCGGGATTGGCATCTCGACGGTTTCGGGGGGGAACGTGGTGACGATGGGCGACGCCGTGACGGCGCGTTTGGAGGCCCTGGCGCCGGAGATTCCCCTGGGCATGGAGATGGGGGTGATCAACCTGCAGTCGCGCGACGTGACGATTGCGGTCAAGGGTTTCGTGGTCAACCTGATCGAAGCGATCGTGATTGTGGTGGTGGTGCTTCTGATCACGATGGGGCTTCGCAGCGGGCTGATCATCGGTGCGGTGCTTTTTCTGACGATAGGGGCGACAATCCTGGTCCTGTACATGTGGGGCGTGGCGCTGGAGCGGATATCGCCGGGCGCGCTGATCATCGCGCTCGGGATGCTGGTCGACAATGCGATCGTGATCACGGAAGGCATGCAGGTCCGGATTGAAACGGGGATGGATCGCGTCGCGGCGGCCTCGGAGATCGTGGGCCAGACGATGTATCCCCTGCTGGGGGCGACGGTCGTGGCGGTGATGGCGTTTGCTCCCATTGGGTTGTCGCCGGACAGCACGGGGGAATACTGCAGGTCGTTGTTCCTGGTCTTGTTTTTCTCGCTGCTGTTGAGCTGGGTGACGGCCGTTACTGCGACGCCGCTGTTCTGCGCGCTGTTTCTAAAGGGGGCGAAGCAGACCTCGGCGGGTGAGAAGGTGGATCCCTATGGTGGTCTTTTCTTTCGGATGTACCGCCGGTTTCTCGCGGGGGCGCTTCGTTTTCGATGGTTCACGGTGGGCGCCATGGTATTGCTTCTTGTTGCGGCGGGTTTCGGATTCAGGTTTGTGGATTCGAGCTTTTTCCCCACTTCGACGCGCCCGCAGTTCATGGTGGAGGTGTATCTGCCCCGGGGGACGCACATCGAGGAAACGTCTGCGCTCGTCAGCCGTATAGAGGAGTTCCTTCTGGCGGATGAATCGTTCACGCACGTCACCTCCATGGTGGGATCGGGGGGGCTGCGTTTTATGCTGACGTATGGTCCGCAGCAGACGGATAGCAGTTTTGCCGTATTGCTGGTGGACGTTTCGGATTACCGGTTGATAGACGAACGGAAGGCGCCGCTGGAGCGCGCGCTGTTGAGCGAGTTTCCCGAGGCGCGAACGAGTGTTCTCAAGTATGAGCTGGGGCCCGGGTCGAAGGGGAAGATCCGGGCGCGGTTCAGCGGCCCGGATCCGGATGTGCTTCGGCAGTTGGCGAGTGCGACGCTGGATATTTATGCGGCGGACCCTCTTGCGACGAGCTTTTATCTGGACTGGCGGGAACGGGTGAAGGCCGTGACGCCGGTGATTGCCGAGGCGCCGGCGCAGCGGACGGGGATCGGCCGGCCGGATGTGGCGCAGGCCCTGAAACAGGCGTACGAAGGGGTGCAGGCCGGGGTCTACCGGGAAGGCGACGATCTGTTGCCGATTGTGGCGCGTGCGCCGGAAAGTGAACGCGCGGGGGGCGCGGCGAGCCTGTATGACGCGCAGGTGTTCAGTCCGGTGTCGCGTGTGACTGTGCCGGTGAGGCAGGTGGTGTCGGATTTTGAGACGCAGTGGGAAGACACGCTGGTGATGCGTCGGAATCGCGCGCGCACCATCGAGGTGTGGTGCGATCCTGCGGAGGGATTGGCGAGCACGCTGCTGGAGCGCCTGATGCCGCAAGTGGAAGCGATCCCGTTGCCGGACGGGTATGCGCTGGAGTGGGGAGGGGAATACGAAGATTCCGCGAAAGCGCAGGCAAGCATCGCCGCGAACATCCCGGTTCCCCTGATCATCATGATCGCGATTGTGATCGTGCTGTTCAATTCGTTGCGTCAACCGGCGGTGATCTGGCTGTGCGTGCCGCTGGCGATCATTGGCGTCACGGCAGGTCTGCTGTTGACGGGCCAGCCGTTCGGGTTCATGGCCATGCTGGGCGCGCTGAGCCTTTCGGGAATGCTCATCAAGAACGCGGTGGTGCTGATCGACGAGATCAACGCGGAGATTGGTGAGGGGAAGCCGCCGTATGAGGCCATCCTGGATTCCGCGGTGAGCCGGGTGCGTCCGGTGAGCATGGCGGCGCTGACCACGGTGATGGGGATGTTGCCGCTGCTCCTGGACGCGTTTTTCGAGTCGATGGCGGTGACGATCGTGTTTGGTCTGAGCTTTGCGTCGGTTCTGACGCTGATCGTGGTTCCGGTGCTGTATGCGATCTTCTTCCGGATCCGGTCGCTTCCGGCGGATGCGTAGGGAGGATGCGTCACTCCGGCGAGAGGGAGCCCGGCGGGGCTGGAAAGCCCCACTGGCGGCACCTGTATATCACCGTCACCTTCGCGCTGGTGATCCTGGTCCGGCGCGTTCTGCCGGTGCGCCGCGCGGCGCGGTCAGTTGTGCTTCGTATCAGGCCTCGTCTTTCCGGCCGCGGAGAGGGGGCGGTAAAGGCGCTCGCGGAAGTCCGCCTGGCGGGTAAGCACAGCGAGCAGGAAACGGGCGTTGTCGGCGAGGTAGCCCTCATATCCGCAGGGGGCGCCGTCCCATTTCCGCCAGTCAATGCCCTTGGGGTAGGCGTCCTGGACTCCGTTCTGAAACCCGCCGTCCTGCTGTGTCTGGAGCATGGCGTCGAGTATGGCATCGGCCTGTTCGGGCATGCCGGCGGCGTAATGAGCCGCGAGGAAATGGTAGACCTGCCCCGCGGTGATGCCGCCATTCATATATTCCTCCCAGGTGTCGCTGCCGTCGGGTCTCTGCGGGGCGCCGATGGCGGGTTGGAGGTAGTCGTCGGGAGGAATGGGTTCGAGCACACAGGGGACGCCGAGCGCGAAGTTGGTGAATCCGGCGGCTTTCATTTTGGCGTGGAATTTCGTGAGGATGTCGCGGCCCTGATTCGGAGGCACCAGCCCGTATTCAATGGCGTACCCGTTGACGATGGGGGAGGCGTAATCGTGGAGTTCGCCGTCCTGGCTGCGCCACATGGCGATCCATCCGGTTTCGGGGTTGAGGAACGCGGGGGCATAGGCTTCTTTGATGCGGAGGGCCCGATTCAGCCAGACCTCGCGTCGCTCGTTGCGGTCCAGGCGGGCATTGAGGTCGGCGAGGCAACAGAAGGCGCGGTACATGAGGGCGTTGGCGTAGGCGTCTTTCCAGCCGAAATTGATGGCGTCGAACCAGCAGCTGCTGCGATTGGACTGCACCAGGCTGCCCCGGTTTCCGGATGGGATGGCCTCGATGAGGCCGTCTTTGTCGACGTCGCGGCTCACGGCGTACGCCGCGGCGCGTTCGAGCGCGGGCATTCGGCGTTCGAGCCAGGCGGTGTCCCGGGTGGCTTCAACGTAGTCCCAGGCGCTGATGAGGAGGGAGGGGACGGAATCGAGGAAGGTGTCATAATCCCAATAGCCGATCACATTGCCGTCAGGCTGTAGACGGTTGTCGAGCCAGTGGTCGAGAGTTCGGCGGAGGTAGGGGCCGGCGCTCAGACTGCCGGGGAGTTCGGGAACGAAGAGCATCATGTCGGCGTACATCCAGACGGACACGCTTGCGGGATCGCTCAGGACGTTGTTGCCCAGGATACCGGCCGGGGCGCTGAAACGCGCGTTCTGGTCTCCCCATTGGCTTGTCAGGTTGAAGGCATTGAACCATCCGCGCCGGGCCGTTTCCCAGCGGGCGCTGTCGAGCAGGCCGGGCGGTTGCGGCAAGTACGCGGCGCGGAATTCGAGCGTAGCGGACGGAGTCTCGGGAGTCCACGCGATTTCGACGGTCCATTCGAGGCCTTTGGGTTTGCGGCTGCCGGTGAGCCAGGTTGTCACGCGCTGTGTCCCGGCGGGCCGCACGAGCATCTGGCCGAAATCGGGTGCGGAGACGATGAGCGGACAGAGCATCGCGCCGTCATCTCCGAATGCGGCCGGGAGGATGGTAGTGGGGGTAACGGCGGGGTTAAATGCGAACACGAGCCGGATTGCCCGGGTGCCGGCCGGCATCGCGGGGGACGGCGTAGCGGTCAGGTCGAATCCGCCGGGCTCGTCCGTGCAGTGGAGGTGGAGCACGGCGGGGGCCTCCTGCCAGTTTCCGTCTGTATTGACCGCGGTTCGGAACGGCGCGTCCGCGCGGAGGAGATTCTCTTGATGGCGCTCGCCGCCCTCGGTGTCCCAGCTCATGAACGTGACGGCGCCGGCCTCCGGCGAGACGTCTATCTTTGCGACAGGGGCGTTTGGCGATGTAGCGGCGAAAACGGCGCACGACAGCAGTGCGAGCATGGCGGGTCTCCTGGAAATCTCCGGGTAACGCGTGCAATCTTAGCACAGAAGGGCATAGAGAGGCGGCCGGCGAATGAAAACGCGCCGCGTTTCGAAGTGAAACGCGGCGCGTTATGGTGTGGGGTTGACGATTACGGCTGGACCACCAGATCGGGATTGTCGGGTCCGAAGTGTTTGAGCATGACGAGCGGGTCGGACTTGCTCGGGTTGGTGATGCGAATGCCCTGCGTTGCGGCGGCCTCCGATACGAAGTACTCATCGTGGGTAAGTTGTCCGTACCGGATCAGGGCCGGGGATTCGATGTCCCAGGCGCCCATGGTTCCGTGTCCCTGGAGGACGATCAGTCCGTAGGCGCCGGCGTCCTTGATGACGGCGGACTTGCCGGGAAGCACGGTGAGTTCCTTGGCGCTGAACGCGGTGGACTTGTAGCAGATCCAGTTTTCCTGGTAGCCGTCGGCGGCCATCTCCTTGACGGGACGGACGGGTTTGGGCCGCATGAAGTGGTTCTGCGCGAAGTTGGGATCGACATTGAGTTCCCAGTCGATCACGTCGACGAGGTAGTCGAAATCGCCCTTCTTTTCGCCGGGGGTGTCCTTCCAGAGGAGGTCCTCGGAGACGATCTGGTCGCCGGTGAGCGACTGGTACATGGCGAAGACGTCGGAGGCTTTTTGCGGTTCATAGGTGCAGAGGCTGCCGGGGGCGTGGAGCACGCCGGGGGGCACGTCCCATCCGGTGCCGGGTTCGAGGCGGTAGGCCGCGGACAGGTTGGTGAGCTTGTTGTCGCCTTTGACGAAATCCTTGAGGGCCTGGCGCACTTCATCCTTGGACACGCCGGGCTGGAGTCCGAAGAAGGTGTAGGGGAAGTCTCCGCCGTGGTTGTTCAACTGCGTGGGGAAGAAATAGGCTTCGGGTTTTCCGAGTTGGCCGACTTTTCCGGCGTGTTCGTCGTCGTGATGGATGTGATGCGGGAGGGCGCCCTTGTTGTCGAAGAATTTGGAGTACATGGGCCAGCGGCCGTATTCGTTCCAGATTCGTTTGCCGATGAGGGCGTCTTTCAGTTCGTCCACGGCGTCGCGGAGCAGGAACTGTTGTTCCTTGCCGCCGTCTTCGAACACGGCGAAGCTGAGGCCTTCATTGGGGCTGGTGAGGGGGCCGTTATCGGCGGGGGTCGTTGAGGAGAACCAGCGCTCGTCGATGCCGCCCCGGTTTCCGCCGAGGGCGTAGTAGTCGTCGGGGTGGAGCTTGATGCGGCGGCCCGGTACGCAGAAGACGCGGGGCACCCAGGTGGGGGTCAGGCGCAGGATGCCCTGGCCTTGTTCCAAGGCGCGTTCGGCCAAAGATTTTACGCTCATGTTTGTATCCTTTCAGTTTTTTACGCGCCGACCGGCTGCCAGGAGTTGGTCTGGGCCGACTTCAGAACGGCTTCGCAGACGCGCTGGGTTTCCAGGGCGTCGCGGAAGGTGGGATGGGCCGGTTTGCCGGATGCCACGCCCTGGAAGAAATCGGCCACTCCGTGGATGAAGGAGTGCTCGAAGCCGATTTGCAGTCCGGGAACCCACCAGTGGTCCATGTAGGGCATGTCGCCGTCGGTGATATGGATCGACCGCCAACCGCGCACGAGCGAGTCGTCCCGGTGGTCGAAGTAATTCAGCCGGTGCAGGTCATGCAGGTCCCATTGAATGGAGGCATGTTCGCCGTTGATTTCGAAGGTGTAGAGGGCCTTGTGGCCGCGGGCGTAGCGGGTGGACTCGAAGGTCGCGAGGGAACCGTTTTTAAACCGGGCGAGGAACGCGCAGGCGTCCTCGATCTTCACCGGTTCGACCTTGCCCGTGAGGTTGTGCTGGCGTTCCTTGATGAAGATCTCGGTCATTGCGGAGACGCTGCCGATGGAGCCATTGAGCCACAGCGCGGTGTCGATGCAATGGGCGAGCAGGTCGCCGGTCACGCCGCTGCCGGCGGCGGCGGCATCAAGACGCCAGAGGGAGGCGCCGCCCTGGGGCAAGTCGGCGCTGATGGTCCAGTCCTGCAGGAATACGGCGCGGTAATGGAAGATGCGTCCGAGGCGCCCCTCGTCGATGAGCTGCTTGGCCAGGGTTACCGCGGGCACGCGCCGGTAGTTGTACCAGATCATGTTGGGGACGCCGGCTTTCTCTACCGCGTCGACCATTTCGCAGCCTTCCGCGACATTCATGGCCAGCGGTTTCTCGCACAGGACCATCTTGCCCGCCTTCGCCGCGGCAATGGCGATGTCGTGATGCATGTTGTTGGGAGCACAGATGTCGATGGCGTCGATGTCATCGCGCGCGACCAGTGCGCGCCAGTCCGTCTCGATGCCTTCATACCCCCAATTGTCGGCGAATGCCTGAATGGCGTCCTGATTGCGCGCACAGGCTGCCTTCAGCACGAGGTCATAGGGGACGTCGAAGAATTTCGGCGCCTGCCGGTAGGCGTTGGTGTGGGCGCGGCCCATAAACCCGTAGCCCACCAATCCGATGTTCAGTTTTTTCCGCATGGTTCATCTCCAGAATCTCACCGGTCGCTTGGACGGCTCGCGGTGGTTGGTCTCAGCAATCTCAACTCGTGATGGAAGACCGGGCCCGGTGAGGCCGGGCGCATCCGATCATCCGTATTTCCGGTTCAATTCGTCCACACCGGCCTTGCAGCGTGCGGTCACGGCCCAGGCGTCCGGCCAGAAGCAGAGGTCGATGGTCCACCAGTTGTGGGGGACGCCGGCGGCGTTGAGCTCCGGCAGCAGGGCGGCGAAATCGAGGATTCCATCGCCGAAGGGCGCGTGGGTGCTGGTTTCGTCGTCGTGGAGGGTGCCGTCGGAATCAATGAGATGGATGTGGTTGATCTTGCCGCGGAGTTTCCGGGCGAACTCGACGGCGCCGCCCGGGAGGGTTTCCTTCTTGCCGGGCTGGCGTGCGCCGACGGCGGCGACCATGTGGGCATGGCAGGTGTCGAACTCGACGCCGAAGTTGTCGTCGTTGACTTCGTCGACGATGCGGAGGATGTCTGAGGGTTTGTTGAAGGCGAAGCCGGGCTCGAATTCCCAGGTGACATAGACGCCCTTGTCGGCGGCCTCTCTCGCGCACTGCTTCCAGGTGGTCACGGCGCGTTTGCGGGCGACTTCGGGGTCGACCTGCTCGAAGATGGTCGGCGGCTGCACCGAATCGACGCGGATGCCCGGAATGCCGAGATCGACGCAGAAATCGAGGTTTTTACGGAACTCGTTGAGGTATGCGGTGTTGTCTTCGGTATCGAGCAGATGCTGCGCCCAGAGATCGGCCGCGAGCGCGGAGAATTCCAGGCCGACGTCCGCGACCTGCTGTTTGCACCGTTCGCGGTCTTCTCTGGTGGGGTGATTGTAGGGGTTGGGGTGGATTCCGAATCCCCCGAGTTCGACGCCGTCGAAGCCCAGTTCGCTGAGTTTGACGATAATTTCTTCCCAGGGAATGGGATTGTTCGCGTAGGGCCCTATCGAATACGCCCAGCTGCCAATCGAGATTTTTTTCATGACGCTCCCCATCCTTTCCATTCAGTGCTTCTGGTTGCCAGATTCCTGACGTATCGGGCGCGGGGACCGGGCGGCCCGGCCGCAGCCGTTTTTGCCAAGATTCCTCAGTATGCCACGAAACGCGGTCGTTCTTCACGGGGCGCCGAATTGGGCAACGGCGACCGCCGCGTCTCATGCAGGATGGCCTGCAGGCTAACAGGCGCGGGCGGCTGCGTCAAGGTTAACCGGGCCGCACGCTACCGCGCCAGCGCGGCATTGATGACCCGCTGTACGTCGACCGCGTTGACCTGACCATCACCATTGATATCGCAGTTGAAGGGGACGGGGATGTTCAGGGCCGCATTGATAACAAGCTGGACATCGACGGCGTCGACTTTGCCGCTGCCATTCACATCGCCCGGGACGTTCCCGGGGAAATCGTTCTCGTCATAGGGGTCCGTGCCGGCGAGCATTTCGCTGTAATTGTCGTAGCCGTCGTTGTCGGGGTCTTCCTCGCCGTCCGGTGTGCCGTTTGCGTCGGTGTCGGGTCTGGCGGGGTCGAGGGGGGGATGATCGACTTCCCAGCCGTCGGAGAGCGAATCGTTGTCAGTGTCGGCGTCGTTGGGATCAAGGCCATTGGCCATTTCCCAGAGGTCGGAGAGCCCGTCGCCATCGTTGTCGGGGTCGTCGAAGTTGGTGACGCCGTCGTTGTCGGTGTCATAGGGATGGGGGTCCTGGATGTCGGGGATGCCGTCTTTGTCGTCGTCGTAGTCGACGGCGTCGGGGTTTCCGTCGCCGTCGGTATCGTCGACCGTAAGCCAGACCTCGGCCAACTGGCAGCCGCGGCCGCTCACGAGATCCCATTGGAGATTGAGGCTGCCGTCGCGGGTGGCGTTGTGCGGCACGGCAAACTCTTGGGGGGGATATACCGCGCTGGGGATGGGGCCGTGGATGGGGTAGATGCCGTCGGCGGTGCAGGTCATGACGGGATTGAAGCGTCCGGCGTAGGTGCCTTTCAGGCGGTACCGGGCGACGGGATCCAACCCGGTGTAGCGCATTTTGAGGGGTTCGCCATAGAGCGTATAGGCCTGGTCCTGCCAGGAGAGGCGGCCGGCGGCCTTTCCAGTGTCCACGTAGTTCATGTTGTGCCAGGTAAACTCCTGGCCGGTGGAGTCTACGCGCCCGGGATCCAGTTCCCAGGGCAATTGCTGGACGAGGTGGGGCTGGCGTTCCACATTGCCGAGGTCGTCGTAGAAGCCGCCCACGCCGGGGTTTTCCCAATGGAGGATGGTCTCCAGGGCGCTGATACGGGCCTCCTCGCCCAGGATGCCGTTGATTTCTGTGAACTCATGCTCGAGATAGTACCGGTCGTTGACGGGGTGATCGATGGTGTCCATGATGCACCCGCGTTCGAGACCGCTGGCGAGGTAGGGCGCCACGGTGCTCGGCTGGAACTTGATCTGCATCCATAGGTCACGGCAGAGGCCGAGGATGTGTGTGCGGCGGGCCTGTTGAGCGGGGGACAAGGTCCCGGCTTTCTGGAGCTCGGTGGATGCGTTGGCCATGGCGGTTGTGGACCCCAGGCTTCGCGCCTGGGCGAGCCAGGCACGGGCCTGTTGTTCGAGGGCAGCCTCGTCGATGACGCGGTTGCGCAGGTACATGTCGTAATAGGCGCGCACGAGGCAGAGATTCCACCGCCAGTTGGTCTGGAGGTCCGGGTAGGCGGTCTCGAGGGCGGTCCAGGCGGCGAAGGCAGCGTTGATGCCTGTGTTCGTTTCGGGGGGATGCGACCAGTTGTCTTCGAGCGCGAAGATGGCGTCTCGGGCGGCGGAAGCGGCATCCGGGCCGAAGAAGAAGCGCGCGTAGTCCAACACGATGGTTTCGGCGGCCGCGGTGGGATCCCAGGCGCGCTGGCTCCACACGCACTTGTTGACGTCGTCATGCACGCCGTCGGAATAGCCCACGAATCCGACGGTCGCGGGGGCGTGGGCGTCGTGCTGGACGATGCTGGCCACGGGGCTCGGATTGATGGCTTCGCGGCCCAGGACGTGGGCGAAGGCGCGGTCGATGTTTTTGCAGGGGAACTGGCAGCGTACGTTGTGCGTCAGGTCGGGATAGAGCCGGATGGGGTATTTGATCGGCGTGCGGCTGCGTTCCTCGGCGATGCTGAGCTTGGTCCAGGGGCCGTACACGACGCCGGTGAGATAGTCGGGCTGGTAGGAGTGGAGGAAATTGAAGAAGTCGTCGTTCTTGTCAGGTTCAAACCCCTGGTTGGAGACCCAGAGTTCGGCGTCGGGGAAATAGGAGCGCAATAGCGCGGCCAGGTCTTCCAGGTAGTCCAGGACCTCGAGCGGGTCGTTGTTGCCGGGATCGCCTCCGGGCACGAAAACGGCGTCCAGTCGCGGCAGTTTCTGGTAGAGGGCTTCCTGGGCGGCCAGTTCCGTGGCGGCGCTGCCGGGGAGGGTGGTTTCGACGGGCGCCCAGATGCTGTAATCCAGGTCATATTCCGCGCAGATGGTGCTCAACTCGATGTGCCTCTGCTCCGGCGTGGCGGTGAAATGCGGGCTGGCGCCGGGGGTCAGCGAATAGACATTCTCGATCGTGTTCGCGCCGAACACGACGAGCTCGCGGATGTACTGCTCGTAGACGGTCTTGTCCCAGGCGTCGCAGGTGTTATTTGTATTGCGGTAGCCGAGCTGGTGCCCACGGATGGGGTAGGCCGGCGCCGTCGAGACGTTGGGGGGGCCGGGGAGGATGGCGCTTCCAGGACGCAATTCCAGGGCGCGCAGGAGCGCTCCCGTACCGAACAGAGCGCCGCGCGAATCGTTGCCCAGCACCCACACGATCTTCCGCGCGCCGACATCTTCAACGAAGAGCGCGTAGCCCTCGGGGGCCGCGGCGCCGCCGCGATCGGACGTGATGGCAATCACCGTGCCCGTGGCGGGCATGGCGGTTGTCGCGGACCAGTTGAGGCCGGTGCGTCTCTGAACTTCTTCGGTCAGGACCTCCGGGGCTTTGGCCTCGGCCGTTGGGGGCGTGCCCGGGTTGACGACCACTACGGCCGCGCTCAAATCGAGGCTGCCAACGACCAGTGAAGCGGGATTGGCCACGTTGATGAAGCGGGGCTTCGTCTGGACATGGTTGGAGCCGCCCACCGAGACCGTGAGGGTCACGGTGCGGCTTCCCGGGCTCGTGTAGGTGTGCGACGGGCTCGGAGCGGTGCTTGTGGCGCCGTCCCCGAAGTCCCAGAGCCAGTTGGTAATCGAGGCGCCGCCTGTCGAGGTGGTGTCGGTGAAGGTCACTTCCAGGGGCGCGCGGCCGAGCGACACCTCCGCTTGAAAATCCACGGTAACCTGGGCGGCGGCGCTCCACACAAGTGCGGTCATGAGGGTCATGATAACGAGGGAGAGTTTCATGATGTCCTTTCGGGAGGCGCCAAGCCTGGCCGCCCCGCCAGGTGCAGGCCCGTGAGGTCATGTGCAATCTGTTTCCGACCGCGATTTTCTCTGGCGTGGCCGGGCCGAGTCCATAATAGGATGGCTATTAGTGATAGTAGGCACCAGCCTGGGAGAATTCAAGATGGGTGGACGGGGTGGACGGGGTGGA
>DDYW01000185.1 GCA_002348185.1 Candidatus Hydrogenedentes bacterium UBA2224 | reverse complement strand
TGCCGGAGGTGATACCCGCCGGGTATTCATACGCGAATTCATTGACCGGCCAGGCATCATGCCCGTGATAGCGGGCCCATTCCACGTGACCGTCCATGAAGAGGATGTTCATACCGCCGGGGATGTGGTTGAAACGGTTGGCATCCACGCCGCCGCCGCCCGCATTGTACGCACGGCTTTCGTCGTACATCACGACGATGTTGGACTGAGCCTGAGCCGCACCCGCCGGATTGTTGATGTCGGTGATGCAGAAGCGCTCGATGCCTTCACGCAGGCGCCGGATGGTGATGACCTTGGTAGAAGGCAGCGTCACGGTGAAATCGTTGTTGCGGTTCTGCCACTGGACACTGTTGTCTACGGTATTGTAGGTACCCTGGCCCTGGATGTAGCAGCCGACTGCGAAGTAGTCGTCAACCGTGTTGGTCATCCAGCTCTGCTCGATCATGCGGCCGAAATACTTGTAGTTGCGCACGTCCGTGAACTTGCCGGTGTACAGGTCGGTGTGCCAGTACGGAGCGCACAGGTTCGGGTCGATGCCGCAATCGTAGAAGCGAGCCTTCGGGCTTGTCTCGAAGGCGGTTGTCGAGAGGGGCGCAGCGCCCTTGCCGTAGCAGGGGTTGTCTTTTTCGTTGTTCAGCGTGGCGTAGTCCACCGTGCTTTGATCGCAGCCGCCGAGCACGTTGCGGGCCAGCGTGAAGTCGGTCGCTTTGTAGTCGTCATAGCGGCCGGCCGACGGGCAGGCCATAAGCATCACGTCCGTCACATATTCCGGATAGACCTGCCACACGCCAAGGGCAGAGGCCATTTTCTTGGTGCCGCTGAAGCCGGTATTGGTGTGGTCGATGCTCCAAAGAGGCCACATCTCGCCTTTCGACTCGTTGGCGAACATCTTGAAGACCAGACCCCACTGTTTGAGGTTATTTTGACAGCTCGAACGACGCGCCGCCTCGCGGGCACGCGCAAGCGCCGGAAGCAGAATCGCGGCCAATATGCCAATGATCGCGATGACTACCAGCAACTCGATGAGCGTAAAGCCTTTTTTCGAATTCATATTATCGACTCCCTGTGGTTCGTAAAATTTCCTGACATCAACACGTTCCAGGCTCTCCGGCCCCTGCACGAAGATGCCTACCGAGTACGGAAGAGTTCCGGGCGCTGCTCCTTTCCATACCGTCTACGGGTCTCCCGGCTCCAGGGGACACAGTCCTCCCGTCCGCGGACACCCTACCCCATTGACCTCAGGGGCTGAAACCGCCCCTTCCAGAAACCTTGCGCAACATCCGGCATCCCGGCGCTGCCACGTGCGGGCATCGGCCGCCCTGTCCCGGGTTCAGGCCCCCAGCCCTCACCTGAACCCCTACACCGTACCTTGAGCACTTCCAGATATCCGCGGGACGGGCCGACGCAAAAGGAAGGCAACTGCATATCACAAAGATTAGAGCTACTACACCTGCAACTGTCGGTCGCCTCTGCATACCCGAATTCTAAATCAATTATTACACCGACACGCGCATTTGTCAATCCCTTTTTTCAACAAAGACGCCCGAAATGTCCACTTTCAGGAATAAACCCTTGCAAGGAAAGAACTTATTGAACAGACCCGGCGCAATACAGGGAGTTTCCGGCCCCACGAGGCCCGAAACAGCCCCCTTTGAGCCGAATTGCGCCGTTGAAAAATAGGAAAATCCATAATTACGCTGCACCCTTAAACTCCGCAGGACGCATCACTGCTGATCTGTGTGATCGCCAGCGTTTTACCCCCGGTTTTGCGGGCTGCCTCGAGAATTCGAAAACGCGATGGGTGTTGCCGATGCCCGGGATCACAGCGCGCCAGCCCGGCATTTCCACGCAGGGCCGTTCGAACGCTCTGCGGCCCATCGTCACGCGGCTCGCGTGCTCGGGCCAGGCCCGGTTTTTCTTACTTGACCAGGCGGGCGAAGCCGCTGTGGGCCAGGGGACCTTTGAGGCGCTGTGCGACCGTCCCTTCGGCGAGCGCGGCGGCGATGTCGGCAAATACGGCGTCGACCGCCGCTTCAAACCGGTCCACGATGGCCTCGGTATGCGCCAGGGTGACGTAGACGGCCGTTCCCGCCAGGAATCCGCGTTCGAGCATCCGCTGGGTGTAATAGGTGCGCAGCGCCGTCGCGTCGGGATGGTCGAACGCGAAATGCGCCAGGCAGGGATAGCCGTCGTCCACCGTGACGGGCAGGCCGTGGGCCTCGGCCCGGCGTTTCCAGACGGTCTTGACCCGCTGCCCGATGCGTTCGGCGTGTTCCCAGACCCGGGTGCGTTCCATTTTGTCGAGGGTGGCGAGCGCGGCGGCGGGACCGACGCCTTCGGTCCAGTAGCTGCTGCTGATGAAGGACTCGTGCGCTCCCTCCATGGCGTCACTGGTGCCGATGACCGCCGCCATGGGATGGCCGTTGCCGATGGTTTTCGCGAACAGGGCCATGTCGGGATGCACGCCGAGGCGTAAGTGGGCCCCGCCGAAATTGAGCCGCCACCCGATGGTGATCTCGTCAAAGATGAGTAGCGCGCCGTGCCGGTGGGCGCCGTCGCGCACGAATTCGAGGAAACCCGGTTCCGGGTCGTGGTGGCGGCAGGGTTCCATGACCACGGCGGCGAGCTGGCCGCCGAACTGGTCCAGGACGGCCTGGAATTCCTCGCGGCTGCCGTGACGGAAGGTGTGGGCGGTGCCGCGCAGTTCCTTCGGCACGCCGCGGGGTTTGAGCCCGGGCAACAGGTGCCCGTCAAGCGAATCGTCTTCGCCGAGGTTGGCGGCGAGGTACCAGTCGTGCCAGCCGTGGTACCCGCAGATGGCGACGTGGCTGCGCCCGGTGGTGGCGCGGGCAATGCGCACGGCCACCGCGGCCGATTCGCCCCCGCACCGCGCGTAGCGCACTTGGTCGGCCCAGGGGTGGATCGCAAACAGGCGATCAGCGAGGGCGACTTCCTCGGGCGGATTCAGCGTGGACCAGCTTCCCAGCGCAACCCGCCGGCGCACGGCGCGGGACACGTCCGGGTCGGCGTACCCGAGGAGGGAGGCCCCGATGCCGTGGATCGACAGGTCGTAATAGTGGCGGCCGTCGAGGTCCCAGATCTCGCAGCCCCGGGCCTCGCGGTAATAGGCGGGCCACTGATTGGGCGCGAGCATCTCGGGCCGCTTGCTGAGCAGTTGCGTGCCTCCCGGGATGTGTTGTTTCGCATAGGCATAGCGTTCCTGGGTGACGTTGGCCGTCGCCGGCGCCAGCCCGAGCAGCCGCGCGGCGTTATCGTGAAACACGTCGCGCAGATCGTCGTGGTCCAGCCCGAACGCGTCCGCTGCGTCGAGGACCGCGCGCAGCGATTCCAGACCGACCAGGGCGAGACGTGGAGCAAACGGCGACGACGCGTCGACATGCTCGGGACCCAGCCAGAAAAAGCCGTCGCCCGCGGTCACACAGCGCCCCCGCTGAAAACACACGGGGAAATCGCTGCCCCACATGAGTTTGCGCGGCCCGAACGCGCCGAGTATCGCCAGCAGCGGAGCGGGTTCACAGATTGCCGAGGTGTCGAACCACACGTTTTCCAGGCCTCGCAGCCGTTCGATGGCCCGGACCGTGTTGGGCGCATGGAACCCGCGGGCCGCGTGGGCGAGTACGAGCTTCGCGTTGGGGAAGTCGCGGCAGTTTCGCTGAATCTCCGCCAGGTTGTCCGGGTCGGAGAGCGCGCCGGGCCGGACGAGGTGCAGCATGATCACGCCGCCGTGCTCGTGGCAGAGTTCCCACGCCCAGGCGGGCACATAATCGCCGATGGCCGCATTGGCCGTGTCTTCCCGGCGGGCATAACAGTGGTAAGGCTTGAATCCGGCCATCCCCGGGTGCTCGAGAAGGGCCGCGCCCTCCTCGCGCGTCATGTCCGGCGTTACGATGGCCAGTCCCCGCGAACCGGGATACGCCTTCACCTGCTCCAGCAGGAACGCGTTCGCGGCCGCGTTGTCGCACTGCCGCGCCACGTAGGGGAAAAACAGGCCGTCCGCCAGCTCGGGGCCGGGCAGCAGCGCGCCCATGCGCTCGCGCCACACCGCGATCGAAGCGTCGTGGGGCCCCTCCTGCGTGAGGGCCAGCCCCGGCGCATTGATGTCGCGAACCCGGTACGCGTGGGCGTGCACGTCGAACAGCTTCGGCGGCAGCAGCCCGCGCAATTCCCCGGCCAGCGTTCTGTCGTAATCGGTAATGGTCCAATGCCCGGACATAAGCGCAATTCTCCCCAGGTTTTGGCACACCAGGAAAACAGACGCAGTATACCCCGCGCGCCAGTGCGGGCCCAAAATGCGCGCGGGGAGTCCTCTCCCCAGGGACTCCCCGCCACACGACAGCCGGTTTCAGGCCGGCCTAAAGGTATTCGTTCAGAATATTCTCAAGCATTTCCTGTCGGCCGCTCTGAACTTTTGGTTCCCCATGCTTGATGGTATACGCCTCGAGGGCCTCAAAGTCCAGTTTGCCGGCCTCGATCTGCGCGCCAAGGCCGGTGTCCCACCCGGCGTACCGTTTCTGGATGAAATTCTCGAGCTTCCTGCTGGCCAGCAGCCGGGCCGCGTTCTCGAGGCCGCGGGCGAACGCGTCCATCGCGCCGATGTGCGCGTGGAACAGGTCCACCGGGTCGACGGACTGCCGCCGCACCTTCGCGTCGAAGTTGAGCCCGCCGGTTTTGAACCCGCCGGCCCGCAGGATGACGTACATGGCGAGCGTGCACTCGCGGATGTCGGTCGGGAACTGGTCCGTATCCCAGCCAAGCAACAGATCGCCGCGGTTGGCGTCGACCGAGCCCAGGATGCCGTTGGCCGCGGCATATTCGAGTTCGTGGATGAAGGTGTGGCCCGCGAGCGTGGCGTGGTTGGCCTCGACGTTGAGCTTGAACTGGTCCACGAGGCCGTATTTCTGCAGGAAAGCGTGGCAGGAGGCCGCGTCGAAGTCATACTGGTGTTTGGTGGGTTCCTTGGGTTTGGGCTCGATGTAGAACTGGCCCTTGAACCCGATCTTTTCCTTGTAGTCGACCGCCTGAGCCAGGAAGCGGCCGAGATGATCGAGTTCGCGTTTCATGTTGGTGTTGAGGAGGGTATCGTAGCCTTCGCGGCCGCCCCAGAACACGTAGCCCGCGCCGCCGAGCTCTTTGCTGACCTCAAGCGCCTTCTTCACCTTGCTCGCGGCATAGGCATAGATCTCGGGCGACGGGTTGGTCGCGGCACCGGCCATGAAGCGGCGGTGCGCAAAGAGGTTGCTCGTACCCCACAAGAGCTTGACGCCGGTCTGGCGCTGGAGTTTCTTTGCCAGCGCGGCGATCGACTCGATGTTCCTGTGGCTCTCGGCGAGGGTCGCTCCCTCCGGCGCGATGTCGTGATCGTGGAAGCACCAGAACCCGACGCCCAGTTTGGTGAAGAACTCAAACGCGGCATGCATCGTCGCTTCGGCCTGCGCCATGGGATTGGCCGGTTCATTGTATTTGCGGAGCATGGTGCCCGGGCCAAACGGGTCGCCGCCCGCGCCCTTGAACGTGTGCCAATAGCACACCGCGAACCGGAGGTGTTCGGCCATCGTTTTGCCGAGAATCTTCTTCCTGGGATTGTAATGCTTGAACGCAAGCGCCTTCTGCGATTTTGGGCCTTCGTACGTGATCGGCGCGCCTACCTCGGGGAAATACTCGGGCATTGGTCTCTCCTCCCATCCGCCGGACGGCCCGCCCGGCGGGACAGCTTCGCATGCGTGTTCCGCCAGCTTAGCACATGTACGAGCGAAGGGAAAATGCGGCCCATGCAGCGCAGGCGTCTCGCCTGCATTCTTGTCTTCCGGGGGTGATCCGGATGCCGGCAAGGCATCCGTGTTACATCACAGAACCCGCGCTATGCTGTGGAGCAAGCGGCAAGGAGGGCAGCATACCTATTCGGTATTCCCGTATTCCTCGCGTGCTTCACGCATCATGGGATACTTCCTTCGGATCTCCTGGTTCTTTCGCTCCCAGTACGCCAATTCTTCTTCCATGGACATTCCCTTTGTTTCTTCATGGATCCGCAAGGCCCCCTGGTGCATCATCTCAACGCAATCAAACTCTTTGCTGTTATTCGTCATACTGAATCACCTCCGGGGGGGTGTGAATGGCAATCTGGCCGAAGCCTAGTGTCAAATTGACGCCATTATACACGGGAATCTTGCGAAAATTGACAATATGCCTGAAGTTCCAGCTTACAATAGCTCGACATCCGGCCACCGTTGCAACAGCAACATGCAGTGCATCGGCTGCCCATCTGGGACCAACAACCCGCGCATCGAGATAGGCGCGGCGAAGGGCATAGGCGGCTTCCTTGATTTCGACGCGCACGAGCAGAGATTCAAGTTCAGCTACCAATCCAGTCACCGAGGCTGGCGCACTCTCAAGCTCAGCCAGCACAAGGGGGGATACCGCTGCTTCAAGCATACCGCCTCTCACACGATCCCAAAACGCCTGCGTGGCCTTCGTAAATTCCGGATCGAATGCCCCGCCGAAAACCGACGTATCGACGTAAACCCTTATCGGCCGCTCCATTGTGCCCCCTCCATACTCTCCCTCGTTCAGAAATCAAAATTCACCACGGTGGTTCGACCTTCCTCGACGATGGCGGTCTGCTCGGCATTCCGGGAAGGGTCGACGCCTTCGGGCAGCGGATTGACGCCGACCCGGACCTCCCCGTTCGCCAAACCGGAGAAATTGTAGCGGCCGTCGTTGTCGGCGCGGGTAGTGCGAAACATCCCTAGCGTGGGATCCTGCACGGCGATCTGCTGCCCCACGGCGGGTTTGCCGTTCACGGTGACGCGCCCCTGAACGAGGCCTCCGCGGCTCAGGCGGATGGTCACTTCCTGGGCACGGCCCGCCCCGCCACGCACTTCGACCTCGGCGGGCAGAAATCCCTCACGCCAGGCTTGGAGGCCCGTGATGTTCTCCGACACGCCGTCGATGGTGAACCGCCCCCGGCCATCGCTCCGCGCCGCGTTGCTGTTGCCGGGTTGGCGCTCGCCGCCGTCCGTGCTGGTGAGGATGGATATCTGCGCCTCGGACACGGGCTCGCCGGCGCCATCCGTCACGAGGCCGTCGATGCGCCCGCCGGCTTCCAGGCGGAACACCAGTCCGCGCACGGGCGTGTACTCATCCACGTGCGGAATCTGCTGCGCGGCGGGAATGTAGCCTGCTGCCTGCACGAAAATCGTCGCCTCGCCTTCGGGCACGCCGGTGAGCACGAACTCGCCGTTTTCATCGAAGAACGCCTGCCCGCCGCCGTACCAGGCGTATGCGTCAATGGCCTGCCCCAGGCCCGGCCGGCTCTCGACCTTGAAGTGCTTGATGGGCTGGGCCGTGCGCGCATCGATGACCCGGCCTTCGACGGTGCCGCGTTTCACGAGGACGATCTCGACGTTCCGGTTTCCCGTCTCGACGAGCATCGGTTCCTGCATGTGCATATAGTGTTGATTGTACGCGTTGACGTAATGCCGCCCCGGTTTCAGCCCCGTAAGCTCAAACTGTCCGTCTTCGCCGGTACGCGTGTGCGCCCAACTGTCGCCGACTGCTTCGCCATTGGCGCTGACTTCGACTTCGGCAATGGGCGCGCCGCGCCGGTCCACGACCCGGCCGGCGATTGCCGGCCCCGGAGCGGGTTTGAAGACCAGGCGGACGCCTTCGATCTTCCCGCCTTTGGGTACCGTCACGCGCTGGACATTCGCGACGCGCGTGTTTTCTCCACCCCGGCTGTAATCCTGCATGGACAATTGATACACCCCGGAGCCGAGGCCCTCGATGTGGAAGCGGCCGTAAGCATCGGTGTAGCCGCTTGAGGCGCCGGCGTCGCCCTGGGCCGTCACGGAAATGTCCGGCATGGGATTGCCCTGGGGGTCGACGACCTCGCCGTGAATGCTGGCGCCCGTCTCCAGCACAATCTCGACACCCTCCACGTCGGCGTCGTTGATTGTGACCGGGCCGGCCTGCGCGCTTTGATGGCCTTCCTTCAATGCCACGATGGTCACCTGGGTATTGGGGGAATACCCGCGATGCTCGAAGCTGCCATCGGCGAGCGTTTCGGTGCTCTCGCCCTCGCCGCTGTCGTTTGTGGGCTGGCTCTGCACATGCGCAAACTCGATGGGGTTGCCCTGTGAGTCCACGACCTTCCCGCGGACACGCAAGCCCTGTTTCATGGGGAAGTCGATGCCCGTGACCACTTCGCCCAAGCGGATGATGACTTGCTTGTCTTCGCGCTCCTCGCCGTGCAGGTAGCCTACTTTCCACCTCCGGCCGATTTGGTTAGGGCCTTCCGGGAGCCCTTCGAGGCGGTAGTTCCCGTCGATGTCGGTGTGGGCTTCGTGCCCGCCGCCGTGCCGCGAGCGGATCACGACGTTCTCCAGGGGCTCGCCGGTGTCCACGTCGTAGGCGCGGCCCGTGACCACGCCTCCCACAGCCACGGGGAGGCGTATCTCCGGCGTGTCCCGCCCCTGCTCGACGCGCAGCGTGGGCGGGGAGCCGACCAGCACGTGCGTGTCATCTTGTATATAGGCGTTGAATTCCCCGGCCGCGACGTTGGCGATCGAGAACGTGCCGTCCGCGCCGCTCTTTCCCTTCGCGTACAGGTGATACATCTCGTGGTTCACCGGATTCAGGGACACGGCGATATTCGGCACGGGGGCCTCGCCGTCCACATTCACGACGCTTCCCGAAACCGCCATGCCCCGCTCGAGCGTGACCGTCAGGTCTTCCGAGCCCACCTCGGCGAAATCGGAAACGGCGGCCACGTAGTCTGGCGAACGCGCGATGAAGGCCCACTCGCCCGGCCGCAGGTTCGCCAGCGTAAACCGCCCGGTGTCGTCGCTGACCGCGTGACTGCTCGACGGGGGCCAGGTGTCGCGTTCGGACCCCTCGGGCCGGTAGCGGTGTGGGCTCAGCCAGACCTTCGCGACCGGCTGGCCTTCCGCGTTGACAACCCGGCCCGAGATGGTCCCGACCGGGTACAGCTCGATCTTCTCGTAGGCCGACGGCTCGTCGTCCGTCAGTTGGAAGCCACTCTCGCCAAAGGCATCGTCCGTCCGGGCATAGAGCCGGTAATAGACGTTCTGGTCGAGGATGGTACGGAACTCGGGGAGCCGCTCGAGCAGGAACTTCCCATCAGGACCCGTCACCGTACGCCAGCGCGCCGAGACCGTGGGTGGTTTCTCCCCTTCGTGGTAATCCTGGATCTCGGCGATAACCTCGGCCCCTTCGACCGGCGCTTTAGAGTCGGCCCACAGCACCTCGCCCTTGACCGTACCGATACCCGCCTGCGGCGTGCCGGCGATCTGCCCCTCGCCCGTCAGCGTCTCCTGGCGCGAGCCCACCGCGCCGCCGGTGATCCTCTGGGACGGCCGTGCCTCACGGCGCCCGGCCGGTGCGGAGACGTCCGGCGGCGTGCCGTCCCGTTCGCGCTCAGTCACAGACGACGGGACCGTGCTTTCCTGCGGAGATGGCGCGGGCCGCCACAACAGCCACCAGAGCCCCACCACCACCACCGCGATGCCCCCGACAAGGACTGCGAAACGCGTCTGCTCGTTCATAGCCCGCCGCCCCTACCTTATTCCCTGCAGATCCGCCGGCGTACACATTCTCCAGTATAACGATACCGGCCGCCAAAAGTTCATGTCCGTCCACGGACCGGTGTACGCGGGGGGGAACATGGTCGGACTTGTGATTTGTGGAAATCTGTATTATAAATACTACTTAAGAATCACTTTGGAGAAGTGCGGGGTCCCGTGGGTGTTTCCCTGGCGCCAATACGTGAGGAAATCGCATGGAAGAAGGTTTTCCTGTCATCGGCGGTTACCGGGTCGATCTCAAGGCCCTGACCAGCATCGCTCACCGCTGCGATCCCACGCAATGCGGCAACGGGTTGAGCTGCTGCGCGTGCTACGACGTGGAATTGTCGCCCATGGAAGCCCGGCGCGTGGTCGACTGGCTTCCCGAGGCCGCCAAGTTCGCCCGAAAACTCCACGATAAAGGCGGCTTCGTCGATCCCGTCGAGCGCATGCCCGGTTCGCGGCCCACGCTGGCCGTAGATGCCGCCGAGCGCTGCGTATTCGCCTACAAAGGCTCCAACGGCGGCCGGTGGTGCGCATTGCATTCCGCCGCGCTGGCGCATGGCCTGGCCCCGGAGGCCGTCAAACCCCTCAGTTGCTCCCTGTGGCCCCTGGCCATTTCCGACGAGGAAGAGCCGCCCATCCTCACGGTCCAGCCCGAAGCGTCACGGTTCACCTGTAACTCCGCGCGGGAGGGCGACGGCCTGGATGCCGGTATCGCCGAGATCATCGAACGCTGTTTCGGGCCGCGATTCCGCCGCGATCTTGAAGAGTGCCTCGCCCGGAAATGAGCGGGGGTGCGCGTGAGGGGCGGCCCGGACGGAGAAAAGGCGCCTGAGCCGGTTCGAGGGGGCAATAAGGGCGATTTCCAGAGCGGAGGTTACGGGCGCGTCCCGCGGATGATCGCGTACGCGATGGCCGCCTTGAGCAGATCGCCCGGCACAAAGGGCAAGGCGCCCAGCCGCACCGCGTCGGCAAGCGAACCGCCGGTGTACAGGCTCAACCACGCGGCGCCAACGCCCAGAATCACTGCCGTGGCCGCGGTCAGCCCGGCCAGGGGGCTGCGGAACCGGACGGCCACCCACGGCGCCGCGGCGAAGCCCACCAGATAGCCGAAGGTCACGCCAAAGGTGGCGCCGACCGCCAGGACCGGAGCGCCCGCCAGCCCCAGAACCATGTACAGCAGCGCCCCCGCCATCGCGCGGTCGCGGCCTACCAGAAACGCCGCCACCAGCACGGGCAGCGTCTGCAAGGTCAGGGGCACGGGCGTGACGGGCAGCGGAAGCCGAATCCACGCCCCCAGCGTCATCAGACCCGCGACCGCCAGGACGTCAACCAGCGCCGATTGTTCTCTTCCCGCAACGGAAGCGATGGGGATGGTGTGTTGTCTGTCCATGAGGCGCGAGTGTAGCAGAGCAGGATCGCTCGATTCAACGCCGAGAGCGCGTTAGCGGCGTCCGCACCGGGTTACTGCTGGACGGCGTCGCGGACCGCCTCGCCGGCTTCCTCCACAGCGTCGCCTACATCCTCGGCCGCATCCTCGATATCTTCCCGGGCGTCCTCCAGGTCTTCCTGGATTCGCTCCTTGGGCGTGTCGGGTTCGCAGCCCGTCACCACGGCTCCGAACGCCATCATCCCCGCACACAGCACCAGCGAAAGCAGCCGTTTCAGCATGGACCGTACCTCCAGTTTTCGATTGCCGTTCGAGCAGGCGTCCCTCGACCCGCATCATTCGGTGTCTAAAGCACCCGCCTTCCCCGGAACCCAAGCAACAGCGATACCACGAAAAGCACCAGGAAGATCACGAACAGAATCTTGGCGATCCCCGCCGCGGCGGCCGAAATGCCGCCAAAGCCCAATACCGCCGCGATGATCGCGATCACGAAGAACACAACAGCCCAGTACAGCATGTTCAGCCCTCCATGCTACGGAGCCCGCGCCGCTCCTCCATTCTCTGCCCCTTCCCGGCTAAACACAAGCCCTGTCGCCTTTATGCCGGCGAAAACAGCGCACACACGGGTTTGCGGAGGCCCGGCGGGGCAACGCGGCTTCGGTTCCGCGCCGTCAGCCGGCTTTCTCTTCGAGATACGGGCGGATGGCCCGTGCCAGGTCGTGACCGAAGCGCCGCGCGGTTTCCGGGGTCACGGCGACGCCTCCCGCATTGGCGTAGGGAATTTCGAGCGAGGCCGCCGCGGGACTGCCATCGAGGCTGGCGAGCCAGTGCGCGCAGGTGCCGGAACTCGTGTTCCAGCTCACGCCGTGGGGGATGTCATGCCGCGGTGAATAGACAATTGGGCCGCGTTGTCCCGCCTCCAGCATCGACGCGACGACCTGCGCGCGCGCCCAGCTCTCCGGATTGGGACCACCCACGAAGAACACTTGCTCGTTGTCACCGGGCGCGCCGGCGCCGCCGCGAATCCAGGGACAATGCAGGTCGAGGCCGATGCTCAGGGCGCCCTCCGACCAGCGCGGCACACATTCGCGGATGGCCCGCACCTCCGGGTAGATGCTCTCTCCGGCGTAATCGCGGTTGTGGTCGTGCGGCGCGCGGTTTTTGCCCTGATCGCCCTGCTCGACGCCGTCCTTGTCCACGAACGGTACGGCCAGCAGTGCCACGTTCCGGCGCAGCCACCGGCCGTCGCGTGTGTCGCTCACGGCGGATTCCAGCACGCCTTCCAGCACAAAACTGGCCATCGCTTCACACGCGTGATGACGGCAGAACAGCGCGACCCGGCCCCGGACACCGTCCCCGCGCGGCCCAATCTGCAGGCACTCGACGCGGCGGCCTGCCTTCGACACGCACAGTTCTCCGCGTTCGATGTGCCTGGCGCCGGGATAGGTGTCGAGAAACTGCTGAAGGTCGGCTTCCAGGTAGGGGTAGGTGAACGCAAACCGCACGTCATCGCATCCCGGCGCGAGCGCGTACCGGAACGAGCCCTCGTTCACCGTGTCCGTGCCGAGCCAGGCCCAGGAGCTTCCGCCGTCCGTGCTGACGGCGGGTCCGCGCACGCCGATGGGATTCTGTCCGCTGAACATGAACGTCAGCGTGCGCCCCGCCGCGCCGCGCACCCGGAAATTCCAGTAGAACCACCACGTGGTGGTGTCGCGCAGGTCGGGATGCAGCCGCACCACGTCGCCGTCGATGCTCACGACACGGATATTGCCGCCCGGACAGTCCGCGTCGATGAGCATCCCGTCGTGTTCCGCGCGTGCGCCCGGATTCGCTTCACTCATGCCGGTCCTTTCCGGAAGCGCGTTCAGCGCTCCGCCAGCCGTTCGAGCAGTTCGTGGCGCGTGGCCCGGAAGGCTTCGATCTCGGGGTTGTACTGGTCAAAATCGAGGACAAGCTTCCCGGCAAGCGCCTCCGCCGCCGCGGCGTCCTTCTCCGCGAGCCTGCAGAGCAATTCGTGGTCCACGATCCCGTCGCGCATGGCCTCGAAGCGGATCGAGTCCAGCGGCCCGTTCTTGCCGGGGTATACGATCCACGGGTCGCCCGCGGGCAGGTAGGGCGGCCCGCCGTGGGGCCGCGTGGTGTGGGTGAAGGGGCTGTCCTGGGTCCACTGATTGTATCCCCAGTGGAGGTAGCCCGTGGCGCCGTAGCGGAAATTGATCCAGTGCAAGAGCCGCGTTTTGATCAGCGGCTGTTCCAGAAACCGGTTGGCGTATTCGCCCTGGGGAAACACGCAGGTGTAGAACCACACTTCCTCGCCGGCCGCCTGGCGTTCGCGGTAATGCGCGTAATCCTCGTGCAGGAAATTGAGCTGGGGCACCCAGATATCCATCGCACCGGTAAGTTCTTTGGTGTGGCAGGCCTCCATGATCGGCAGTTCGGGCGCATAGTTCCGCGCCAGCGCCGCCATGGCCCGGTAGGAATCCACGTTGCTGGCGATGGGCTCGTCGGCCAGGTGTTGCATGTAGATGTCGAGCCAGCCTTTCTCCTTCAGATGTGCGACCAGCGCCGGGAAGAACTGCGCGTAGAACGCGTCCGCCTCCGCCGTGCCGGGCGCCACCGTCTCTCTGACCACCTTGCCGTCCTGCGCGCGGCGGGTCTGCACGACGAAGTCCGACTCCCAGCCGCCCACGCGCCCGCCGATGTGCCCGCCTTCAATGCGGCCGAGCACGCCCTCCTCCTGAAAGATCGCGACCCAGCGGTCGAAGCGCGCGAAATCGATCTTCAGCGAACCGTCGGGGTTGGCCTCGTACGACGTCAGCCCGAGCGGCGAGATCAGCGCGACATTGTGGCGGTGTTCGGCCATATTGTGCGCATACCGGCGCAACAGCGCGTAATACTCTTCCGATTCCGGCTCGGGACTGATGGCCATGTGTTGCCACTGGAGACCGTACCATTCGGTCACCCAGAGCCGCGTGGTCTCGACGGCCACGTCGTAGACCCGCAAGGTCAACGGCATTTCCGCGGCCGCGGCCGCGCCCCCCGCCTGCCCCTCCAGCGTCAGCGTGCCCCGGTAGAGGCCGGGCTTCGCGTCTACCGGCACCGCAACCGTCACCCAGACCGGTTGCGCCTGCCCGGCGGCCACGTCCACGGCAGGCTCCTCGAGCAGCGGGTCGGGATAGTCCGCCGGAGGTTTTCGCAACTGGTCCTTCGAAGGGGTCTGGGTCGGACGGTCCACGGGCACGTATCCCACAAACCGCACGGAGGCCGCGGCGAGGGTGTCTCCGCCCCGCGCGCGTTTCAACGGCGAGGCGTTGGCCGTCAGGCCCGTGATGCCGGCATCCGCGCGCACCACGACCTGGAACGACGCATGTTCGCCCCGGGCCACCTCGGCCAGCGCGGCAGTGCCCGATTCCGGCGCTGCATCGCGAAACACCTTCACCAGCGGGTCCACCGCCCAGCACCGCATCGGGCCATCGGCTTTCTTCCCCATGGTCGCGCACCCCGCCACCGCCATCACTACAAGGATCGACACCGTCAGTCGCATGATAGTCCCCTGCCTTTCCGGTCGTTGCGGCACGCGGCGCAGCCGCGCCGCCCGTTCTCGCCTGGGGCATCATAAAAACCCCCGCCCGCCAAAGCAACCGCGCGCTGACTGGCCGCCGGGGAAGCGCGACACAAACCCGGTTGGCTCTGACGGAAGGCCAGGGGAACACGCTGCGTACCCGGAGGGCAGGCGCACCGGTGTGGACTTGGTGGACGAGATGGACGGAATGGACGGGCCGGCCCGTAACAACTCCGCAGGATTCTTGGCGCTACTGTTCGACCTTCGGGATCGGGTTGCTGTGGCACTATCCGATCCCGAGGCTTCCGATAAGATGATGACCACGCGGGTCCGCCGGGGCCTGCGCCGGAGGAAGAAACCCGTTCGAAATCATTCGGACAGCAACGTCCATAGGGTCCATGCCGTCCATAGTGTCCATACGGTCCGCCACGCCGCCGCCGATGGCCTCCCGCAAATACCTCCCCGTCCGAGGGTATTGCCTGCTCCCCGATGTTGGCCCCGGGCCCGCCGCTGGTGCATACTTACGCTTTCCACAGAGGCCGGGAGCGGGAGGAGTGGCGGCGATGCCGTATTTCCAGGACATCGAGGAGCTGGCGCGTGAAGTGCATGCGTGGGCCGATCTGCGCCACGAACAGGGCGGCGCGGCCGCGCGGGTGGTGGCCCGGCTGCGGCGTGCGCTCAAACAGGCCCGCCAGGAATTGACCCGCCTGCCCGTAAACCGCGCCCTCCAGGCCGCCGAACCCGACGGCCTCGAGGCCATCCGCCGCTTGCGTCCGGAGGGTCCGCGCGTATTGACCGGGGGGCTGACCGATGCCCAGTACCGGAAACGCCTGAAAGGCGCGTGGCTGGGCCGCGCGGCGGGGTGCGCCCTTGGGGCGCCCGTCGAGAACTGGACCATCGACGCCATGGAACGCCTGGCCGCGCGCTGCGGGGTGCTGTTCCCGCCCCGGGATTACTGGCCCGACCATCCCAACCCTGACGAGCCGTGCTACCTCGTTTCGCGGATTCGCGATTTTCTGAAGGGCCACATGCGCGCCGTGCCCGCCGACGACGACCTTGGCTATACGCTCCTTGGCCTGCTGATTCTCGAAGCGTACGGGCCCGATTTCACCACGGAGGAGGTCGGCGACGCCTGGGTCAAGTACCTCCCCATGGCCTGCACCGCCGAGCACGTCGCGCTCGAAAACCTGAAACGCGGGGTGCCGGCGCAACGCGCCGGGGTTCTCAACAATCCGTACCTCGAATGGATCGGCGCGGACATCCGCTGCGACCCCTGGGCCTATGCAGCGCCCGGCTGGCCCGAAAAGGCCGCCGAATGGGCGTATCGCGACGCGCGCCTGTCTCACCGCCGCAACGGCGTCTACGGTGCGATGTTCTTCGCCGCGGCCATCTCCGCCGCGTTCGCCGTCGACGACCCGCTTGAAGCGCTCCGTCTCGGACTGACGGAGATTCCGGCCGGGTGCCGTCTCGCCAGAGACATCCGATGGGCCCTGCGACAGGCCCCCGGCCTCACGGGCTGGCGCGAAGCGCGGACCCTGGTAGACGAGCGGTTCCGGGGCATGGACGCCGTCCACACCAACAACAATGCCTGCCTGACGGTGTTCGGGCTCGCGCTCGGCAAGCGGGATTTCACCCGCACCATCGGCGTCACCGTGGCCATGGGTCTCGACAACGACTGCACCGCGGCCACGGCGGGCTCGCTGCTGGGGGCCGTGCTAGGCATCGATGGCATTCCCGAACACTGGTGGAAACCGTTTCGGAACCGGGTCCGCAGCTACCTCAATGGCGCCACCGAATTCCGGAATTCCGACATTGTGCGGCGCTTCGAGAAGCTGAGGATCCGGCCATAGACTTCAGGAAACGCGGGGTTTTCATTGACCCCTGCCGCGCCTGCGCGTATCATGATTTGCGGGTATACGAAGTTCATCCATGCGCGCCCGGCGTGACGCAGACGGCGCGGGGGGGATCGCTCGACATAAACCATGGGGATGGGACCAGTCATGACAATGAGATTCGCCTCCATCGCGTGCATGCTCTGCTGCACCCTTGCGTTTGCCGCCGCGGAAACGGACTCCGCACCCGAGACCGGAGCGGCTCCGGTCACCGTCGAGGCCGGCGCGCCGCCGCAAGACGAGCCCGGCGGCGTGAACGCCCTGATCAGCACCCCGCCGATGCAGGAGACCATGGACGCCATCGGGGCGTACCTGTCGCAACACGAGGAGCTCGCCGAGCGGCCCGCCGAGGGCGAACCGCTCACCCTCACGGTCCGAGGCTGCGTCGATCTGGCGCTTGCGAACAACGAGAAGATTTTCCAGGCCGAGAGCGACATCGAGGCGGCGCGCGCGCGCATCGGTCAGGCCCGCTCTCAGATGCTTCCCCAACTGGGTACGAGCCTCACGTTCGTTCATACCGAGTTTAACGAGCGCAATCCGGGCGGCGTCCTGGCCAAACTGGGCGGCGGCAGCGGCGCCGGGTTCATCAACACCGGCGACCCCGCCACGTCCATCCTGCTCAACATCCTCGGCTCCGTCGCGCAGAATTACCTGACCGAGCGGATGACCCCGCAGACCCAGCCCGGCGACGACCTTCGCATCGAGACCTTCACCGCCGACCAGGTGCTGTATGCGGGAGGCCGCATTCGCGCCGCCATCGACGCCGCGCGGTTTCTCGCCGAGTCCCGGGAATGGCAGAAAGCCGTCACGCTCGCCCAGGTCGAATACGACGCCAAACAGGGCTTTTATGACGTCTTGCTGGTCGCGTCCCTGGTCGAGGTGGCGGCCGAGAGCGTCCGGACCTTCGAGCGCAACCTCACCGACGCCCAGCAGATGTTCGACGTCGGCACCATCAGCAACTTCGAAGTTTTGCGGGCCAAGACCGAGCTGGGCGCCCGGAAATCCGAGCTGGTGGCCGCGAAGAACGCGCTGCGTCTCGCCGAAGCCAATCTTCGCCGCGTGCTCTTCGTCCCGGAGGATACCCGGCTGCAACTCGACCCCAGCATCGAGTGGCGGCCCGCCGATACCCCGGTCGCGGACTACGTCGCCCGGGCCATCGAGAACCGCCCCGAAATTGCCGCCCTGCGAAAGGCCCTCGAGGCCGCCGAACAGCAGGTCAAATNNAGCCGCCCGGGGCCAGTATTTTCCCACCGTCGGACTCCAGGCGGAGTATTCCAATACCGACGAGGGCGGCCTGGCTACGCCCGACGGGTGGACCTTCGGTCTCGGCGCCCAGTACGACATCTACACCGGGGGAAAACGCAAGTATGACGTGCTTGAGGCGCGCGCTCAGGTGACCAGCCTCGAACATCAGCTCGCCGATCTCGAACGCCTGGTCGAACTCGACGTGACCCAGGCCCACATCAGCATCCAGGACGCGATGGCCAAGATGGAGAGCGAGCGCGGAAACGTGACCCTGGCCCAAGAGGGGCTCCGGCTCGCGGAACTGCGGTTCCAGGAAGGCGTCGGAACGCAATCGGAGATCCTCGACGCCGAGCTCGCCCTCACCAATGCCCAGTCCTCGCTGTTCCAGGCCTTGCGGGAATACGCAGTGGCCAACGCCGCACTCGAACGCGCTACGGGGAACAGCTGGTGGCGCGGCAAGGAGGAATTCACGCAGGCCCTCCCCGCGCCCGAAGAGGCGCGGCCGGACGCGGAAGACGGGAACGGCTGAACGCCGGCGCGGGACGGCTCAGGATGCCCTGAGACCTTGCGGGTGCCGCGGGACGCCGGCCCGCCGCGGCGCTATCCGAGAATCTTACGGCCTTCCGAGGATTTGATGCCGGAGATGATGCGATCGAAGGCCTGCTCGTTGCTGCACGCCGAAACGGCTTCTTCACGCGTAACCGTGCCCGCCTGGAACAGCTCGACCGCATGCTGGTCGAACAGCTTCATGTCGCTGTCCACTTCGATAATCTGGTGCAGGCGCTCGATCTCTCCTTCGAGGATGGCGTCGCGCACGAGCGGACCACCCCCCAGCAGGATTTCGACGCACGGCACGCGGCCGCCGCCCTTGCGCTTGAGAAGACGCTGGCAGACCACCCCGCGCAGGGCATAGGCCAGCTCCTGCCGGATGAGATCGCGCTCCGCCTGCGGGAAATAACTGATGACGCGGTTCACCGTATCCACCGCGGTCATGGTATGCAGGGTGCTGAACACCAGNNAAGACCAGGTGGCCGGTCTCGGCGGCGGTGATCGCCGCCTCCATCGTCTCCAGGTCGCGCATCTCGCCGACCAGGATCACGTCGGGATCTTCGCGCAGGGCCCCGCGAAGCGCGTTGGCGAACGAAAACGTGTCCCGTCCGACCTGGCGCTGCGAAATGATGCTCTTCTTGTCCTTGTAGACGAATTCCACGGGGTCCTCGACGCTGATGATATGGCAATGCCGCTGCTCGTTGATATAGTCCAGCATCGAGGCCAGCGTCGTCGACTTCCCGCTACCCGTCACCCCGCACACGAGAAACAGCCCGCGGTGGCTGTGGGCAATGTTGCGAACCACCATCGGGATGTTGAGCTGTTCGAACGGCACCGGCGCCTCCGGAATGAGACGTACCGCGAGCGCCATGGCCCCGTGCTTGAAGTAGCCGCTTACGCGCAGATACCCGATCCCCGTGGCATGAAAGTTGAAGCTGCTTTCCCGTTCGGCCTCCAGCAGCTCGACCTCCTTCGGGCCGCCCAACTGGAACACCATGTCCTGCATGTCGTCCGCGCTCAGCACGCCGTGCCCTTCGAGCGGCATCAGGTCATTGTCCACACGGATATACGGCGGCGACCCCGCGCGGAGATGCAGGTCGGAGGCGTCCCGCTCCTTCATGATCTCAATCAACACGTTGATGTTGATATTGGTCCGCCGGTACTTCTTGACCGTGACCTGCCAGGACCGCGACCGCAGGGATTGCACCGCGGAATCCTCGATGATCTTGTCCGCGGGCGCCAGCCGGGCCAGTTGCCGCCACTCAAAGGGCGGCAGATTCACGACCAGCGACCCATTTTTCTGCAGCACCTGGTTGGGGATGTTGGCTTTGGTGAGGTTGGCCGACACCTGTTCCGCGGTTAACCCGTTCTTCGGCTTCAACGTGATGCGCAGTGAATCCACGCGGTTGTCAAAATCGGTCCCGGAGAGCAGAATGGTGCAATCGTGCGTCTCAAAGAAGAGTTCTTCCGGATACCCCACTTCCCGGATGTGTTCTCTCACGCCGATCTGCAACACATCGAAAAGGGACGTTCGTGAATTGGTGCCTATTACCATGGAAATGAAACCCTTTACGCGGAGAAACTGACTGGCCGCAACCTGAAACAGCTAACACGAAAGCGTAGCACGGAAAAGGATTTCGTGTCAAAAGACCGGCGTCCCGGCGTCCCGGCCCATCGCCACGACGGTCGTACGACGAACACGACGCGCCTGCACCCGTGTCCAGACAGCCCATCCTGTCAATCGCCTCCATCCTGTCAAAACCGCGATTCGGCGCCCACGTGTCAAACCACAGTGATAATGTCCTCTTGCGTCCACATTAGAAATGTCCTCTCATTCAGCCTTCCATCAGGAGGGCGTAATGTCAGGTCATTTGAAGATGAGCAAGAAGGAACGGAAGCGGAAGTCGGTGTTCGAAGAGGTGTTAGGAGGCAGGCGCAGCTTGC